>NZ_JBEYZF010000040.1:0-58580 GCF_040645915.1 Nonomuraea sp. NPDC046570 | reverse complement strand
GAGGGGGCGCGGGCCTCGTCGCGTCCGCTACGGCCTCAGGCTAGGCCTTGGCCGCCTCGAACTTCGGCTTGGCGTCGACGCCCGCCTCCTTGCGCTGCTCCATCGTGATCGGCGTGGGCGCGCTGGTCAGCGGGTCGAAGCCGGAGGCCGTCTTCGGGAAGGCGATCACGTCGCGGATCGAGTCGCCGCCGGCCAGCAGCATGCAGACGCGGTCCCAGCCGTAGGCGATGCCGCCGTGCGGGGGCGGGCCGTACTGGAAGGCGTCGAGCAGGAAGCCGAACTTGCTCTCCGCCTCCTCCTTGGAGATGCCCAGCACGTCGAAGACGCGCTGCTGCATCTCGGCGCGGTGGATACGGATCGAGCCGCCGCCGATCTCCATGCCGTTGCAGACCATGTCGTAGGCGTAGGCCAGCGCCTCGCCGGGGTGGTCCTGGAAGTTGTCGGCCCACTCGGGCTTGGGGCCGGTGAACGGGTGGTGGACCGCGGTCCAGCCGCCCTCGCCGTCCTCCTCGAACATGGGCGCGTCGACGACCCACAGGAACGCCCACTGCGACTCGTCGATCAGGCCGCAGCGGCGGCCGATCTCCAGGCGGGCCGCGCCGAGCAGCTCGCGCGAGGCGTTGCGGGCGCCCGCGGCGAAGAAGATCGCGTCGCCGGGCTCGGCCTTCACGAAGGCCGTGAGGCCGGACGCCTCGGTCTCCGACAGGTTCTTGGCGACCGGGCCGCCGAGCGTGCCGTCCTCCTGGACCAGCACGTAGGCGAGGCCGCGGGCGCCGCGGGACTTGGCCCAGTCCTGCCAGCCGTCGAGCTCCTTGCGGGTCTGCGAGGCGCCGCCGGGCATGACGACCGCGCCCACGTAGTCGGCCTGGAAGACCCGGAAGGACGTCTCGGCGAAGTAGCCGGTCATCTCGACGAGCTCCTGGCCGAAGCGCAGGTCGGGCTTGTCGGAGCCGTAGCGGGCCATCGCGTCGGCGTAGGTCAGCCGCGGCAGCTGGGCGGGCAGCTCGTAGCCGAGGATCTCCTTCCAGATCCGGCCGATGAGCGCCTCGCCGACCGCGATGACGTCCTCCTGGTCGACGAAGGACATCTCCACGTCGATCTGGGTGAACTCCGGCTGCCGGTCGGCGCGCAGGTCCTCGTCGCGGTAGCACTTGGCGAGCTGGTAGTAGCGCTCCAGCCCGGCCACCTGCAGGAGCTGCTTGAACAGCTGCGGCGACTGGGGCAGCGCGTACCAGTTGCCCGGCTGCAGCCGTACCGGCACCAGGAAGTCGCGGGCGCCCTCCGGGGTGGAGCGGGTGAGCGTGGGCGTCTCGACGTAGACGAAGCCGTGCTCGTTCATCACCTCGTTGGCCAGGTAGGTGGCCTTGGAGCGGATCCGCATCGCGTGGGCGACCTGCTGGCGGCGGATGTCGAGGTAGCGGTACTTCAGCCGCGCCTCCTCGCTCACCCCCGCGTTGCCCTCGATCGGGAACGGCAGCGGCGCCGCCTCGCTGAGCACCTCGACCTCGGTGGCGACGACCTCGATCGCGCCGGTCGGCAGGTCGGGGTTGGCGTTGCCCTCGGGCCTGACCCTGACCTCGCCGACCACCTTCACGCAGTACTCGGCCCGCAGGTCGTGCGCGTGGTCCTCCTCACGGAAGACCACCTGCGCCGTGCCGGAGGCGTCGCGCAGGTCGATGAAGACCACGCCGCCGTGGTCGCGGCGGCGGGCCACCCATCCGGCGAGGGTTACCTGCTGTCCCGCGTGCTCCTCGCGGAGCGACCCGGCTGTGTGCGTGCGGATCACTGCACTTTCCCCTTCAAGAATTCGACGACCCGGGCCAGCGGCACCTCGGTCTGCTCTGCGGTGGTCAGGTCCTTCACTTGTACGGCTTGCGCCGCCAGATCCCGTTCGCCCAGGATCAGCGCGAAACGGGCCCCCGAACGATCGGCCCCCTTCATCGCGCCCTTGAGCCCCTTGCCGCCGAAGGACATGTCGGCGGCGACACCGGCCGCGCGAAGCCCGGCGACGAGGGCGAACATGGCGCGGTTGGCCTCCTCGCCCAGCGCCACACCGTACACCTCGCAGCGCGGCGGCGTCGGTGCCTCGAGCCCTTCGCGCTGCATCGCGATGACGGTGCGGTCGAGGCCGAGCCCGAAGCCGATACCGGGCAGGGCGGGGCCGCCGATGGCCTCCGACAGCCCGTCGTAGCGCCCGCCGCCGCCGATGCCCGACTGGGCGCCGAGCAGCGGGTGGTCGAACTCGAACGTGGTGCGGGTGTAGTAGTCGAGGCCGCGGACCAGCCGGGGCGAGTCCTCCCACGGGATGGACAGGTCGGCCAGCAGCTCGCGGACCCGGTCGTGGTAGGCCTTGCAGTCGGCGCACAGGTGGTCGCCGATCAGCGGCGCGTCCTCGACCTGGGCGCGCACCTCGGGGCGCTTGTCGTCGAGCACCCGCAGCGGGTTGATCTCGACGCGCTCCATGGTGGCCTGGTCGAGGTCGAGCCCGCGCAGGAACTCCTGCAGCCTGGCCCGGTAGATCGGGCGGCACTCCTTGCAACCCAGCGAGTTGAGCAGCAGCCGGACCCTGGTCAGGCCGAGCGTGGTGTACCAGCGCCAGGCCAGGGCGATCGTCTCGGCGTCGACGGCGGGGTCCTCGCTGCCGATGGCCTCCAGGTCGAGCTGGTAGAACTGCCGGTAGCGGCCCTCCTGGGGCGCCTCGGCGCGGAAGACGGGGCCGTCGGTCCACACCTTGACGGGGAGCTGGCCGCGGTGCAGGCCGTACTCCAGGACCGCGCGCAGGACGCCCGCGGTGAACTCGGGGCGCAGGGTCAGCGACCTGTCGCCGCGGTCGGTGAAGGTGTACATCTCCTTGCTGACGACGTCGGTCGACTCGCCGACGCCGCGGGCGAACAGCTGGGTGTCCTCGAAGACGGCGGTCTCCAGGCGGGAGTATCCGGCCAGCCGGGCGGTCTCGGCGAAGGCGCTGCGGATCTCGAAGAAGGTCGCGGCCTGCGGCGGGATGTACTCCTTGACGCCCTTTGGTGCTTGGAAGCTCATTAGATCCCTCTGCTGGGACCGGCGTGCGGCGCTGCTTCCCTGAGATAGGGGTTGGTGGCGCGCTCGCGGCCGATCGTGGTCTGTGGTCCGTGGCCCGGCAGGACGACCGTCTCGTCAGGCAGCGGCAGGCACGTGGTGGCCAGGCTGCGCAGGATCGTCGGATAGTCGCCGCCCGGCAGGTCTGAGCGGCCGATGGAGCCGGCGAACAGCAGGTCACCCGAGAACATGATCTCGTCTTCGGGCAGCCGGAAGCTCACCGACCCCCTGGTATGGCCGGGCGTGTGCGCGACGGTGAACTCCAGCCCGGCGAGCTCCAGCGTCGCGCCGTCGGACAGTTCCTTGACGTCGTCGGGCTCGCTCAGCGTGATGCCGCCGAAAAGCTGGCTCGACGTGGGCGACCAGCCCGCGGCCGGGTCGCTCAGCAGGTGCCGGTCCTCGGGGTGGATCCAGGCGGGGACGTCACGCGCGCCGCAGACGGGGGCCACCGACCAGACGTGGTCGAGGTGGCCGTGGGTGAGCAGGACCGCGACGGGCTTGAGCCGATGCTCGCGCAGCAGATCGTCGACGCCCTCGACGGCGTCCTGCCCCGGGTCGACGATCACGCACTCCTCGCCCGCGGCGGGCGCGACAAGGTAGCAATTGGTCTGGAAGGCCCCTGCGGGAAAGCCTGCGATGAGCATCTGCCTCAGCGAGTCTCGTCAAGAAAACGGATGAGAATGTAACCGAAGCGTACCGGTGCTGGCCGCTGGGCTGCGAACCATAACCCGTTGGCCGATACGATGCGCCCACCTCAGTTGATTGGCTATGGGAGGCAATACGGTGTCCACGGGCAAGGAGCGTCAGAAGCAGCTGGCGCGTGAACACTACGAGCGGCAGATGCAGCGTCGCGCCGAGCGGGAGGCTCGCGCCAAGCGCACCGCCGTCATCGGGTCGACCGTGGGCGTCGTCGTGGTGGTGGGCGGCATCGTGGCCGCGACCACGCTGCTGAGCGGTAACAACGACGGCGCGACGCAGAGCGCCGCCGACGCCACCCCGACCGCCGCGATCACCCCGACCGGCGCCCCCACCGAGGCGCCGCAGGTCACGCCGTCGCCCATCGACCTGAAGACGGTCTCGTGCGCCTACACCAAGGACGCGCAGGGCAAGTCCAAGGACGTCGGCCTGCCGCCGGCGAAGCCCAACCTCAAGGCGCGGACGATGACCGTCAAGACGGGCGACGGCGACATCGTGATCGATCTGCAGCCGAAGAAGGCGCCCTGCACGGTCAACTCCTTCGACTACCTGGCCTCGAAGGACTACTTCGACAACACCAGGTGCCACCGGCTGGTCACGCCGCAGGCGGGCGGCCTGGCCGTGCTGCAGTGCGGCGACCCGCTGGCCAAGGCCGACGGCAAGAGCCAGGGAGGCGACGGCGGTCCGGGGTACAAGTACGCCGACGAGAATCTCGGGGGCATGCCGTACAAGCGCGGTGTGGTGGCGATGGCCAACGCGGGCGCGGGCACGAACGGGAGCCAGTTCTTCATCGTCTTCGGGGATGAGACCGCTTCGTTGCCTCCGCAGTACACCCCATTCGGTACGGTCACCAAGGGAATGGAGATCGTGGACAAGGTGGCCAAGGGCGGATTCCTGGACGACCAGACCGCCCCGAAGGTACCCGTCGAAATCAAAGACGTGACAATCTCTGGCAAGAGCTGACGTAATACAACATAGGGACGGTCAGTCCCGAAGGGTCTGATGGAAAGTGCGGGAGGACACGGTGAGCACCGACCCGTGGGGCCGGGTAGACGACGACGGCACCGTCTACGTGCGTACGGCCGAGGGAGAGCGGGCCGTCGGGTCCTGGCAGGCCGGGGAGCCTGAGGAGGCGCTGGCCTACTTCCGCCGCAAGTACGACGAGCTGGCCGGTCAGGTCCAGCTGCTCGAGCAGCGGCTCAAGGGCACCGACCTGGCCCCCGCGCAGGCCGAGGCGAGCATCGTCAAGCTGCGCGAGGCGGTCGCCGACGCGCACGCGGTGGGCGACCTGGACGCGCTGGTGGCCAGGCTCGGCACCCTCTCGGAGCTGGTGGCCCAGCGCCGCGAGGAGGTCAAGGCCGCGCGCGACGTGGCCAGGGCCGAGGCCAGGGGCATCAAGGAGCGCATCGTCGCCGAGGCCGAGCGCATCGCCGACGAGACCACGCACTGGAAGTCGGGCGGAGAGCGCCTGCGCCAGCTCGTGGAGGAGTGGAAGGCCGCCGAGCGCATCGACAGGGTCACCGAGGCGGCCCTGTGGAAGCGCCTGTCGGCGGCGCGCACCGCGTTCGCCAAGCGGCGCAAGGCCTACTTCGCCGGGCTCGACGAGCAGCGCGAGGGGGTGCGCGCCACCAAGGAGCGCATCGTCGACGAGGCCGAGGCGCTGTCCGGCTCCACCGACTGGGGTCAGACCGCCTCGATCTACCGCGAGCTGATGCAGCAGTGGAAGTCGGCCGGCCGCGCCTCGCGCGAGGCGGAGGACGAGCTGTGGGCGCGCTTCAAGACCGCCCAGGACCAGTTCTTCCAGGCCCGTTCGGCGGTGTTCGCCGAGCGGGACGCCTCGCTGGCGGCCAACGCCGAGGTCAAGGAGGAGCTGCTGGCCGAGGCGGAGAAGATCCTGCCGGTGTCCGACGCCCGTACCGCGCGCGGCGCGCTGCGCTCGCTGCTGGAGCGGTGGGAGGCCGCCGGGCCGGTGCCGCGCGAGCAGCGCGACCGGCTCGAGGGCGGGCTGCGCAAGGTCGACGACGCGGTGCGCAAGGCCGAGGAGACCGAGTGGAAGCGCTCGAACCCCGAGGCCCGCGCCCGCGCCCAGAGCACCGTCGACCAGCTTCGCCACTCGATCGGGCAGCTTGAGGCGAAGCTGGCCAAGGCGCAGGCCGCGGGCCGGGCCAAGGACATCAAGGAGGCCGAGGAGGCCATCGCGGCCCGCCGCTCCTGGCTGGAGGAGGCCGAGCGCACGCTCGCCGAGTTCAGCTAGCCGCCGTCGTGGTTGCCCGGGTCGCCGACCCGGGCAACGCGTGCTCCTCGGGTGACACCTGCCTGTTCGACGGCCTGCGCTCGTGGGAGAACGACATCGTGGACGCGGTCCGCATCGAGTGCTGATCAGCCCGGTACGGTCAGGTTCTGGCCCAGGCCGCCGTCGACGGGCAGTTTGACTCCCGTGGTGAAGGTGGCCTCGGTCGCCAGGAACAGCGCCGCCGCCGCGACCTCGTCGGAGGTGCCGTGCCGCCGCATCGGCGTGGTCGCGTCGCCCACCTCGTGGATGGCGGCCCGCTCGGCCTCGGACAGCCCGGCCGCTCCGTTCGTGGGGGTGTCGATGAATCCGGGGCTGACCGCGTTCACCCTGATCTTCCTGGGCAGCAGTTCGGCGGCCAGCACCTGGGCGAGGGACCACACGGCCGCCTTCGACGCCGAGTACACGCCCATGCCGGGGGAGCCACTCGCGTCGGCCACCGAGGTGGTGAAGACGATCGAGCCACCCTCCCTGATCAGCGGCGCCAGCCGCTGCACGGTGAACAGCACGCCCTTGGTGTTGACGCCGAACTGCCGGTCGTAGGACTCCTCGGTGATGTCGGCGAGCAGGCCGAACTCGGCGACGCCCGCGTTGACGAACAGGTGGTCGATCGAGCCGAGCCGCTCCTCGACCGTGGCGCCGAGCGCCTGGATGTCGGCCATGCTCGCGAGGTCCGAGCGGACCACCTGCGCCCCGTCGCCGAGCTCGCGCGCCGCCTCCTCCAGGTTCTTCTCGTTGCGGCCGGTCAGCAGCACCTGGGCGCCCTGGCCGAGCAGCCGCCTGGCGATGGCCAGGCCCATCCCGATCGTCCCGCCGATGATCACTGCGTTCGTCATGCGCTCCCCCTGGTGATGAGTTCGACCAGCCTGGCCAGGCTGTCGTTTCCGTGTCCTGCTGCGACCGCCCGGTCCAGCAGTTCCTGGACCGGGGTGAACAGGCCGAGGTCGAGCCCCCTGACCTCGGCGGCGGCCACGAGGTTGGCGTACCCCACTGGTTGATGTCCAGGCTGGACACGTCCGTCGGGTATGTCCCCGCCTCGACCTGCTCGGCGAAGGCAGGCAGCGAGCCGGACATCGCGCCGAGCCGGGGCATCACCATCGCGGTGAACTCGCCCACCCGCTCAGCGCCGACCAACGCGGCCACCTGGAAGTAACCGGTGAACAGCCTGTACATCGCTCGCCGCCCGGTCGAGCGCGGTGCGCCTGTTCGTGGACAGGGCCGCCGCCGCCGGACACGCCGTCGGCGACGGCGACACCGAGGCCGTCGGGTTCGCGCAGTGGGGTTCGTCGCTGCGGTCGCCGACGAGCGGGTACGGCGGGCGCTGGCGGCGTTCGAGGAACTGGGTGACCGCTGGGGGCGGCTCAGGGCCACCGAGGGGCTCGCCCTGCTGGCCGAGGCCACCGCCGACTACCCCCGGCGGGCAGGCTGCACAGGGAGGCGTTGCGGGGCGCCGAGGACCTGGGCCTGTGGACCGAGGTCTCCTACAGGCTGTCCGCCCTCGGCCGCGTCGCGCTGCTGAGGGGCGACCTGGCGCAGGCCGCGGAGTTGCACGAGCGGGCGGGGCGGCTGGCCGCCGAGCAGCGCCCTGGGTGACCGCTGGGGGCAGGCGGCGGCGCTGAGGTGCGGCGGCGCTGGAGTCGTTCGAGGGGTTGGACGCGCCACACCGTAAACCCCGCGGACTCCGGCACCGCTGACGCGATCGCGACTCAGGTGCCGGCGCCGCTGACGCGGTAGACGTCGTAGACGCCCTGGATGGTGCGGACCGCCTTCAGGACGTGCCCGAGGTGCTTCGGGTCGCCCATCTCGAAGGTGAACTTGCTGACCGCCACCCGGTCGCGCGAGGTGGTCACCGACGCCGACAGGATGTTCACGTGCTGGTCCGACAGGGTGCGGGTGACGTCCGACAGCAGGCGGGGGCGGTCCAGCGCCTCCACCTGGATGGCCACCAGGAACACCGAGTCGTCGCTGGGCGACCAACTCACCTCGACCAGCCGGTCCGGCTGCTCCTTGAGCTGCTGCACGTTGGTGCAGTCGGCCCGGTGGACGGACACGCCGTGCCCGCGGGTGACGAAGCCGACGATGTCGTCGCCGGGCACCGGGGTGCAGCAGCGCGAGAGCCGTACCCAGACGTCGGAGTCGCCCGCCACCACCACGCCCGCGCCTCCGGCGCCGCCGCGCGGGCGGCGGCTGAGGCGGGTCGGCAGGGACACCTCGGCGATGTCCTCCTCGGCGCTCTCCACGCCGCCGATGGAGGCCACCAGCTTCTGCACCACGGACTGCGCGGCGATGTGGCTCTCGCCGACCGCGGCGTACAGGGCCGAGACGTCGGGGTAGCGCAGGTCGCGGGCGAGCGCCAGCAGGGACTCGCCGGACATCAGGCGCTGCAGCGGCAGCCCCTGCTTGCGCATGGCCCGCCCGATGGCCTCCTTGCCGGCCTCGATCGCGGTCTCGCGGCGCTCCTTGGAGAACCACTGCCGGATCTTGTTGCGCGCCCGGCCGGACTTGACGAACTTCAGCCAGTCGCGCGACGGCCCGGCGTCCGGGGACTTCGAGGTGAAGATCTCGACGGTGTCGCCGTTGCCGAGCCGCGACTCCAGCGGCACCAGCCGCCCGTTGACGCGCGCCCCGATACAGCGGTGACCGACCTCGGTGTGTACGGCGTAGGCGAAGTCGACCGGTGTCGCGCCCTCCGGCAGCGCCACCACCTGGCCGCGCGGGGTGAAGACGTAGACCTCGGAGACCGACAGGTCGAAGCGGAGCGACTCCAGGAACTCGCCGGGGTCGGAGGTCTCCTTCTGCCAGTCGAGGAGCTGCCGCAGCCAGGCCATGTCTCCGCCGGGCTTGACCTTGCCCTGCGGGCCGGCGGGGGCGGCGTCCTCCTTGTACTTCCAGTGCGCGGCCACGCCGTACTCGGCCCGGTGGTGCATGGCGTGCGTGCGGATCTGCAGCTCGACCGGCTTGCCCTCGGGGCCGATCACCGTGGTGTGCAGCGACTGGTACATGTTGAACTTGGGCATCGCGATGTAGTCCTTGAACCGGCCGGGCACCGGGTTCCACCGCGCGTGGATCGTTCCGAGCGTCGCGTAACAGTCGCGGACGCTGTCCACCAGGACCCGGATGCCGACCAGGTCGTAGATGTCGTCGAAGGCCACGTCGCGGGCGATCATCTTCTGGTAGACCGAGTAGTAGTGCTTCGGCCTGCCCTTCACCGTCGCCCGGATCTTGGCGTCGCGCAGGTCGCCGGAGACCTTCTCGATGACCTCCTGCAGGAACAGGTCCCGGCGCGGGGCCCGCTCGGAGACCATACGGGCGATCTCGTCGTAGCGCTTGGGGTAGAGCATCGCGAAGGCGAGGTCTTCCAGCTCCCACTTGATGGTGTTCATGCCCAGGCGGTGGGCCAGCGGGGCGAAGATCTCCAGCGTCTCGCGGGACTTCTGGTGGCGCTTGTGCTCGGGCAGGTAGCGCATGGTGCGCATGTTGTGCAGCCGGTCGGCCAGCTTGATGATCAGCACCCGGATGTCGCGGGACATGGCCACGACCATCTTGCGCACGGTCTCGGCCTGCGCGGCGTCACCGAACTTGACCTTGTCCAGCTTGGTGACGCCGTCGACCAGCAGCCCGACCTTCTCGCCGAAGTCCGCGCGCAGCTCGTCGAGGCTGTAGGCGGTGTCCTCGACGGTGTCGTGCAGCAGCGCCGCGCACAGCGTCTCGTCGTCGGTGCCCAGCTCGGCCAGGATCGTCGCCACGGCCAGCGGGTGGGTGATGTACGGGTCGCCGCTCTTGCGCTTCTGGTCGCGGTGGTGGTGGGCGGCCACGTCGTAGGCGCGCTCGATCAGGCGCAGGTCGGCCTTCGGATGGGTGGCCCTGACCGTCCTGAACAGCGGTTCCAGCACCGGATTCATGGCCACACCCCCAAACCGCCGTCGACGTACCCCCGGGACGCCCGGCGCCGTGTTTCCTGACACGGCCTCACTGTTACCGGCGTCGGTCACGTCGGGCACGACCACATCACGGGGCACACAGACTCCTCACGTTCGAGTCCAGATCCCTCAGTCTATCCAGGTGCGAGAGGAGGGCGCCGTCCCCGGGGTCGATCAGACGATCACGAGTGCCCGCACGTCCACACCGGCGAGACGCTCGCGACCTTTGAGAAAGGCCAGTTCCATGAGTACGGCGACGCCGACCACATCGGCTCCCGCCCGGCGCAGGAGCTCCACGGTCGCCTCCGCGGTGCCTCCCGTCGCGAGCACGTCGTCGACGATGAGGACACGGTCACCCGGCGCGAACGCGTCGCGGTGCACCTCGATGGTCGCGGAGCCGTACTCCAGATCGTAGGACTCCTCCAGCGTTTCGGCGGGCAGTTTGCCCTTCTTCCGTACCGGAACGAAACCCGCGCCCGCCCGGAGGGCGGCGGGGGCGGCCAGAATGAAGCCGCGGGCCTCGATTCCCACGATCTTGTCGACGCCGGGGAACATCCCGGCGAGCTCGTCGATCACCGCGGAAAACGCGACGGGGTCGGCCAGCAGGGGGGTGATGTCCTTGAACAGCACGCCGGGCTTGGGATAGTCGTGCACGTCCCTGATGCGGCTCAGGATCAGTTCGCTCATCTCACTCCTTCGGGGGAAAAACGGCGCCTCCGCCCCCCACCGGGAGCGGAGGCGCCGGACATTCGCGTCAGCCCTTGGCCGCGGCGGTGCGCTTGGCGCCCTTGCCGCCGGTGGAGGCGAGCCTGCGCGCGATGGCCTGGTACTTCGGCTCCCGCTCCTTCAGCGTCACCAGCAGCGGCGTGGCCACGCACAGCGAGGAGTAGGTGCCGACCACCATGCCGACGAACAGCGCCAGCGACAGGTCCTTCAGCGTGCCCGCGCCGAGCAGCGTGGTGCCGATGAACAGGATCGCGGCGACCGGCAGGATCGCTACCAGCGAGGTGTTGAGCGAGCGGATCAGCGTGTGGTTCAGCGCGTCGTTGGCGGCCTGCGTGTAGGTCTTCTTGGAGGTCGTGCCGAGCTTGGCGGTGACCTCCTTGATCATGTCGAACACGACGACCGCGTCGTACAGCGAGTAACCGAGGATGGTGAGGAAGCCCAGCAGGGTCGCGGGCGTGACCTCGAAGCCCGACCAGGCGTAGACCCCGGCGGTGATCACCAGGTCGTGGACGAGCGCGACGATGGCGGCGAGCGCCATCTTCGGCTCGAAGGCCATGCTCAGGTAGAGGATGATTGCGAGCATGAACACGCCCAGGCCGATCCAGGCCTTCTGGGAGACCTCACCGCCCCAGGACGCGCCGATCGACTGGATGTCGACCTGGTTCTCCGGCACCTTGTAGTCGGCCGCGATGGCCTTCTGCACCTTGGTGACGTTGGATTCGGTGAGCGTCTCGGTGGTGACCCGCCAGCGGTCTCCGGCCGTCTGCGGGATCGACTCGTGCACGCCCTCGTCCTTGAAGGTGGCGCGCACCTCCTCGATCGTCGCGGTCGGCGCCTTGAAGGAGAAGACGGAACCGCCCTTGAACTCCACGCCCAGGTTGAGCGGGCTGCCGTTGTTGACGGACATGCTGAAGATCATGCCGGCCAGAGAGAAGAGCAGCAGGAAGGCCGACAGTCCGTACCAGAGCTTCCTGCGCCCGACGAAGTCGACGTCGATCTCGCCTCGGTAGAGGCGGCGCCCGAGTCCCATGTCAGGCCTCCTGCGGGGTGTTCGTACGGGCGGGCTCGGCTGCCATGCGCTCGGCGTCGAGGCCGGACAGCTTGTGCCCCTTGGCGAAGAACTTCATCTTCGCCAGCAGGGCGATGAACGGCTTGGTGAACAGGAAGACCACGACGATGTCGATCAGCGTGGTCAGGCCCATCGCGAACGCGAACCCGGCCACACCGCCGACCGCGAGGAAGAAGAGCACGACCGCCGCGATGAACATGACCGCGTCGGCGATCAGGATCGTGCGGCGGGCCCGGACCCAGGCCACCTCGACGGCGGCCCGCAGTGTCCGCCTGCCCTCCTTCATCTCATCACGGATGCGTTCGAAGTACACGATGAACGAGTCCGCGGTGATGCCGATCGATACCACCAATCCGATGATGTGCGGCAGCGAGAGGCGGAAGTTGGCGTTCTCGCCCAGCAGCACGACGGCCTGGTAGGTGATGACGGAGGCGACCACCAGGCTCAGCACCGAGACGATGCCGAGGCCGCGGTAGTAGAGCAGCGAGTACAGGACGACGAGGGCGAGACCGATGGCGCCGGCGACCAGACCGCCCATGAGCTGGTCCTGGCCGAGCGTCGAGGAGACGGTGTCGATCGAGCTGCGCTGGAACTTCAGCGGCAGCGCGCCGTACTTGAGCTGGTTGGCCAGCTCGGTCGCGGTCACCTGGTTGAACCCGCCGGTGATCTCGGCGCGGCCGCCGGGGATCGGCTCGGTGATGTTCGGCGCGGTGATGACGACGCCGTCGAGGACGACGGCGACCTGGTTGCGCGGAGCCTGCGCCTGGAAGGCCGTCGTGGTGATCTTGCGCCATTCCTCGGGGCCCTTGCCCTTGAACGACAGCTGCACGACCCACTGGCCGGTCTGCTGCTGCAGGCCCGCGCTCGCGGTGTCGATGTCGGTGCCGACCACGGCCGCCTTGTCGAGGATGTACTTGACGCTGCCGTCCTTCTCACAGGCGACGTACGGCTTGCCCGGGTCGTCCTGGACGCCCTCGCCCCGGTTCTTGGCGCAGTCCAGCGCCTCGAACTGCTTGATCAGGGCGGGGTCGATGCCGGCGAGGCTCGGGTCCTCCTGCGGCTGGTTCGGCTGCGTGGGCTGCTCGCTGGGCTGCGCGGAAGGAGTCGCCTTACCGGGCTTCTTGTCAGCGGGCTTGTCCGACGGAGCGGGGGTCGGCGAGGTCAGCGCGGACGACAGGGCCTTGCCCGTGGGCGAGGTGGTGGGCTTGGGCGCCTTGGCCGAGGAGCTCGGCTGCGGGGACGCGGCGGGCGTCGGAGCGTCCGTCGTCATCTGGCTCGGCTGCGCCTGGGGCTGCGTGGGGGCCGAGGTCAGCACCTGGCGGAAACGCAGCTCCGCGGTGGTGCCGACCAGTTTGATGACCTCCTCCTGGCCGACACCCGGAACAGAGATGATGATGTTGCTGCCGGACTTGGCGACCTCCGCGTCGGAGATGCCGGTGCCGTTCACCCGCTCACGGATGATGTTGACGGCGAGGTCGAGGCTCTCGTCGGAGGGGGGGCTTCCGGTCGCGGTGATCGGCGACAACGTCACCGTCGTTCCGCCCGCGAGGTCGAGTCCGAGCTTGGGCGTGAACGCGCCCTGCAGGAACATCGCCCCGCCCATGGCGAGGATGAACGCCAGGAGGAGCAGGAGCGTGCGCCCCGGCTTACTCTGGCCGCTGGTCGGTCGGGCCACTGGTCGTCAGTTTCTTTCGAGTAGGGGTGCTCGTAGAGCCTGGTCAGGACTGCTTGGAGTTGGAGTCCTGGTCTCCGTTGCTGTCGGCGCTGTCGCCGTCCTTGCCTTCGTCGTCCTTGCGCTCGCCGAGTTCGGGCTCGTCGGCGGAGGCGGCCACCGGGGTGACGACCCGGCCGATCGCGGCCTTGACCCACCGTGTTTCGACGCCGGGCGCAACTTCGAGGATGACGTCCTCGTTGTCAACCGCGACGACCGTGCCGAACAGTCCCGTGGTCGTCATGACGCGCGAGCCAGGCACCAGGGAGTTCTGCATCTTCACAGCCTCCTGCTGGCGCTTGCGCTGCGGGCGGATCAGCAGGAAGTAGAAAACCACTACCAGCAAGACGAGCGGCAGGATGCTCCCGAGCTGTCCCATGTCCATTGAGGGCGACCTTCCATTTGCGTACAAGACGTTGACACCGGCGTCGCGCCGGAAATTCCGTGCTTTGCGATGTGGGGCCGCGCCGCTCAGCCCGTCAGACTACACAGCCAGCCAAGCCACGGAGTTTAGGCGCTTGTCGTGAAACCCGGCAACGAGGCAGCGATTAGGCGCGCGGGGAAGTTCCCAATTCGCAACGCTTGCAACCGTTCTGTGATCAGTCGAAAAGCGCCGCCCCGAACGCGTCGGGCGGCGGCGTCATACCCAGATGTGCCCAGGCCGAAGCGGTCGCGACCCGGCCGCGGGGGGTGCGGGCCAGCAGTCCCTGGCGCACCAGGAACGGCTCGGCCACCACCTCGACCGTTTCGGGCTCCTCCCCCACCGCGACCGCCAGAGTGGACAGGCCGACCGGGCCGCCGCCGAACTTGCGCAGCAGCGCGCCGAGCACCGCCCGGTCGAGCCGGTCGAGGCCTTCGGCATCGACTTCGTAAAGGTTGAGCGCGGCGGAGGCGATGTCGCGGGTGACGACGCCGTCGGCGCGCACCTCGGAGAAGTCGCGGACCCGGCGCAGCAGCCGGTTGGCGATGCGGGGGGTGCCGCGCGAGCGCCTGGCGATCTCGTGCCCGGCCTCGTCGGGCAGTGTGACGCCGAGCAGCCTGGCGGAGCGGCGCAGCACCTGCTCCAGCTCGGCGACCTCGTAGAAGTCCATGTGCGCGGTGAAGCCGAACCGGTCGCGCAGCGGCGCGGGCAGCAGCCCGGCCCTGGTGGTGGCGCCGACGAGGGTGAAAGGGGCGATGTCGAGCGGGATCGCGGTGGCTCCGGGCCCCTTGCCGACGATGATGTCGACGCGGAAGTCCTCCATCGCGAGGTAGAGCATCTCCTCGGCGGGGCGGGCCATGCGGTGGATCTCGTCGATGAACAGCACCTCGCCCTCCGCCAGCGTCGACAGGATCGCGGCGAGGTCGCCGGCCCGTTCCAGCGCGGGGCCCGAGGTGACGCGGAGCGGAGCGTTCAGCTCGGCGGCGATGATCATCGCCAGCGTGGTCTTGCCGAGGCCGGGCGAGCCGCTCATCAGCACGTGGTCCGGCGGGCGTTCGCGCCTGAGCGCGCTCTCCAGCACCAGCGAGAGCTGCTCGCGGACCCGGCCCTGCCCGATGAACTCGGCCAGCCGCTTGGGCCGCAGCGCCGCCTCGATCTGCTGCTCGTCGCCCTCGGCGTCGGGTGAGACCAGGTCCCGGTCGAGGCTCATCGGACGCTCAGCGCCCGCAGCGCGGCCTTGAGCAGCGCCGCCACCTGGGGCTGGCGCCCGGCGGCCAGGTCGGCGTCCGCGTCGGCCTCGACCACGGCGACGGCCTCGTCGGCGTCCCTGGCCGAGTAGCCGAGCCCGACCAGGCCGGAGTGGACCTGGTCGCGCCAGAGCGGCACGGCCGCCTTGCCGTTGAGCGCGGCGTTGACCACCTCGTCGGGGGTGCCGAGCTTGTCCTTCAGCTCCAGCACGATGCGCTGGGCGCCCTTCTGGCCGATCCCGGGGATCTTGGTGAGCGCCTTGAGATCGGCCGAGGCCACCGCGACGCGCAGCGCGTTGGGCGAGTGGACGGCGAGCATGGCGAGGGCCAGTTTGGGGCCGACGCCGCTGGCGGTCTGGGCCATCTCGAAGACGGTGCGCTCGTCGTCGGTGGCGAAGCCGTACAGGGTCAGGGAGTCTTCCCTGACGACCAGGGAGGTGGCCAGGCGGGCGCGCTCGCCGACCTTGAGCGTGGCCAGTGTGCCGGGGGTGCAGTGGGTGAGGACACCCACCCCGCCGACCTCGACCACGGCGGCGTCGGGCGCGAGCGCCGTCACCACCCCGGACACCGAAGCGATCACCGCGTCCTCCCTCTCGACGTCGCCTTGGCCTTGGCCAGCGCCTCGGCCAGGCGGTGCTGGGCGCCGCCGCGCCACACGTGGCAGATGGCCAGCGCGAGCGCGTCGGCGGCGTCGGCGGGCTTGGGCATCTCGGTGAGCCGCAGCAGCCGGGTGACCATGGCGCCGATCTGCTTCTTGTCGGCGGTGCCGCTGCCGGTGATGGCCGCCTTGACCTCCGAGGGCGTGTGCAGGGCGACGGGCAGGCCGCGCCTGGCCGCGCAGAGGACGGCGATGCCGGCCGCCTGCGCGGTGCCCATCACGGTGCGGACGTTGTGCTGGGCGAAGACCCGCTCGACCGCCACCGCGTCGGGGCGCACGTCGTCGAGCCACTGCTCGATGCCCGCCTCGATGCCGACCAGCCGGGTGCCGAGCTCGTCGTCGGCCGAGGTGCGCACGACGCCGACGGCCACCAGGCTCAGCGGCGCGCCGGGGCGCCCTTCGACCGCGCCGAGGCCGCACCGGGTCAGCCCGGGGTCGACGCCCATCACCCGCACCGGTCGTGCCCTCCCGATCGCCGAACATCTGTTCGGCACCGAACTCTACCCCGCCCGCCGTCCCCGCGCACCGCGAACACGCCCCCGGCGGGCGCTAGAAGTAGTCGAGCATGTACGGCTTGGCCGCGAAGGCCGAGTCCAGCGCCTCGTCGAACCCGCCGGGCCCGGTCATCAGCCCGCCGCGCCTGAGCGTGGCCGTCGGCACCCCGGCGTACAGCGCGGAGAAGCCGTTGACGCTCAGCCTCGGCGCGCCCGCCGTGGACGCGGCGGCGGTGGCGGCGCCCGAGCCGCCCGCGATCTCCAGCCGCCACGGCCCGGAGTTGGCGGGCCGCTCCGGGTCGTCCACCTCGACGACGGCGTCGAGCGTCAGCGCGGCCGGGAAGCCGCGCCTGGCGACGGCCTCGGCCAGGTCGATCGTCCGGAACATCCAGCGCACCTGCTCGACGTGCTCGTGGTCGCGGTCGCCGACCAGCCACAGCACCGGGTCGTCGGGGGCGACGGCGGCGACGACGGTCTTGGCCATCGTCGCGGAGGTGCCGACCATCGACCACAGCGCGCGGGCCGTGGCCTCGGAGCCGGCCATGAGGCCCGCGACCTCGATGTCGTCGCCCTTCCACCGGTAGACGGCGAAGCCGTCGTCGGCGAGGTAGAGGAAGTCGCCGGGGTTGGCCAGCCAGGTCCGCCAGGCGTTCTCGTCCCAGGAGACGGGGCCGCTGGAGCGGGCCGCGCCGTGCAGCCGGCCGAGCAGGGCGACGAGGTCGGGAGCGTCGTCCGGGCCCATGCGCCTGAGCTTGACCGGCTCGGTGGGCCTGATCGTGCGCAGCGCCTCGGCGGGCAGCCGTACCAGGTGCTGGGCGCCGGCGTGTTCCCAGCCGAGTGAGCGGTAGATCCGGGTGGTGGCCGGGTAGAGCGCCGAGACGGCGTCGCCGAGTTCGGCCGCGCGCCCCATCGCGGCGCGCATGATGAGGCGCCCCGCGCCCCTGCCCCTGTCCTCGGGGGTGACGGTGACGGAGGCGATCCCGGCCATGGGCTGGGGCCTGCCGTGCCACCACTGGGTGAAGCTCCTGAGGCGGGCGGTGGCCACCAGCCGGGCGCCGTCGAAGGCGCCGAGGTAGCGGCCGTCGGCGAAGGTCGATTCCGCCATGGCGCGCCAGCGCTCCACGTCGGCGGCCGACAGCAGGCCGAAGGCGCGCTGCCGGGAGTCGAGAACGGCGTCGAAGTCGTCGAGGGTCAGGTCGCGAATGTCCACGAAGAGACAACCTACGCGAGCGGCGGAGACACTCAGGCGTCGAGCTTGGCCAGGACGTCGTCGGAGACGTCGAAGTTGGCGAAGACGTTCTGCACGTCGTCGCTGTCCTCCAGGGCGTCGATGAGCCTGAAGACCTTCTTCGCGCCGTCCTCGTCGAGCGGCACGCTCATGGTCGGCAGGAAGCCGGACTCGGCCGAGTCGTAGTCGATGCCGGCCTCCTGCAGCGCCTTGCGCACCGGCACCAGGTCGCCGGCCTCGGAGACCACCTCGAAGGACTCGCCCAGGTCGTTGACCTCCTCGGCGCCCGCCTCCAGCACCGCGGTGAGCACGTCGTCCTCGTCGAGCCCGTTCTTGGGGACGATCACGACGCCCTTACGGTTGAACATGTACGACACCGAGCCGGGGTCGGCCAGCGAGCCGCCGTTGCGGGTCAGCGCGACGCGCACCTCGGAGGCGGCGCGGTTGCGGTTGTCGGTGAGGCACTCGATGAGCACCGCGACGCCGCCGGGCGCGTAGCCCTCGTACATGATGGTCTGCCAGTCGGCGCCGCCGGCCTCCAGGCCGCCGCCGCGCTTGCGGGCGCGCTCGATGTTGTCGTTGGGCACCGAGTTCTTCTTCGCCTTGAAGATGGCGTCGAAGAGCGTGGGGTTGGCATCCGGGTCAGGTCCACCGGTCCTGGCCGCCACCTCGATGTTCTTGATGAGCTTCGCGAAAAGCTTGCCGCGCTTGGCGTCGAGCGCGGCCTTCTTGTGCTTCGTCGTCGCCCATTTGGAGTGGCCGGACATGACCTAGAGCTCCCTCACCGTGTTCACCATGGATACAAAGTACTCGTGCACGCGCGTGTCGCCCGTCAGCTCGGGATGGAACGACGTCGCGAGCAGTGGTCCCTGTCGGACCGCGACGATCCTATCCCCAGGCTCGGCCACCGCCAGCACCTCGACCTCCGGACCCACCGATTCCACCCACGGCGCGCGGATGAAGACGGCGTGAACGACCTGGCCGTCGAAGGTCAGGTCGGACTCGAAGGAGTCGACCTGACGGCCGAAGGCGTTGCGCCGGACCGTCATGTCGATGCCGCCGATGGTCTGCTGGCCTTCGACGCCGCCCTCGATGCGGTCGGCAAGCATGATCATGCCGGCGCAGGAGCCGTAGACGGGCAGGCCCTCCTTGACGCGCAGGCGCAGCGGTTCGAGCATGTCGAAGATCTCGGCGAGCTTCCACATGGTGGTCGACTCGCCGCCGGGGATGACGAGCCCGTCGACGGCGTCGAGCTCGGCGGGCCTGCGCACGGCCGTCGCCGTGGCGCCCGCCTCCTCCAGCATGCGCGCGTGCTCGCGCACGTCTCCCTGGAGTGCGAGTACACCGATCGTGGGCACGTTCGTCCTTCCTTCGTGGTCAAGGGTTCGCAATGATTCAACACCACGGCGGCCCGGCGTCTTCCTACAGGACCGCCTTGAGGTAGACGGGCCGGTGATCGGAGGCGGCCGCCCAGCGGTCGACGTGGCAGCCGCGGACGCTGCCGGCGGGGGCGAACAGGTAGTCGAGCTTCCTGGTCACGCCGTCTCCGGCGCGCTGGTGGGTCCAGCGGGCGGCGCGGCCGGTGTCGCACTCGTCGTAGGCCCGGTAGGCGGGCCTGACAGCCGCGCGGGCCGGGGTGAGGTTGAGGTCCCCGCCGAGGACGGCCCGGTGGCCGGGTCTGGCGGCGGCCGCCAGGAGCTGCCTGACCTGCCGGGTCCGGTAGGGGGCGCCGGGCTGCGGGTCGTCGTTGGGCAGGCCGGAGGACAGGTGGGCGGCGCAGGCGTTGATCCGCCTGGCGGGGATGGCGGCGCACAGGGCCGAGCGCTTCACGTACCAGGGCGGGGAGTCCAGGGGGTGGATGGTGAAGGCGGGGGCGGGGCCGGCGACCGCGACGGTGACGCTCTGGGCGCCGCGCGGGCGGCCCGCGCGGTCGGGGTGGCACGCGTACGGCCTGCCGTCCGGCCCGGTGAGGTCTGCCGACCTGGCGGTCCAGGGGCGGCCCGTGCTGAGTTCCAGCCACTGCTCCAGCGGCTGGGTGGCACCGGCGCAGAACTCCTGCAGGAAGATCACGTCGGGTCTGATGGGCTGGGACACGGCCTGTTCGCCGATGCTCCGGGCCAGTTCGTGGACGCTTCTGCCGTACATGGGGCAGGCCGGGTTGGTGCCGGCGCAGACGTTCCAGGTCATCACGGAGAGGGGGGTGGGGGCCTGGGCGGCGGGGGTGGTGGTGGCGGCCAGGACGGCGCCCGCCGCGAGCCATGTCCGTCCCTTCATGGAGGGACATGTAACCACATCGGTCAGCGGGCGGGGGGCCGCGTCCCGGATCGTGTGGTCGAGGTCGACGCGGACCAGCGAGCGCAGGTGGTGGCGCGTGGTGGCGCCTGCCGTACAGGACGGCCATGCCGGCCAGGCAGCAGGCGGCGCCCAGCGCGTACGGCACGGCCACGCCGATCTCCTCGCCGAGCTTGGTGGCGACGAAGGGGGTGACCGGCCCGGTACGGGGACATCGATCCCGGTCAGCCGGTAGCCAGCGCGGTGGCGACGAACAGGGCGTTGCCGAGGCCTAGGGGCGGCCGAGCTTGGCCAGGGTGGGCAGCGCGGTCGCCAGGTGGGCCCGCTCGTCCGGGGTGAGGACGGCGAGTTCGCCGGCGAGGCGGGCGATCCTGGCCTGCCGTACGGCCAGCAGCCGCGCGCGGCCCTCGTCGGTCAGCTCCACCGTCCTGACCCGCGCGTCGGCGGGGTCGGTGCCCCTGGCCACCAGGCCGGGGTCCTCCAGCCGGTTGATCTGCACGGTCATGGTGGGGAGTTGCACGGCGTGCTCCTCGGCCAGCTCGGTCATCCGGCGCGGGCCCTGCTCCAGGGAGCCGAGCACCGCGTACTGCTGGGTGGTGATGGGCTGGCCCGCGGTCGTCCTGCGCAGCAGCAGGACGAGGTGGCGCAGGGTCGCGGAGAGCTGTTCGGCGAGAACCTCGGGATCGTCCTTCGTCACACTTAGCCAGGCTAACTTAGTCTGGCTAAGCATTCAACCGGGAAGGTCCCCGAGAGGAGAGTGAAAGGGAGGCGACACCATGACTGTCAAGGAACCGGTCACCGAGTTCGACGGCGCGTTCAGCAGTGCCGAGGCGAGCGCGACGCCCTGGGAGGAGGCGCGCGGGCGCCTCGAGGAAGCCGAGGTGTTCTGGCTGAGCACGGTCCGCCCCGACGGCCGCCCGCACGTCACGCCGCTCATCGCGGTCTGGTTCGAGGGCGCGCTGCACTTCTGCACGGGCCCGGACGAACGCAAGGCGCGCAACCTGGAGGGCAACCCGCACGTGGTGATGACCACGGGCTCCAACACCCTGCACGCGGGCCTCGACCTCGTGGTGGAGGGGCGGGTCCGGCAGGTGGAGGACGAGACGCGACTGCGGCGGCTCGCCGAACTGTTCGAGTCGAAGTACGGCGGCGATTGGCACTTCGAGGTCGAGGACGGAGCCTTCGTCGGCGAGGGCACCCGCGCCGTGGTCTTCGAGGTGCTGCCGGCCAAGGCCTTCGGCTTCGGCAAGGGCGAGGTGTACAGCCAGACCAGGTGGCGCTTCTGAACCCGCCTGCGGAGACGAAGAGGCCCCGCGCGCGGCGGGGCCCCTCGACTCGTCCGGCGGCTACCAGCCGCGCTCGGCCAGGCGGTGCGGCTGCGGGATCTCCTCGACGTTGATGCCGACCATGGCCTCGCCCAGGCCGCGCGAGACCTTGGCGATCACGTCGGGGTCGTCGAAGAAGGTGGTCGCCTTCACGATGGCCGCCGCGCGCTTGGCCGGGTCGCCCGACTTGAAGATGCCCGAGCCGACGAAGACGCCCTCGGCGCCGAGCTGCATCATCATCGCGGCGTCGGCCGGGGTGGCGATGCCGCCCGCGGTGAACAGCACGACGGGCAGCTTGCCGGTCCTGGCCACCTCGGCGACCAGCTCGTACGGCGCCTGCAGCTCCTTGGCCGCGACGTACAGCTCGTCCTCGGGCAGCGAGGCCAGCCGCTTGAGCTCGCCGCGGATGGTGCGCATGTGGGTGACGGCGTTGGAGACGTCGCCGGTGCCCGCCTCGCCCTTGGAGCGGATCATCGCCGCGCCCTCGGTGATGCGGCGCAGCGCCTCGCCCAGGTTGGTCGCGCCACAGACGAAGGGCACGGTGAACTGCCACTTGTCGATGTGGTTGGCGTAGTCGGCGGGCGTGAGCACCTCGGACTCGTCGACGTAGTCGACACCGAGCGCCTGCAGAACCCGGGCCTCGGTGAAGTGCCCGATGCGGGCCTTGGCCATGACCGGGATCGACACGGCGGCGATGATGCCGTCGATCATGTCGGGGTCGCTCATTCGGGACACGCCACCCTGCGCGCGGATGTCGGCCGGAACACGCTCCAGGGCCATGACGGCTACGGCGCCGGCGTCTTCGGCGATCTTCGCCTGCTCGGGCGTGACGACGTCCATGATGACGCCGCCCTTGAGCATCTCGGCCATGCCGCGCTTGACGCGCGCGGTGCCGGTGGCGGGGGTGACTTCGGGCGTGCTGCTGGACACGGTCTTCCTCACATCGGGCGACGGTAAGTTCTCACACCAATCGTAGGTGCTGAACGGTCAGGAACCGGACACACCACCTTGTCAGTGATGCGGAGCGGATTTATACGTTAAGGAATGACCGGCGTACGGCTGGCCAGCGCCACCCACACCTGTCCGGGCGCGAAGTTCATCGGCTCGCCCTCCGGCGTGGTGAACGTGGTGCCGCTCTCCTCCGACTCGCGCGACCACCTCGCCTTGTAGGCCTTGCCCTCGCGCAGCACGATCGCCGAGCCCTTGCCGGTGGTGTGCACCAGCGGCGTGTAGCTCTGGTTCTTGTCGTGGAACTCCGAGCGCTCGGTCTTGGTGTACTGGATGACGATGGTGGGCGCGCCGAGCTGGCCGCCCTCGGCGGCCATGTCCTTCTTGCCGTCCTGCCAGATCAGCCACTGCTTCCTGGTCTCCGACCAGCCGAAGGTGAGGCGCGCGGCCGGCCACTTGACCGTCCAGTTCTTCTTGGGCACGCCGCCCTCGGCCGGCGGGTCGCCGAAGGTGAAGCCGATGTCCTTGGCCTCACTCGCCTTGGGCGCCTTGGCCAGCAGTTGCTTGGTGTTGGCGAACAGGTTGTAGGGCGCGTAGCGGCCGGGCTGGCGGAAGTAGGCGCCGGGGGCGCGGCTGTCGGAGACGTCGTACAGCGAGGCCTCGGCGATGAACGGCAGCATCTTGGTCTGCGCGCCGGAGTAGGCGAAGGCCGGTTTGCCGAACTGGGGCGCGATGTGCAGGTCGGAGATCCTGGCGCTGCGCACCGGGCCGACCTTGGCCGGGATCTTCGAGGAGAAGATCGCCATGAGCCGGGTGAGACCGGCCTCGACCTGCTCGACGTAGACGATGTCGGCGCTCTTGAGGCCGAGCTGCGGCTTGCCCGCCGCGGTGTTCTCGATCTTCACCGCGAGCACCGGGCCGGCCTCCTTGCCGGGCATCCCGGTGAACGGGTGGCCGGGCTCGGGCTCGGGTGACGGTTCCGCCGTGGCGGCCTGCGGGGCCTTCGGCGGAGCGGCCTTCTCGTCGCTGGAGCAGGCCGCCGCGGGGACCAGGACGGCCGCCCCTGTCAGCGTGACGGCGATCATC
Organism: Nonomuraea sp. NPDC046570; assembly: GCF_040645915.1. NCBI lineage: Bacteria > Bacillati > Actinomycetota > Actinomycetes > Streptosporangiales > Streptosporangiaceae > Nonomuraea > Nonomuraea sp. NPDC046570. The sequence continues at coordinate 35,394 of NZ_JBEYZF010000040.1, read as the reverse complement.
CGGGGTACCCGCACGTGTCATCTCCTCCGCTTTGCCCACGAAAACGGATGAAGCTTACCGGGCTCCCCCAACTGGGTCATTCAGTTGCCATGGTCTCCGGCGGATTGTCATCGATCTCAAAGAATTGCGGAAAATCCGTCCGGCCCGCCAGGCGCAGCGTCCTGGCCAGCCAGCGCCGCTGGGCGGTCCTGGTCACCGCGACGGCGTTGTTGAAGAACCTGCGGGCGTAGACCACCTTGGCCACGGCCGCGTCGAGCTCCTCCAGCAGCAGCCGCCCGCCGGGCGACTCGGCCAGCTTCTCCCGGAAGCGCTCTTGGTCGATCGCGGCCCGCAGCGCCCTGGACAGGTCGCTCTCGGCGTGCTCGCGCTCGTCGGGGCCGGCCGTACGGGCCTCGTGGGCGGCGGCGGCGAGCACCAGCGAGCTCGCCGGGTCGAGCAGCCGGGAACCGGCCAGCTCCAGCACCACCGCGGCCCTGCGGACCAGTGCCACGTCGAGCGCCTCGGCGGCCAGCTCCAGCCTGATGTGCAGCCGGTCCAGGCGGCCGGCCCGCCAGGAGACGTAGACGGCGGCGAGCACCGCCAGGAAGCCGACGACCAGGACGATGGTGGTGCTCACGAGTCCTCCTCGACCCGGCCCGCGCTCGCCGTCACCGTCTCGTACACCCTGACCACGTCGCGGGCGACGGTGGACCAGTCGTACTTGCGGACCGCCACCAGCGCCTCCGCCGCCAGCTTGGCCCGGCGCTGTGGGTCGTCGAGCAGCCGCCCGGCCTCGGCGGCCAGCGCGGCGGCGTCGCCGTTGGGGAACAGCGCGCCCGCCTCGCCGTCGCCGAGCACCTTGCGGAACGCCGGGATGTCGCTGGCCAGCACGGTCGCGCCCGACGACATCGCCTCGGCCAGCACGATGCCGAAGCTCTCGCCGCCGGTGTTGGGCGCGCAGAAGACGTCCACCGAGTGGTAGGCGCGGATCTTGTCCTCCTCGCTCACCATGCCGAGCACGCTCACCCGGTCGTGGAAGCGCTTGGGCACCCGGTCGTAGACGTCCTTCTCGTCGCCGGGCCCGGCGATCAGCAGCTTCACCTCCGGCCGCTCGGCGGCCAGCGCGGCGAACGCCTCCAGCAGGATCGGCAGCCCCTTGCGCGGCTCGTCCATCCGGCCGAGGAAGCCCAGCGTGCCGCCGTCGGGGCCCCACCCCGGCAGCGGCTCGGCCTCGGTGTAGCGGCTGACGGTCACCCCGTTCGGGATCAGCACCGTGTCGCCGCCGAACTGCTCCACCAGGCTCTTGCGGGCCGCGTCGGAGACCGCGATGCGCCCGCTCAGCTTCTCCAGCGCGCTGCGCAGCATCGGCTCGGCCACCGCGATCGCCCGCGAGCGCACCCAGGAGGCGTGGAAGGTCGCCACGATCGGCCCCCTGGCCGCCCAGCAGGCCAGCACGCCGAGGCTGGGCACCAGCGGCTCGTGGATGTGCAGCACGTCGAAGCCACCGTCGCGGATCCAGCGCCGCACCCTGGCCGCCGAGATGAAACCGAACGACATCCGCGCGATCGACCCGTTGTACGGCACGGGCACCGCCCGGCCGGCTCCCGTCACGAACGGCGGCAGCTCCACGTCGTCGCCCGCGGGCGCGATCACCGAGACGTCGTGCCCCTGCGCGATCAGCGCCTCGGCCAGGTCGTTGATGTGCTGCTTCACGCCGCCCGGCATGTCCCACGAGTAGGGGCAGACGATGCCCACCTTCACCTGAGGTCCTCCAGCCACAGCCGCTGCAGCATGTGCCAGTCCTCGGGGTGCTCGGCGATGCCCTTCTCGAAGACCTCGACCAGGCTCTGCGCCACCGCGCGGGTGCGCTCCTGCAGGGTGCCCTCGGCGGGGACGGGGATCTCCTCGTGGATGCGCAGCCCCCAGTCGTCGCCCTCGAACCACATGATCGCGGGCAGCAGGGCGGCGCCGGTCTTCACCGCGAGCAGCGGCGGGCCGGCCGGGACCTTGGTGGGCGAGCCGAAGAACTCCACCTCGACGCCCGACTTGGTGAGGTCGCGCTCGGCGGGCAGGCAGACGACGCCGCCGCGCCGTACCCGCTGGGCCAGGGTGCCGAAGTTGTGGCCGTCGCCGCCGGTGAGCGGCAGCACCTCCATGCCCAGGCTCTCGCGGAAGGCGACGTACATGCGGAACAGCGACTCGGGTTTGAGCCGCTCGGCCACGGTGGTGAACGGGTGGCCGCTGCCGGTCAGCCAGGCGCCCGCCTGGTCCCAGTTGCCCATGTGCGGCAGCGCCAGCACGACGCCGCGCCCGGCGGCGACGGTGTCGAAGATGTGCTCGGCGCCGGTCACGTGGGTCCGCCGCACCACCTCGGCGCTCGGGATCTTCGGCAGCCGGAAGACCTCGTGGAAGTAGCGCAGGTAGGAGCGCATGCCCCGACGGCTGAGCGCGCGCAGCTCAGGGCTGTCCGCGGCGAGCCCGGTCACCCTGGCCAGGTTGTGCTCCAACCGCCGCACACTCTTGCCGCGCCCGCGCCAGGCACGGTCGGCGGCCAGCCGGAAGGCGCCCGCGGTCAGCCGGTACGGCAGCAGCGGGATCAGCTTCCACCCGGCGGCGAACCCCGCGGCGACGGCACGGTCCTGAATGGAGGTCATCGCTCTCCCGTCTGGCGATAGACATGGACGACCCGCTGGACCACCGTGATCGCGCTGGCGGCGGCGAGCAGCCAGAGCCCCAGCGGCAGGATGTACGGCACGCCGAGCCCGGACAGCCCTGTCGCGACCAGGCCCACGACCAGCCGCTCGGGCCGCTCGGCCAGGCCGACGTCGCAGGTGAGGCCGAGCCCTTCGGCCCTGGCCTTGGCGTACGACACCAGTGTGCCCGTGACCAGGCAGAACAGCGTCACCGCGAGCATCAGCGGGTCGCCCTGGCGGTAGAAGTAGAGGATCAGACCGGCGAAGATGGCCGCGTCGGCCAGCCGGTCGAGCGTGGAGTCGAGGAAGGCGCCCCAGGTGCTGCCGCCCCCGCCGCCCAGCCGGGCCACGACGCCGTCGAGCAGGTCGAACAGCACGAAGAGGGTGATCGCGAGCGCGCCCCACCACAACTGCCCCAGGGGGAACAGGACGAGGGCGGAGACCACGGTCCCGAGGGTGCCGATCGCGGTGACCGCGTTGGGGCCGATCCCGCGGCGGACCAGGGCCCTGCCCAGCGGGGTGAGTATCCGGGTCATGGCCGGGCGCAGGAGTTTGAGCATCGCGCTTCGATCGTAGGCCACCGGAGCACGACACTCACATTCAACGTGCGGTACTTCTTTTGCCGTACCCCCCTTGTGATATTCGCCACAGGGGTATTTGGTGAACACACCGCGTCCTTGCGGTGTCACCTCTTTACCGCCTGGGCTCGGCGTTGGATGTCAACCGACGACGCGGGAGGCGATGTGGCAGAGAAGAACCCCGGTGGGGCAGCGGGAGCCGCGGGCAGGGCACCAGTGGCCGACAGCGCGGAGGCGATACGCAATGTCGTGCTCGTCGGCCACTCGGGAGCGGGGAAGACCACCCTCATCGAGCATCTGCTGGCGGCGACGGGCACGATCCAGCGGCCGGGCCGGGTGGAGGACGGCAACACGGTCAGCGACTTCGACGAGGTCGAGGTGCGCCAGCAACGCTCGGTCAACCTGACGCCCGCCCCGCTGGTCCACAACGGAATCAAGATCAACCTCCTGGACACGCCCGGCTACGCGGACTTCGTCGGCGACCTGCGGGCGGGGCTGCGCGCGGCGGACGCGGCCCTGTTCGTCGTCTCGGCGGCCGAGGGCGTGGACGGGCTGACCCAGCTGCTGTGGGAGGAGTGCGCCCAGGTCGGCATGCCCCGGGCGGTGGTGATCACCAAGATCGACCATCAGCGGGCCGACTTCGACGAGGTGCTGGCCGGCTGCCAGGACGTCTTCGGCGAGGGCGTCGCCCCCCTCTACCTCCCGGTCATCACCAACGGGCACGTCAACGGGCTGATCGGGCTGCTGTCGCAGAAGTTCTACAACTACGCCACGGGCAAGCGCGCCGAGCGCGAGCCGGGCCCCGAGTACGCGGCGCAGATCGAGGACTACCGGGGGGTGCTGATCGAGGGCATCATCCAGGAGAGCGAGGATGAGTCGCTCATGGACCGGTACCTGTCCGGGGAGGCGATCGACGCCAAGGCGCTCGTCGACGACCTGGAGAAGGCGGTCGCGCGCGGCAACTTCTTCCCCGTGCTCGCCACCGGCACCGGGGTCGGCGCGCTCGAACTGCTGGAAGTGATCACCCAGGGGTTCCCCTCCCCCCTGGAGCACCCGCTGCCCGAGATCACCACCATCGACGGCAAGGCCGCGCCGAGCGTCTCCTGCGATCCCGACGGGCCGCTGGTGGCCGAGGTCGTCAAGACCACGAGCGATCCGTACGTCGGCCGGATCAGCCTGGTGCGGGTCTTCTCCGGCACGCTGCGCCCCGACATGAGCGTGCACGTGTCCGGGCACGGCCTGGCCGAGCGCGGCCACGAGGACCACGACCTGGACGAGCGCATCGGCGCGCTCACCTCCCCCCTCGGCAAGACGCAGCGCTCGGTGGGCAAGGCGATCGCCGGGGACATCGTCGCCGTGGCCAAGCTGGCCAGGGCGGAGACCGGCGACACGCTGTCGGAGGTGGACCGGCCGCTGCTGATGCGCGCCTGGGCGATGCCCGATCCGCTGCTGCCCGTCGCGATCAGGGCCAGGTCGAAGGCCGACGAGGACAAGCTCTCCCAGGCGCTGGGCCGGCTCGTCGCCGAGGATCCGACGCTGCGCCTGGAGAACAACGCCGAGACCCGCCAGCTCGTGCTGTGGTGCATGGGCGAGGCGCACACCGACGTGCTGCTGGACCGGCTGGCCAAGCGGCACGGGGTCGAGGTCGAGCGGATCCCGCTGCGGGTGCCGCTGCGCGAGACGTTCGGCGGCACCTGCAAGGCGATGGGCCGCAACGTCAAGCAGACCGGCGGTCACGGCCAGTACGCCATCTGCCACCTGCAGGTCGAGCCGCTGCCCTCCGGCGGCGGGTTCGAGTTCGTGGACAAGATCGTGGGTGGCGTGGTGCCCCGGCAGTTCATCCCCTCGGTGGAGAAGGGCGTCCGGGCCCAGATGGAGAGGGGCGTGGTCGCCGGGTACCCGATGGTCGACGTGCGGGTCACGCTCTACGACGGCAAGGCGCACTCGGTCGACTCCTCCGACATGGCCTTCCAGATCGCCGGGCAGCTCGCGCTCAAGGAGGCGGCGGCCAAGATCCCGACGCTGCTGCTGGAGCCGGTCGACGAGCTGTCGGTACTGGTCGCCGACGACCACGTGGGCTCGGTGATGTCCGATCTGTCGGCGCGGCGCGGCCGGGTGCTCGGGACCGAGCCCGTCGGGGTGGGCAGGACCCTGGTCAAGGCCGAGGTGCCCGCGCTGGAGCTCACCCGCTACGCGATCGACCTGCGCTCGATGTCCCACGGCACGGGCTCCTTCCAGCGCACGTTCCTGCGCTACGAGCCGTTGCCGCCGCACCTGGCGGACAAGGTGGCGGGAGAGACGGGCTGAGCGGTCTGTCCCGGGAGAGGAGCACGCCACTTCTTTCCCGGGACACGCCGACGGTCACATGAGTATCACGAATCGATTTCTTTTTTTGGGCGAAAGCACCCGTGGGCCGATGCCAGACTGTGGAACCATGCGAACCGGACGCCCTATGCTCGCCGCCGCCGCCCTCGCCCTGGTCACCACCGGTGCCGCCTACGCGCTCGGCCCCGGCGGAGCCCATGCCGAGCCCGCCCCGCAGCAGGCCGCCGCCACCGCCGCGAAGGCCTGCCCGACCGACGCCCGCTACCCCAAGCGGCAGCTGCGCGGCGTCTGGATCGCCACGGTGAAGAACATCGACTGGCCCTCCCGCACCGGCCTGAGCGTCGCCCGCCAGCAGGCCGAGTACGTCAAGATCCTCGACAACGCCGCCAAACGCCACCTGAACGCCGTCTTCGTGCAGGTACGGCCCGCCTCCGACGCCCTCTACAAGTCCGACCTCGAACCCTGGTCGCAGTACCTCACCGGCAAGCCGGGCAAGGACCCCGGCTGGGACCCGCTGCCGTTCCTGATCGCCGAGGCGCACAAGCGTGGCATGGAGTTCCACGCCTGGTTCAACCCCTACCGGGCCGCCTACGACGCGAGCACCGCCAAGCTGCCCGCCGCCCACCCGGCCCGGCAGCACCCCGAATGGCTGGTGAAGTACGACGACCGCCTCTACTACAACCCCGGCCTGCCGCAGGTGCGCGAGCACGTGGTCAAGGTCGTCACCGACGTGGTCCAGCGCTACGACGTCGACGGCGTGCACTTCGACGACTACTTCTACCCCTACCCGGGCAGCGGCGGCACCTTCGACGACCGGGCCGCCTTCCGCGCCCACGGCAAGGGGCAGAAGCTCGCCGACTGGCGCCGCGCCAACGTCAACAAGCTGGTCGCGCAGGTCCACCAGGCCGTGCACGCCACCAGGCAGGAGGTCGACTTCGGGATCAGCCCGTTCGGCATCTGGCGCAACAAGGCGCAGGATGCGACCGGCTCGGCGACCAGCGGCATGTCGGCGTACGACTCCATCTACGCCGACGCCAGGGCGTGGATCAAGGCGGGCACCGTCGACTACGTGATCCCGCAGCTCTACTGGCCGCGCGGGCTCAGGGTGGCCGACTACAGGGCCCTGGTGCCGTGGTGGGCCAACGAGGTCAAGGGCACCGGCGTGCGCCTGTACATCGGCCAGGCCCTCTACCGGGTCGGCGCCACCGACGACCCGGCCTGGCGCAAGCCCGGTGAGCTGCCCGCGCACCTGACGCTCAACCGGAAGTACCCGCAGGTCGACGGTGACGTCTACTTCAGCGCCAAGCAGCTCGGCACCAACCCGATGCGCGTCATGGACCGGCTGGCCGCCGAGCACTACAGCCGCCCCGCGCTGCTGCCGCTGCCCAAGGGCGGCGAGGCGAGGACCCCGGCCACGCCGTCCGGGCTGCGGGCCGACGGGTCGGCGCTGCGCTGGACGGCCGTGCCCGGCGCCCGCGCCTACGCGGTCTACCAGGTGCCCGCCTCGGGCGAGCAGTGCGCGATGAGCGACGCGCGCAACCTGGTCGCCGTGGTCTCCTCGCCCGGATACACCGCGCCCGACGCGGGCACGTACCTGGTCACCTCGCTCGACCGGGTGCACCACGAGAGCGAGGCCGCGAAGGTGAAGGTGAGCCCACTCTGATCCCCGAACGCCTGCGCTGGGCCGTCGACCGGCTCGCCGTCGCCCCCGGCGAGCGGCTGCTGGAGATCGGCTGCGGTCCCGGCGTGGCCGTGTCCCTGGTGTGCGGGCGGCTGAGCGGCGGCACGATCGTCGCGATCGACCGGTCGGCCACCGCCACCGGGCTCGCCGCGCGCCGGAACGCCGGGCACGTCGCGGCGGGCCGCGCCAGGATCGTGACCGGGACGCTGCGGACGGCCGGGCTGGACGGCGAGAGCTTCGACAAGGTCTTCGCGGTCAACGTGAACCTGTTCTGGACCGGGCCGGCCGCCGGCGAGCTGGCGTCGATCAGCGGGCTGCTGGCTCCGGGCGGCACGCTGCACCTGTTCTACGAGCCGCCGGGGGCCGAGCGCGCGGCCGAACTGGCCGAGCGGCTGCCGGTCGTGCTGGCGGCCGGAGGGTTCGCCGCGGAGCTGTCGACGGGGGTGACCTCGGCAGGCCGGGCGTTGGTCGGCGTGGCGTCCCGTAGACAATGAAGTGGGGTTCGGTGGACCTGGAGCGGATCATGGCCTAGCGTGCCCTGCGACGATGTCGATCGTGGGAGGTCAGGCGTGAGGCGGACGCTGGTCGCGTTGGCTGTGCTGGTCGGCCAGGTGCTGCTCGGCGGGGCGATGCTCGCGGGCCCCGCGCGCGCCGAGCCCGACCGGGGGCCGGTCGCCCTGATCGGCGTGCCCGCCCTGCACTGGAACGACCTCAGCCCGGCCACGACCCCCAACCTGTGGGAGCTGGCCAGGACCTCGGCCATCGGCTCGCTGTCGGTGCGCACGGTCGGCAACGTCACCTGCCCCTACGACGGCTGGCTCACCGTCTCGGCGGGCACCCGCTCGGCGGCCGGATACAAGTGCGGGCCGCCGCCCGCGCCCGAGACGCGCGGTGGCGGGGCCTTCATCCCCGACTACGACTACCTGCCGACGGTGGCCGGGCAGCGCAACGCCGGCACGCTGGGCGCGGCGCTGCGCGCGGCCGGGCGGTGCGCGATCGCCATCGGACCCGGCGCGGTGCTGGGGCTGGCCGACCGCACCGGCTCCGTCGAGCGGTACCACCCCTCCCCGCTCCAGGTGCCCGCCGGCGCCCTGGCGAGCTGCGATGTCGTCGCCATGGACGTGGACGACCTGGTCAGGCCCTACCTCGCCGACGGGAAGCTGCCGGCAGTACCCGACCTGCTGGGCGCCGGGGAGCGGCGCGAGGCGCTGCGGCAGGCCGACGCCAAGGTGGGCGCGCTGCTGACCGCGCTGCCCCAGAACGCGACCGTGCTGCTCGCCGGGCTGGCCGACCACGGCTCGGTGCCGCACCTGCGGGTGGCGATGCTGCGCGAGCCCGGCCTCGGGGGCCGTTTCCTCGGCGCCGCCTCGACCCGCCGCGACGACCTCTCGATCCTGCCCGACCTGACCGCCACCGTGCTGCAGCGGGCGGGCGTCACCATTCCCGACACGGTGATCGGCGGTGTGCTGCAGGTGGGCGGCACGGGCGCGACCATCGCGGCCGTCGAGTCCTCCGACACCACCGCCCAGACTCTGCGCCCGGTCAAGGGCTGGTTCTTCTGGGTCGTCGCGGTGCTGCAGGTGCTGTTCTACCTGAGCGCGTTCCTGCTGCTGCGCCGCCGCCGCGCCCTCTCCCTGGTACGGCTGTCAGCCATCGCGCTGGCCTCCATCCCCGTCTCCAGCTACCTGGTCAACCTGCTGCCGTGGACCGGCCTGGCCGGGCTGGTCGGCGGCATCGCGGGCTTCGCGGCGCTGATCACCCTGGTGGCCTGCGCGGGGCCGTGGCGGCGCGCCCCGCTGGGCCCGCTGGCGGTGGTGGCCGGGGCGACCGCGCTGACGCTCGCCGGAGACCTGCTGACCGGCACCACCCTGCAGCTCAACAGCCTGATGGGGTACACCGCCGAGGTCGGCGCCCGCTACTACGGCCTGGGCAACATCCCGTTCGCGCTGCTGGCCACCGGCACGCTGCTGTCGTCCGTGGTGGTCGCGCACCGCTTCCCCGGCCGGGTGGGCGTGGTGGCCGTCGCGCTGCTGGGCACGTTCGCCATGGTTCTCGGCGGGTCCGGGATGGGCAGCGACTTCGGCGGGGTCATCGCGTTCGTGCCGGGCATCGCGGTCACCGCGCTGCTGGTGCTCGGGCGGCGGGTGTCGCTGGTGAAGCTGGGCGCGTTCTGCGTGGCGGGCGGGGTGATCGTGATGGCGTTCGCGTTCGCCAACTACCTCAAGCCTCCCGCCGAGCAGTCGCATCTGGGCCGGTTCGTCGGGCAGGTGCTGACCGGCGAGGCGGTCGACGTCGTCACGCGCAAGCTCATGGCCATGCTGGGCACGCTGCTCAGCCCGAACCTGATGCCGATCGTGCTGGCCGCGACCGCCTTCCTGGTGTACGCGATCCTGCGGCCCGACCAGGCGACCGCGGGCGTGCTGCCGGCGGCCTTCCAGCACTCCCCCGCGCTCCGGGCGGGACTGATCGGCACACTGGTCAGCGGGGTGATCGGGATGCTGGTCAACGACTCGGGGGCCGCCGTGCTGTCCATGGCGCTGGCGCTGGCGATCCCGCTGGTGCTGTCGGCGGGCATCGCCGCCCTGCCGCTCGCCTCCGCGCCCGCGACCACGCCCGCGCCTTCGCCGTCGGAGCCCCGCCCGGTGGTCAACTCCTCGCCCACGAGCCCGCGGACGACCTGACCGCCTCGGTCAGGGGGTGGCGGGCCAGGCGTCGGCGAGGATCTCCCTGGTGTCGCGGAGGAGCTGCGGCAGGACCTTCGTCCGCGCCACCACGGGCATGAAGTTGGTGTCGCCGCCCCACCGGGGCACCACGTGCTGGTGCAGGTGGGCGGCGATGCCCGCGCCCGCGACCTCGCCCAGGTTCATCCCGACGTTGAACCCCTGGGCGCCGCTGGCCTTGCGCAGCGCCTTCAGCGCCCGCTGCGTGAAGTCCCCCAGCTCGGCCGTCTCGGCGGCGTCCAGCTCGTCGTAGTCGGAGACGTGGCGGTAGGGGCAGACCATGAGGTGACCCGAGTTGTACGGGTACAGGTTGAGCACTGCGTACACGGCCGTCCCTCTGGCGACGATCAGGCCCTCCTCGTCGCTCATCGCGGGGATCACGCAGAACGGGCAGCCGTCGCCCGCCTCCGTGCCCGTCGGCTTGTTCTCGCCCTTGATGTAGGCCATGCGGTGCGGCGTCCACAGGCGCTGGAAGTTGTCCGGCGCTCCGGCCCCGGCCTGCTCCATCGGCTCACTCTCCTGCATGCCTAGCAGCATAGGGCGCGCGGTCACCGGACAAACCGGCAGTACTTCCGGCACAATCCCAAACACTGCGCAAAGGAGGCCGAGATGAGTGAGACCCTGGCCGAGGAGACCTCGGGCGAGTCCACGACCGAAACGACGTACCGCACATCCGCGTCGTCCACCCAGGAAACCCCGCTCACGTCGAGCGTCCCGGGCAGCCCGTCGCCGGCCTCGCTCGGCGACACGCCGACCGCGCTGGGCACCTGGGCTTCCACCGGGTCCGCGTCCTCGCGAGACCTGTCCCTCTCACCGGACTTCTCCGACGACACGGACTTCCCAACCGCCGGGGATTTCCCAACCGGCACGGACTTCCCAACTGGCACGGACTTCCCGACCGCCGGGGACTTTCCAACCGGCACGGACTTCCCAACCGCCGGGGACTTTGCGACCAGCGCGGACTTCCCGACCGGCGTGGACTTCCCACCGGCCGGGTCGGCGAGTTCGGTCTCCCCGGCCGAGTCCACGGCTTCGGCCGGGCGGCCGGGTGGTCAGGACCCCATGACGGCGGCGGTGGTGAAGGGCCGGATCAAGGTGGCCGACGAGGTCGTCGAGAAGATCGCCGCGCTCGCCACGCTGGAGGTCTCCGGCGTCGCCGACCTGGGCGGCGACCTCGCCCGCGCCTACGAGTCGGTGCGCGGCCGCATCGGCATCGGCTCCCGCCGGGCCAACCAGGGCGTCAGCGCCCAGATCCAGGACCGGCAGGTCTCCATCGACATCACGGTCGTGGTGGAGTACGGCCACGTCGTCATGGAGGTCGCCGCCGAGGTCAAGAACAACGTCGCCAGAACCGTCAGCCGCATGATGGGCCTGCGGGTGACCGAGGTCAACGTCACCGTCGACGACGTCCGCCTCCCCGGCGAGGCTCCCCCTCCCACGCCACCCGGCGAGGACCAGAGCGCCGGCGGACGGTGAGGCCCCGCGCGGCGGGCGGGCTCAGGACCGCCGAGCGGCCGGGCATGCCGGGCTAAGGTGGCGGCATGACCGGACAGCAACTCCCCCCGATGCCCGCCGACTGGCAGCGCGCGCTGGCCATCGTCGCCCACCCCGACGACCTCGAGTACGGCTGCGCCGCGGCCGTCGCCGCCTGGACCGACGAGGGCCGCGAGGTCACCTACCTGCTCGTCACCCGCGGCGAGGCCGGCATCGACACCCTGGAGCCCGCCAAGGCGGGGCCGCTGCGCGAGCGGGAGCAGCGGGCCAGCGCGGCGGTCGTCGGGGTCTCCAGCGTGGAGTTCCTCGACCACGCCGACGGCGTCATCGAGTACGGCCTGGCCCTGCGCGAGGACCTGGCCGCCGCGATCCGCCGGCACCGCCCCGAACTGGTGATCACCCTCAATCCGGCCGACACCTGGGGCGACACGTGGTGGAACTCCCCCGACCACCGGGCCGTGGGCCGCGCGGTGCTCGACGCCGCGGGTGACGCGGGCAACCGGTGGATCTTCCCCGGCGCGGGCGGCGAGCCGTGGCCGGGCGTGCGCTGGGTGGCGGTCGCGGGCTCCTCCAACCCGACGCACGCGGTGGACGTGTCCACGACCCTGGAGCAGGGTGTGAGCTCCCTGCTGGAGCACCGGGCCTACATCGAGGCCCTCACCGACGAGGACCCCGAGTCCTACTGCAGGAACCTGCTGGAGGGCTTCGCCCAGCAGAACGCCGAACGCTTCGGCGGCCGTCCCGCGATCACCTTCGAACTCTTCAGCCGCTGACCGCCCCCGCCCGGCCCGCGATCACCTTCGAGCTGTTCAGCCGCTGACCCTCCCCGCCCGGCCCGGTGGACGCCGAACGCCCGGCCGCGCACGAGACGGGCGGCCGGGCGTTCGGGTGCGGATCAGACCTGGAGGCGGCGTTCGACCATGGAGACGATCTCGGCGATCGCGTCGTCGACGGGGACGCCGTTCTTCTGCTCCCCGTTGCGGTAGCGGAAGGAGACCGCGCCGTTGGCGATGTCCTCGTCGCCCGCGAGCAGCATGAACGGCACCTTCGCCTTCTGCGCGTTGCGGATCTTCTTCTGCATCCGGTCGTCGGCCGCGTCGACCTCGATCCTGATGCCCCGCTCCCGCAGCCGCTTGGCCACGTCCTGCAGGTAGGGTGCGTGCGCGTCGGCGATCGGGATGCCGACGACCTGCACGGGGGCCAGCCACGGAGGGAAGGCGCCCGCGTAGTGCTCGGTGAGCACGCCGAGGAAGCGCTCGATCGAGCCGAACAGCGCCCGGTGGATCATGACCGGCGTCTGCCGGCTGCCGTCGGCCGCCTGGTATTCGAGCCCGAACCGCGCGGGCTGGTTGAGGTCGAGCTGGATGGTGGACAGCTGCCAGGTCCGGCCGATCGCGTCCTTGGCCTGGACCGAGATCTTCGGCCCGTAGAAGGCGGCGCCGCCCGGGTCGAGCACCAGCTCGAGCCCGGACTCCTCAGCCGCCTGGCGCAGCGCCACGGTGGCCTCGTCCCAGTGGGCCGGATCGCCGATGAACTTCTCGGACTCGTCGCGGGTGGACAGCTCCAGGTAGAACTCCGACAGGCCGAAGTCGCGCAGCACGCTCAGCACGAAGGCGAGCAGGCTCTTGAGCTCGCCGCCCATCTGCTCCCTGGTGCAGTAGATGTGCGAGTCATCCTGCGTCATGCCGCGCACCCGGGTCAGGCCGTGGACGACACCCGACTTCTCGTAGCGGTAGACCGAGCCGAACTCGCACAGCCGCAGCGGCAGCTCGCGGTAGGACCGCCCGCGCGCCCGGAAGATCAGGTTGTGCATCGGGCAGTTCATCGGCTTGACGCGGTATTCGACGCCCTCCAGCTCGAAGGGCGGGAACATGTCCTCGGCGTACCACGGCAGGTGCCCGGAGGTCTCGAACAGCTGCGACTTGGTGATGTGCGGGGTGTTGACGAACTCGTAGCCCGCCTCGCCCTGCCGCCGACGCATGTAGTCTTCCATCTCCTTGCGGATGATCCCGCCCTTGGGATGGAAGACGGGCAGGCCGCTGCCCAGCTCGGGCGGGAAGCTGAACAGGTCGAGCTCCGCGCCGAGCTTGCGGTGGTCGCGCTTCTCCGCCTCCTCCAGCAGCTTGAGGTATTCATCCTGCTTGTCGCGCGACTCCCAGGCGGTGCCGTAGATGCGCTGCAGCTGGGGGTTCTTCTCGCTGCCCCGCCAGTAGGCGCCGCCGGTGCGCATCAGCTTGAACGCCGGGATGAATCGGGTGGACGGCACGTGCGGGCCGCGGCACAGGTCCTTCCAGCACAGCTCGCCGGTCTTGGGGTCGAGGTTGTCGTAGATCGTCAGCTGACCCGCGCCGACCTCCACGCTCTCCTCGGCGTCGACACCGCCGCCCTTGAGCCCGATCAGCTCCATCTTGTACGGCTCGCCGGCCAGCTCCTCGCGGGCCTCGTCGTCGGTGACGGCCCGCCGGGAGAACAGCTGCCCCTGCTTGACGATCTCGCGCATGCGCTTCTCGACGCGCTTGAGGTCGTCGGGGTGGAACGGCTGCGCCACGTCGAAGTCGTAGTAGAAGCCGTTCTCGACCGGCGGGCCGATGCCCAGCTTGGCCTCGGGGAACAGCTCCTGCACGGCCTGGGCCATGACGTGCGCGGTGGAGTGGCGGACGATGGCACGGCCGTCGGGGCTGCCGACCCCGACGGGCTCGACGACGTCGCCGGAGACGGCGGAGGCGGCCAGGTCGCGCAGCTCGCCGTTGACACGGGCGGCGACGACGGCGCGGCCGTCGGCCTCCAGCGCGTCACCGTACGTCGTGCCGGCCGCGACCACACGCTCGGCTCCGGCGAGGGTGATGCGTAGGTCGGCTGACACGGTGACTCCCTTGGATAGTGCGTTCGATGGTGAACACCGATGCTATCGCGGGTCGTACCCCAGCCTGGTCAGCTGCTCCCGGCTGCCGTGGAACACGTTGCGGTCCAGCGGCGCGTTGTCGTACTGGTGGATGGTCCAGCCGCGCCACGGTCCCGGCACCACGGGGTCGCCCTGCGGTTTGGCCGGGGAGGCGATCCAGAGGGGGTAGTCGCCCAGGCCCGCGCAGTTGCCCGCGCGGGCGAACGACTGGAAGGTGTAGACGAAGGGCCTGACGCCCTGCCGTTCGACGTACCGGCACCAGCGGCGGGCGAACCTGGCCACGAACTCGGGCCGCAGCCCGTCGCTGGTCTCCAGGTCGAGCGCGATCAGGTCGCCCCTGCGCAGCCCGCCTGCGGCCCTGATGGTGTGCAGGAAGTGCCGCGCCTGCTCGACGGGGTCGCCCTTGGGCCGGGCGAAGTGGTAGGCGCCGCACACCATCCAGCTCTCGCGCATGCAGCGCCAGTTGCGGGGGAACCACTTGTCGGTCCAGTCGACGCCCTCGGTGGCCTTGGCGAAGCCGAAGGCCACGCCCGAACCGGCGTGCTCGTCCCAGTCCACCGGCCCCTGCCAGTTGGACACGTCTATGCCGTACAGCACGCGTTTCACCCTGCCAGAGTGTATGGAGAGGCCCGCGCTTCCCCCACCCGGCACGCCGCGACCGGGGGCCGGTCAGCGGGGCAGCAGGTCCTTCAGCAGGGCGCGGGTGCGCTCGCGGGAGCCGTACTCGGCGGCGACGAAGTCGGTGACCCCGTGGGCGGCCAGCGCCTCGATCTGCTCGCGCACGTCGTCCTCGGTGCCGACGAGGGCCACGTCGCCGGGGCCCGCGGCGCCCTCCCTGTCGAGCATCGCGCGGTAGGAGGGCAGCGTGCCGTACACGGCGAAGACCTCGTTGGCGCGGGTTCTGGCGGCGGCGGGGTCGTCGGTGACGCAGACGGGCAGCGCGCACACGATCCGCGGGGCGTCGCGTCCGGCCTCCTCGGCGGCGGCGGTGACGGCGGGGGCGACGTGGTCGCGGACGGTTTTGGGGCCGGTCATCCAGAGCACGGTGCCGTCGGCGACGGCGCCCGCGAGTCTGAGCATGCGGGGGGCCAGCGCGGCGATGAGCACGGGCAGGGTGCCGGTACGGGGGGTGGACAGGGCGAGGTTGGCGGTGAGCGTCTCGCCCCGGTACTTGACCCGTCCGTCTCTGACCAGGGGAAGGAGGATGTCCAGGTACTCCTTCATGTGCCGGGCGGGGCGGTCGAAGCTGTAGCCGTACATCTGCTCGACGACGACCTGATGGGACAGGCCGATGCCGAGCGCGAGGCGTCCGCCGAGCGCGGCGTCGGCGGTGAGGGCCTGCTGGGCCAGCGCGGCGGGGTGGCGCGGGTAGGTGGGCACGACGGCGGTGCCGAGTTCGATGCCGGGGATCTGGCTGCCGACGACGGCGAGCGCGGTCAGCGCGTCGAGCCCGAAGATGTTGGAGGTCCACACCGAGCCGAACCCGTCACCGGCCGCGCCGGCCACGCGCTCGCGCAGGGTGTCGAGGGAATCCGCCTCGAGGAAAAGTCCGACTCGCATGGCAACAGAACTCCATTCTGTTTTTCGCGAGTCTAGCGGCGGAAGGGGCTCTCCGGGATGGGAGAGCCCCTCGGGTCACAGGACGGCGTCCGCCACGGTGATCTTCCGGTCGATCAGCCCGTTGGCGTGGAAGAGGTCGGCGGCGCGCTGCTGCTCGGCGACGAACTCCGGGCTGACCGGGTGCAGCCCGAACGGGCGGCGGCGCAGCGCGTTCTCCCAGTCGTCGACCGATCCGCCGTCGTCGGCCGCGAACAGTTCGGCCGCCTGGCGCGGGTTCTCCTGAATCCAGGCGTCCGACTCCTGCAGGGCGGCGACGATGGCGGCCAGTTCCTCGGGGCGCTCCTGGGCGAAGTCGCGCCGGGTGAACCAGAGCGAGCGGTGGCTGAACAGCCCCTCGGTCTCGACCAGGGTGCGGGTCTGGGACTCCACCCGGCTGAGCGCGGGGTAGGAGCCGACCCAGGCGTCCACCTCGCCGGAGACCAGCAGGTCGGCGGCGTTGACCCCGGTGTCGACCGGCTCGACGTCCCGCCAGCCGAGCCCGGCCTCGTCCAGGGCGAACAGCAGCAGCGTGGTCTGCCACGAGCCGTGCCCGAGGGCGATCCTCCTGCCCTTGAGGTCGGCGACCGACTCCACGGGCGAGTCGGAGCGGACGACGAGCCGCCCGCTCTCGTGCCGCGAGCCGGAGATACCGGCGTACACGATGTCGTGGCCCTTGCCCTGCGCGGTCACCGGGGGCGTGGAGCCGGTGCCGATGAAGTCGTAGCCGCCGTCGAAGAGGTGGTCGCTGTGCACCGAGGGCAGACCGTCGTGCGGCGCGGGCCGCTCTCCCGGGTCGAGCGAGCGCAGGTCCACCCAGGTCACGTCGGGCAGGGTCCGCTCCAGGATGCCCCGGTGCCGCAGTACCCACAGAGAATTGTTGGAAGGGAAGTATCCGACTCGTACGCTCATCGCGCGTGTCCTTTCACTAGGGAGCCGAGCAGGGGCAGCACCTCTTCGCCTACGCGGTAGGCCTCTTCCAGGTGCGGCACCCCCGCGAGGATGAAGGCGTTCACGCCGAGGCCGATCAGTTCGTCCAATCGCTCGGCGACCTGCTCGTAGCTGCCGACCAGCCCGAAGGCGGGCCCGCCGCGCAGCAGGTGGAAGCCGCCCCACACGTTCGGGGTGACCTCCAGGTCGCGGTATCCGTTGACCGGGCCGCGGACGAACGACTGGCTGCGCTGCCAGCCGATCGAGTCGCCGGTGGCGCCGCGCAGCACGGTGGGGTCGATGTTGTCCCAGCCGCGCGCGATCTCCGCCCAGGCCTCCTCCTCGGTCGGCCGGGCCAGCACCTCGACGCGCACCGCGAACTTGGGCGTCCGCTCGCTGTGCGCCCTGACCTGGTCGAACTTGGCGGTCAGGGCGTGGAACGGCTCCAGCCACGACAGGTAGTAGTCCGCGTGCCGACCGGCCGCCGCGATCGCCGCGGGCGAGGACCCGGAGAAGTAGATCTCCGGGAACGGCTGCCGCGCGAGCGGCTCGGGCAGCCGCGCCCCCTCCACCCGGTAGAACCGCCCGTCGAAGCTGTACGGCACCCCGCGCCACACCCCCTTGAGCACGTCCAGGAACTCGGAGGTCCGCGCGTAGCGGTCGTCGTGGTCGACCTTGTCCCCCCACCAGAGCTGGTCGGGCCCGCCGCCTCCGGAGATGATGTTGAACACCGCCCGCCCGCCGGTCGCCCGCTGCAGACTGGCCGTCATCCGCGCCGCCTGCACCGGGTGCAGGAACCCCGGCTGAAAGGCGATCATGAACCGGTAGGTGGAGGTCTCCCGCGCCAGCGTGGCCGCCGTCGCCCACGGATCGTCGGTGTTGGGAAAGGACGGCAGCAGCCCGCCCACGAACCCGGCGCTCTCCGAGGCCCGGGCGACGTCCCCCATGTGCTCGACGTAGCTGTAACCGTCCTGCCGTCCGTCGCGTACCCCGGGGGCGAGCGAGCCCGGCACGACCGGCGCCCACTCCCCCCGGCTGGCCACCCGGCGGCGCAGCGACGGCTGGTCGCCGTGCGTGCCGATGCGCCAGTAGATGTCAACGGACATGTGCGCCCTCCTTGGCCAGCAGCGGCAGCAGATGCTCGCCGAGCCGGTAGGTCTCCTCGATGTACGGCGAGGCGTCCAGCTGGAAGATGGTGACGCCGCGCCCCGCGTACGCCCTGATCTCCTCCGCGACCTGCTCGTAGGAGCCGACGAGCCCGGTGAAGCCGCCCAGCCGGGCCGCGTCCGCCCAGGCCTCCTCGTCGTCCTCGCGGGCCAGCACGGGCAGCCTGATCGCGTAGGCGAGGCCCGGCAGAGCGGCGATGCCCGCCTCCAGGTCGTCGCCCCGCTCGAAGACGTGCACGTCGCCGTGCAGGGCCGACAGCTCCAGCGCCGCGGGCGAGGTGCCGGACAGGTGGACGCGGGGGAAGTCCCGCCCGGCCAGCGGGGCGTCGAAGCCGCCCGCGAGCACCTCGTAGAAGCGTCCCCGGTAGGTGTAGCCGGGTTCCCGCCAGACGCCCTTGGCGACGGTGAGGAACTCCGCGGCCCGCGCGTACCGGTCGGCGCCCTCGTGGAAGTCGCCCTGGGCGCGGGCGACGGCCGGGTCGAGGTCGACGGCGAGCCCCCAGTCGAGCCGGTCGCCGGAGAAGCGCTGCAGGGACGCGCTGATCTTGGCCGCGTACACGGGGGTGGCGATGCCGGGGTGGAACTCGGCCCGCAGGCGCAGCCACCGTGTCTGGCGCAGCAGCGCGGCGGCCACGACCAGCGACTCCTCCCCCTCGGGGTCGAAGGGGGCCACCGCGCCGGTGAAGGCGGCCAGCTCGGCGGCCCTGCCGACCTGGGCGAGGTGGTCGAAGGAGCCGGTGGCGCGCGGATCGGTGACGGAGGCGTGGAAGGGGCGGTGGGAGTCGGGGTGCCAGTCGCCCCGGTGCCGGTCGCCCCGGGTCGGCAGCGTGATGTGGAACTCGGCCATCACACGGTCGCCTTCTGCCAGGCGGCGAGCTGCTCCCTGGCCGCCTCCAGCGGCTCGGGGACCGCCCACCCGCCGAGGTCGATGTCGGCGGCCAGGAAGCCGTGCAGGAGCAGGAAGTCCTTCTGGATGCGGAGCAGGTCGAGCCGTTCGTCCGACAGGTCGGGGCGCAGCGTGGTGTGGAAGCCGTCGCGGTAGGCGGTGGCGACGCCGTCGGCGCCCGAGCGGGTCTCCCTGGCCAGGATGGCGCGCACCTCGGCCAGGTTGGCGGCGGCCCACTCGGCGGCCCGCAGCGTCTGCACCAGGAAGCCGATGACCACGTTGGGGTGCTCGGCCAGCAGGTCCTCGTGCACGGTGATCGGGCGCGGGGTGCCGTTGTTGACCCGGGCCCGCGGGTCGGGGTGGGCGTCCAGGTCGACGGCGACGACGGCGCCGATCTCGGCGGCCTGCTCGGCCGCCCGCGCCCCCTTCACGTAGACGGCGTCCACCTCGCCGCGGGCCAGCTCGGCGATGCCGGGCCACGACCAGGCCACCCCCGAGCCGGTGCGCCCCACCGACGGGTCGGGGTCGGCCGGGACCTCCACCAGGGTCACGTCGTCGAGCGAGAGCCCGGCCTGCGACAGCGCGCCCTTCGCGCCGTGCAGGGCCATCGCGCGGGGGAAGCTCCGCGCCCGCGTCGCCGCCCACGAGGGCAGCGCGATCCGCCTGCCGAGCAGCCCGGCGGCGTCGGTGATGCCGGAGTCGGGCCGGACCAGGATGGACTGCCACTCCTCGATCCAGGTGAGCCCGATCAGCCGGGTGCGCGCCCCCTCCGAGCGGGCCGCCAGCGCGGGCACGTTGCCGCCCTCGCGGAACAGGCCGGGCAGCCCGTGGTCGAAGTGACGCGCGGCCAGCTCGGGCGGCGCGTCCTGCAGGACGCCGATCTCGCCGAGTTCCTGTTCGAGCCAGCCCAGGTTGTGGGCCAGGCCGGAGGCGGTCGGCACCGGGCAGCGGGTGTACCAGAGTTTCACGCGAACACTCCAAGGTGGGAGAGGAACAGGCTGCGGTGGGCGAGGAAGGCGGGGTCGTCGCGGTCGCGGGGATGGGGCAGGTCGAGGCGGCGGTCCACGGCCAGGGCGCCCTCGCGCAGCACGATGACCCGGTCGGCCAGCCGTACGGCCTCGTCGACGTCGTGGGTGACCAGGACGACGGCCGGGCGGTGGCGGGCGCACAGTTCGGCGACCAGTTCCTGCATCTGCAGGCGGGTCAGGGCGTCGAGCGCGGCGAACGGCTCGTCGAGCAGCAGCAGTTCGGGGTCGCGGACGAGTGCCCTGGCCAGCGCCACCCGCTGGGCCTCGCCGCCGGACAGGGTCGAGGGCCAGACCGTGGCGTACCCGTCCAGCCCGACCTCGGCCAGCGCGCGCAGTCCCGCGTCGCGGGCCGAGCGCGGCAGCCCGAGCGTGACGTTGGCGAGCACGCCACGCGCCTGCACGAGCCGGGGTTCCTGATAGACGGTGGTACGGCGGCGCGGCGCGAGCACCTCGCCCGCGTCGGGGAGTTCGAGCCCCGCCAGGATGCGCAGCAGCGTCGTCTTGCCGGTGCCGCTGGGCCCGAGCAGCGCCAGGAACTCCCCCTCGGCGAGGTCGAGGTCGATGCCGCCGAGCACGGACTTGTCCCCGAACGACTTGGCCAGGCCGCGCAGGCGCACGGCGAGTCCTCCGGTGACGCCGCCGCGGCCGGCGGGTTCGATGGTGGTCATCGGGCCGACACCCCCGCGCGCCACGGCATCGCCAGGCGTTCCACGCCCCGGATGGCGAGGTCGATGAGCAGGCCGAGCACGGCGTAGACGACGACGCAGAGGACCATGTAGTCGCTGCGGTAGTACTGCTGGGCGAGCGTGACCAGGTAGCCGATGCCCTCGGTGGCGCCGATCTGCTCGGCGGCGATGAGGCCGGTCAGCGCGACCGACAGGCAGATGCGCAGGGCCATGAGGATGTTCGGCAGCGCGGTCGGGATGATCACCCCGACGGCGAGCCGGGTGCCGCGCAGCCCGAACCCTCTGGCCGCCTCCACGAGCCTGCGGTCCACGCCGCGTACACCGAGGTAGGTGTAGGCGTACATCGGCCCGGCCGAGGCGACGGCGATGAGCACCACCTTGAAGGTCTCCTCGACGCCGAACCAGGAGATGAACAGCGGCACCAGCGCCAGGAACGGCACCGCGCGCTTCATCTGCATGGTCGGGTCGACCAGTTCCTCGCCCAGCGCGGACAGCCCGGCGACGACGCCGAGGAGCAGGCCGATCCCGCCGCCGAGCAGGACCCCGAGACCCGCGCGGCGGGCGGAGGCGAGCAGGTAGTCGCCGAGCTGGCCGGTGGCCAGCAGTTCCCCGAAGGCCCCGGCGACGGCGCCGGGCGAGGCCAGGACGTCGGCGGGGATGGCGCCAGAGTCGGCGCCGTACCACCAGACGGCCAGCAGGAGCAGCGGGACGGAGAGCCTGACCGCGAACGAGATCCCCGGCGGTCGACGGCGCGCCCCCAGGTGGCGGGGCGTCTCCAAGAGCGGCCCGGCTTTCGCGTCGCCGGCGGGCGTCCCGGGGCGGACCGTCACGGGCCCGCCGTCGGGGGTCCGCGTGCTGCCGGCGGGTAGGGTGATGTGTTCGGTCATGTGCCCGCCTTCAGGTCGAAGATGACGTCACTCGGGTCGACGGTGGCGGGCAGCACGCCGTGCTTCTTGAAGATGTCCGCCACGTCCTGGACGTAGCCGCCGTCGGCGGCGGTGGCGGCGCGGGGCGGCAGGGCGAAGCGGGACTTGGCCAGTTCCTCCTGCAGGCGCGGGCCGGACAGGGCGGTCGGTCCCTGGGTGAGGAAGACGTTCTGGAACTTCTCCGGCGCGCTCTTGGCCTCGGTGGTCAGCTCCTGGAGCACCTCCAGGTAGACGCGCACCGCCTCGGGGTGCTCGGTCAGCAGTTCGGTGCGGGCGGCCTGGATGTTGAGGTCCTGGTCGGGCAGGTCATTGCTGTGCACGAGCACTCTGGCGCCCTTGGCGACAACCTCGGGGTAGGCGCGCACGATCGCCCACCAGGCGTCCACCTTGCCGGTGGCGAAGGCGGAGGCGGCCTGGTCGGGGTTGAGGTAGACGCGCTTGACCTGGTCGGGCGCGATCCCGGCACGTTCCAGCGCGAGCAGCAGGAGGTACTCCCCGCGCCCGCCCTTGTTGACCGCGATCTGTTTGCCGACCAGCTCCTTGACGTCCTTGACCGGACTCTCCGCGGGCACGACCAGCCCGTCGGTCCTGGGCGCGGCCGGATCGGTCACCCGGTCGGTGATGGAGAAGATCTTGATGTCCCTGCCGTTGGCCAGGTAGCCGAGCGCGGGCGAGATCGCCCCTTCGAGTACGTTGACCGAGCCGGACCTGACCGCGTCGATGGTCGCGGTGAAGGAGGCGTAGGTGCCACCCCACTCGACCTTCGCGCCCACGGCGGCCAGCCGCTTCTCCAGCAGTCCGGTCTTCTTGGCGTACGCCAGCGGCCCTGCGTTCCCCGGATCCTTGATCTTGAGTACGGCACCGCCCGCGCCCGCCTCGGCCGTGGAGGAACAGGCGGCGGACAGGGCGCAGATGGACAGCGCCGCGGCCGCAACCGCGAGACGCGTCAGGCGAGAGGTCATATTCCCTATAATTCAGGTAGGTTTAGTCCGAGTCAAGTCGGCTGAGTAAGGTTGGCCGCATGACCCATGAGCGCGCCGGGCAGCCCGCCCAGCCTTCTGACCTGGTAAACGTGGCCCGCCTGGTGACCGCCTACCACGCGCTGCACCCGGATCCCGAGGACCCGGCCCAGCGGGTGACCTTCGGCACCTCGGGCCACCGCGGCTCCGCCTTCGACCGCGCTTTCAACGAGGACCACATCCTGGCCACCAGCCAGGCCATCGTGGAGTACCGCGCGGCGCAGGGCGTACGCGGGCCGCTGTTCCTCGGCGCCGACACGCACGCGCTGTCGGAGCCCGCGAAGGTGTCGGCGCTGGAGGTGTTCGCCGCCAACGGCGTCACCGTGATGATCGACAGCCGCGACGGCTACACGCCGACGCCCGCGGTCTCGCACGCGATCCTGACCCACCCGGGCTCCGACGGCGTCGTGGTGACGCCCTCGCACAACCCGCCGCGCGACGGCGGCTTCAAGTACAACCCGCCCAACGGCGGACCCGCCGACACCGCGGCCACCTCCTGGATCCAGGACCGCGCGAACGCGCTGATCGCGGGCGGCCTGAAAGAGGTCAGGCGCGCCCCCTACAGCCCCTCGCTCGGCGAGCGCTATGACTTCCTCGGCCGGTACGTCGACGACCTGCCCGAGGTCGTCGACCTCGACGCGATCCGCGCGGCCGGAGTGCGCATCGGGGCCGACCCACTCGGCGGGGCGAGCGTCGCCTACTGGGGCGAGATCGCCGAGCGGCACCGACTCGACCTGACCGTGGTGAACCCGGAGGTCGACCCGACGTGGCGGTTCATGACGCTGGACTGGGACGGCAAGATCCGCATGGACTGCTCGTCGCCGTACGCGATGGCCTCGCTGATCGCCAACCGGGACCGGTTCGACGTGTCCACCGGCAACGACGCCGACGCCGACCGGCACGGCATCGTCACGCCGGACGGCGGGCTGATGAACCCCAACCACTACCTGGCCGTGGCGATCACCTACCTGTACACCCACCGCGACGGCTGGTCGCCCGCGGCGGGGGTCGGCAAGACGATGGTCAGCAGCGGCATGATCGACCGGGTGGCCGAGTCGCTGGGGCGGCGGCTGTACGAGGTGCCGGTCGGGTTCAAGTGGTTCGTGCCGGGGCTGCTGGACGGGTCGCTGGGCTTCGGCGGCGAGGAGAGCGCGGGCGCCTCGTTCCTGCGCCGCGACGGCTCGCCGTGGAGCACCGACAAGGACGGGCTGATCATGGCGCTGCTCGCCGCGGAGATCCTGGCGGTCACCGGGAGGTCGCCGAGCGAGCACTACGCGGCGCTGACCGGCCGCTTCGGCGACCCCGCCTACGCGCGCGTCGACGCGCCCGCCACCCGCGAGGAGAAGGCGGTGCTGGCCAGGCTGTCGGCCGAGCAGGTCACGGCCGGTGAGCTGGCCGGGGAGCCGATCACCTCGGTGCTCACCGCGGCGCCGGGCAACGGCGCGCCACTCGGCGGGGTGAAGGTCTCCACCGGCAGCGCCTGGTTCGCGGCCCGCCCCTCCGGGACCGAGGACGTCTACAAGATCTACGCCGAGTCGTTCAAGGGCCCCGAGCACCTGGTCCGGGTGCAGGAGGAGGCCCGCGCGGTGGTGTCGGCCGCGCTGAGCTGAGGGCGCGAGCTCAGCGGGTCACACGGAAGGCAGGCTGTGGGCCGGGCCGGTGGTCATGCCGGTGCGGCCCAGGTCGGCGGCGCTGCCCGCCGCACGGCCGTCGCGGTAGCCGTCGCCGGTCATCCTCGGCACCGTCCTGCGGATGCGCGGGTAGATCTCGGCGACCGCCCGCTCCACCTCGGCCCCGCGATCGGCCAGCACCAGCTCGGCGCCCGGCACGGCCGACTCGCCGGCGGCGCGGGCCTCGGCCGCCGACAGCAGGCGGTGCACCTCGTCGGTGAAGCCGAGCAGCCACGACCTGCGGTAGGCGCGCACACCGGTGGCGCGCGGCGGCAGCCGTACCCGGGCCAGGCCTGAGGCCATCTGCAGGAGCAGGGAGGTGGCCAGCAGGTCGGCGCGCTCCAGGTCGGCCCGGAAGCCGAAGACGTGCACGCGCTGGCCGCCGTCGCCCCGGCCGATCAGCACCGGACGGCAGCGTACGGCCTGCGCGACCAGGTAGATCAGCCGGGCCTTCTCCCTGGCCCACGGGTCCCCGACGGTGACCACGCGGTCGCCGGGGACCTGCCGGCCGGCCGTACCCTCGCCTAGGGTGGCCTGCTCGATGCCGTACTTGGCCATGAGCGCGCTCGCCGCCGCCATGAACGTGGCCCGCTCGTGCTCGTTGTCGGTGCCCTCGGCCTTGGCCAGCAGCTTGCGCACGCGCTCCAGCGTGCGCCCCACGCTCGCGTCGGCAGGCGGCTTCATGGCGCCCACCGTACCGAAGCGGGCTCAGGAGGTGGTCAGGACCCGCTCGGCCTCGGTGATGACGGGGAAGGCGCCGGTGTCGATGATGCCGTGCTCCTGGTACATCGCCTCGATCAGCGCGTGCGCCTGCGGCTCCAGCTTCCACAGGGCGCGGTACTCGCGGGCGGTGGCCAGCGAGATGCCGATCTCCTGGGCGATGTCCACGGTGCGCGGCACGATCTTCTTGGCGATCTGCCGGTCCCAGTACTCCCGGGCGGCGCGCATCAGCGCGGCACGCTGGGCGGTGTCGACGACCTGCGGGGTGGTGTCCAGCACCTCGACGTCCTCGTCCTCGTCCCGGACCAGCTCGGCCACGCCGGGCGACAGTGCCGGACGGACCGCGCGCGGGCGAGGGGCGGGCGGCTCGGGCTCGGGGTCGCGCGCCCACGGCACGCGCGGGTCGGCGTCGATGAGCGCGGAGGTGTTGTAGAGGGCGCCGATCTGCTGCAGCAGCGCCTCCTGCCGGACGGGGTCGACGGCCAGGCCGGTGTGCTCGACCGCCTGATCCATCGCGCGGTCCAGCCTGGCCAGCGCGACGCGCAGCTTCCGGTCGGAGGCGCCCTGCTCGCGCAGCGCGCGGGCGCGCTTGGCGGCCAGCGCCACGCGGGTCAGCCTACGATGCGCGTCGACCTCGCTGGCCGTTCGGTCGCTCGCCTCGGCGAGACCCACCCTGACCATCATCCGCTCGGGGGTGAGCCGCCAGTTGATGCGGCTGGTGCCGCGGATGCGGTGCCGCTCGATGGCCATGCCGCGCTCCCACAGCCAGGCGGCGACCAGCGGGGCGGCGAGCCTGAAGATGGCCTCGGCGAGGCTGCGCGCGTCCATGCTGGACAGCACGGCGGTCAGCACCGTCAGCGCCCACACCGCGATGCCGTCGATGCCGGCCGAGAAGTTCTCCCGCATGTTGCGGCGGGCGCGGACGGCCGAGGTGATGATGGCGACCTCGATGAAGGCGAACAGCAGCAGCCGGAGCGGGCCGTCGAGGCCGAGCACGTCCCCGGAGAAGCGCCACATGCCCTGCGCGGACACACCGGTGGCGATGGAGGCGGCCACTATCGTCAGGATGTCCTCGGCCGGCCGCGGGGCGATGACACGGTGGTAGAACCCCGCGCCCGCCTTGAGGGCGACGCGCAGGGCGATGAAGGCGAGCACCAGAGCGATGAGGCCGAGCACGCAGATGAACGCCATGCCGACCGGCTGCTCCGACGCGAAGGTGGCGATTTCCTCAATGGTGGGCATCAGTCACTGTCCGTCAGGGTCGATCTCCGACTGTATATTCGACGAGATCATCGCAGAATGTCGCGTTCTTGTACGCCAAACGGGTGCTCCCGTGCGTGACTGGAGTGACTCTAGAGTGCGGCCGGTGCCACCGACAGGGCGCTTCCCCTTCGCGCACTGTGATCATCGCCACAGCTCATCCGGTCGGCCCCAAGGAGGAGCGGCATTTCCTCCCAGGGGGTCGGGAAAGCGAAGGTTGCGGCCAATACCCTGTATCCCGAAGCGACGCAAGGGTCCGATCCCTTGCGGCCCCCGTGTGCAGCAGGACGATGAGGATCTGATGTCCGAGACAGAGTTTCCGCTCGTGCAGTTCATGCGCGA
Source organism: Nonomuraea sp. NPDC046570 (assembly GCF_040645915.1). Lineage (NCBI taxonomy): Bacteria > Bacillati > Actinomycetota > Actinomycetes > Streptosporangiales > Streptosporangiaceae > Nonomuraea > Nonomuraea sp. NPDC046570. Next base: position 8,793 of record NZ_JBEYZF010000040.1, on the reverse strand, counting down.
GCGGTTCGACCCCGTGGCCGAGCTGGCCCGCATCCGGACCGAGCAGCCGGTGTTCCCGATGGAGATCCCCGGCGGGTCGACGGTGTGGCTGGTCACCCGGTACGACGACGTGCGCGCCGTGCTCGGCGACCACGAGCGGTTCAGCAACGACTTCGGCGGCGTGACCGGCCTCGGCTCCACCCAGGAGGACCCGGGCGGCCTCGGCTTCCGCGACCCGCCCGAGCACACCCGGCTGCGCAGGTACCTCACCCCCGAGTTCACCATGCGGCGCCTGCGCAGGCTGGAGCCGCGCATCGAGGCGATCGTGGCCGAGCGCCTGGACGCGATGGAGCGCGGCGGCTCGACCGCCGACCTGGTGGAGGCCTTCGCCCTGCCGATCCCCTCGCTGGTGGTGTGCGAGCTGCTCGGCGTGCCGTACGAGGAGCGGGCCGACTTCCTGCGGCTGAGCACCGACCGGTTCGACTTCAGCGCCGGCCCCGAGGCGTCGCTGCAGGTGATCAACGACTCGATGGCGTTCCTGACCGACCTCGTCGCCGCCGAGCGCAAGGAGCCCGGGGACGGGCTGCTGGGCACGCTGCTGCGCGACCACGGCGACGACATCTCCGACCGGGAGCTGGCCAGCCTCGCCGACGGGCTGCTGACCGGCGGCCACGACACCAGCACCAGCATGCTGGCGCTCGGCACGCTGTGGCTGCTGCAGAACCCCGAGCAGCTCGCGCTGGTCCGCGAGGGCGGCGAGCACGTCGGACGGCTGGTGGAGGAGCTGCTGCGGTACATGACCGTGGTGCAGGTGGCCTTCCCGCGTTTCGCCCGCCACGACCTGGAGCTGGCCGGGCAGCCGATCGCCAAGGGCGAGATGGTGCTGTGCTCGCTGAGCGCGGCCAACCGCGACCCGGCACTGGGCGCGGACATGGAGCGGGCCGTCCCGAGCCGGGAGGTGGCCTCGCACCTGGCCTTCGGGCACGGCATCCACCGCTGCATCGGCGCTCCGCTGGCGCAGATGGAGATGCGCATCGCCTTCCCGGCGCTGCTGCGCCGCTTCCCCGGGCTGCGGCTGGCCGTGCCGTACGAGGAGGTGCCCTTCAGGCAGCTGTCCATCGTGTACGGGCTGGAGTCGCTGCCGGTCACCTGGTAAGCCTCGTGGCTTCGGGCCTCCCCTCGGCGTAACGTCGGAGTGGTTCCCGACCGAGAGAGGGCGTCAACGTGGCCGCCATCGATCTGACCGTGATCAGTGCCGTCGTCTTCGACGTGGACGGCGTGGTCACCGACACCGCGCGCGTGCACGCGGCGGCGTGGAAGCGGGTGTTCGACCCGTTCCTGAGAGGCCGCGGCTCGGCCCCCTTCGACGTGCGCGACGACTACCTGCGCCATGTCGACGGGCGCCCGCGCCACGACGGGGTGCGCACGTTCCTGGCCTCGCGCGGGATCTCGCTGCCGGAGGGGGACCCCGGGGACGAGCCCGGCGCGGCCACCGTGCACGGCCTCGGCCTGGCCAAGGACCGCATCTTCGTCGAGCAGGTCGGCAGGTACGGCGTGGCCCCCTTCCCCTCGGCGGTCGTACTGCTGCGGGAGCTGCGGCGGCGCGGCTGCCGTACCGCGGCCGTGTCCGCCAGCGTGCACTGCCGCAAGGTGGTGACGGCCGCGGGCGTCCTGCACCTGTTCGACGCGGTGGTGGGCGGCGACGACGCGGCCCGGCTGGGCCTGCCGGGCACGCCCGACCCGGCGCTGCTGCTGGCGGCCGTCAAGCTGCTGGCGGTGCCCCCGGCCAAGGCCGCCGTCTGCTCGGACGCCCTGCCGGGGCTGGAGGCGGCCAGGCGGGGCGGGTTCGGCCTGGTCGTGGCCGTCGACGGGTCCAGGCCGGTGGAGCCCGACGCGGACGTGGTCGTCGCCGGGCTGGCCGATCTGGAGGTCGTCGGCCGGGTGCCGGTCACGGCCGGTTGACGCGGACTTGCGCTGGAGCGCACTCCAGGTGACACCGTCGGGTTCTCCCCCGAAAGGACACGACATGAACACTCGGCAGCTCGGCCGCAGCGGCATCGAGGTCAGCGCGATCGGCTTCGGCGCGTGGGCGATCGGCGGCCCCTTCAGCGCCGACGGCAAGCCCGCGGGCTGGGGCGAGGTCGACGACGACGTCTCGACCGCCGCCATCCACCGCGCCCTCGACCTGGGCGTCACCTTCTTCGACACCGCCGACGTGTACGGCACCGGCCACAGCGAGCGGGTGCTGGGCCGGGCCCTGGCGGGGCGGCGCGACTCGGCGACGATCGCCACCAAGTTCGGCAACACCTACGACGAGGCGACGCGCACGCTGACCGGCACCGACGTCTCGCCCGCCTACATCCGGTCCGCCTGCCAGCGCTCGCTGTCCAGGCTCGGCACCGACCACATCGACCTGTATCAGCTCCACCCCGGCTACATCCCGCTGTCCCAGGTGGACGACATCCTGGCCACGCTAGAATCCCTCGTCGCCGAGGGCCTGATCCGCGCGTACGGCTGGAGCACCGACGACCCCGAGCGGGCCGCCGCGTTCGCCGCCGGACCGCACTGCGCGGCCGTGCAGCACGAGGTCAACCTGCTCAGTGACACTCCCGAGATGCTCGCCCTCTGCGACACTCTCGACCTGGCCAGCGTCAACCGGGGCCCGCTGGCGATGGGGCTGCTGAGCGGCAAGTACGGCTCCGCCTCGGTGCTGCCCGCCGACGACGTGCGCGGCGACTCGCCCGAGTGGATGCGCTACTTCCGCGACGGCCGCCCCGACCCCGGCCACCTGGCCAGGCTGGAGGCCGTGCGGGACGTCCTCACCTCGGGCGGGCGGACCCTCGCCCAGGGGGCGCTCGCCTGGCTGCTGGCCCGCAGCGGCCGGACCGTGCCGATCCCCGGCATCCGGACGCCCGGGCAGGCCGAGGAGAACGCCGCCGTGCTGGCGCGGAGCCCGCTGGACCAGGCGCAGTTGGAGGAGATCGACACGCTGCTGGGGCGCTGACTCCCCTGGTGTCACCGCTTGGTCGAGCGGCCGTGCAGGACGACGCCGACCGCGGCGAATGCGACGGCCGTCACGGTCAGGACCGCGCCCGCGAGGGCCGGGCGCGGGTCGGCGAGCACCAGGGCGGCGACGAACAGCACCCACGCGGCGGCCCAGGTGAGGACGGCGAGCGTGACCCAGCGCCTGACCGATCCGTCCATGCGCTCCAGCTTCCCTGAGTCCTCCCGGCGGATCCGGGTCACCGAGCCGATGCCGCACCCCCCGGGTCGTCCGGGGCGGCGACACGGAACAGCCGCAGTTGCAAGGCGAGGGTCGCGTAGTAGCCGACCAGGGTGGTCAGCTCGAACAGGGCGGGCTCGCCGAGCACGGTCACCGCGCGGGCGTAGGCGTCGTCGTCGAGGTCGCCGTGCTCGGTGAGCGCCCTTGTGACGGCCAGCACCTCGGCCTCGACGGGGTCGGCCAGGTCCAGCGGGTCGCGCCGCCTGAGGGCGCGCAGCTCGTCGCCGGTCAGGCCGATCCGGCGGCCCACCGCCTCGTGGGCGTGCTGCTCGAAGGCGCTGTCCCAGTGCGCGGCCACCACCAGGATGGCGATCTCGCGGGCCCGGTCGGGCAGGCGCGTGCCGTACCGGAGGGTGGCGCCGAGTTCCTGCAGGGCGGTGCCGACGGCGGGGCTCAGCAGCATCGCGTTGAACGGGCCTTCGAGGGCGCCGCCGGCGTCCACCAGGGGGAAAGGGCCGCCCGCGCGCGGGCCTTCGGTGAGGCGGTCGTACAGGGCCCGGGCCTGCGGGTCCAGGCTTGAGGGCGGGCGCCTGTCCAGGCGACCTCGCGGTGAGGTGCTCATCGACGCCAACCTTCTCACACCGACCGCTTGGCCCGGGGGGGTCTTTGCGGGACGATCCTTGCCGCCGGTCGCCGTTACACAGGAACCCTAATGTCTACTCTGACGTTACTCACCCCTTAAGTCCCGTCTCGTAGCCTTCTCATCGTGCGAACGTGGAGGGGACCTGACGGCATCGAGGTGGAGGCGATCGTGCTCGGCGACCGCCCCTGCCTGCGTGTGACAAGACGCGTCGGCGGCGAACGCCTACTCCTGGCGTACTGCGCCGACGTCCGGGACGTGGGGGATCACGTGGATCTGGCGCAACTGGTCGTAGTCGACTAGGACGGGGGGCCGACCTCGAAGACGACGTCGTAGAAGTCGCCCCGGTAGGTGGAGCGGCCCCATTCGACCACGGCGCCGAAGCGGTCCCAGGCGAGGCGGTCCACCAGGAAGGACGGCAGTGCGGGTTCGGCGCCGAGCAGGGCGGCGACCTCGGCGTCCAGGGCGACGGCGGAGACGCGGTGGGTGGCGCGTTCGACCTCGACGTTCCAGTGGGCGCGCAGCGTGTCGTACAGCGACAGGTCGTCGCCGAGCAGGCGGGGCAGGTCGGGGAAGCGGGCGGCGGGCAGGTGGGTGTGCTCGACGGCCATGGGGGTGCCGTCGGCGGTGCGCAGCCGCCGGATCTCGATCACCCGGTCGCCGCTCGCCAGGCCCAGCCGGCCGGCCAGCGCGTCGCCGGCCTGCCGGGTGCGCGCCGACAGGATCCGCGCGCCCGGCGTCATCCCCCTGGCCCGCATCTCCTCGCTGAAGGAGCCCATGGTGGTGCCCTGCCGCAGCTTCGGCTCGCCGACGAAGGTGCCCGCCCCGCTGGAGCGGCGGATCGCGCCCAGCGAGACCAGCTCGTTGACCTTCTGGCGTACGGTCATCCGGGCCACGCCGTAGCGGTCGGCGATCGAGCGTTCGGAGGGGAGCAGGGTTCCCGGCGGCAGGCCGCGCACCATGGTCTCCAGGATCTCCCGGATCTGGTCGCCCTTGCTGCGGTCGGCCTCGAGAGCGTCGGGAAGCACGACGCCGTGGAAACTGTCGTGCGGAGTACGCGCCATGCCTCCGACCCTAGCCGTGTGAAGGTCTGCGGCGTGCCGTACCGGAATCCGTGAGATCCGCCTGGATATCGGCACCATACGATTTTGATGAGGGTAAATCGGTATAACTGCAGCTCATGTCGAGTCGTTACGTTGACGGCACACCCCCCGACATGAGGAGAACCTCGATGCACCGCAAGCACATCGTGGGAGCGAGTGTCGCGCTCGCGCTCACGCTGGCGATTGCCCCTGCCGTCGCGTTAGCCGCAGTGAACGACGACCCGCAGTCCCCCTATGCGCTCGCACAGGAGCAGGCGGCGGCCATCGCCGCCCCCGACCCCAAAGTGATCGAGGCCCTCCAGCGGGACCTCGGCCTCACCTCCGAGCAGGCCTCGGTCCGCCTGGTCAACGAGAGCGCCGCCGCCCAGGTGGAACCGCTGTTCGGCAGCAGGCTCGGCAGCGCCTTCGCCGGGGTCTGGGTGACCGGCCCCACCGCCAGCCTGGTCGTGGCGACGAACGACACCGCCAAGGTGGACGCGATCCGCGAGCTCGGCGGCACCCCCGCGCTCGTCGGCCACTCCCTGGCCGTCCTGGACGCCGCCAAGGCCAAGCTCGACGGGCTCGCCTCCCGGATGCCCAAGTCCGTCCCCGCCTGGTTCGTCGACGTGCGCTCCAACAAGGTCGTGGTGCTCTCCCGCAACCCGGCCCAGGCGCAGGCCTTCCTCGACTCCAGCGGCGTCGACCGCTCCCTCGTGCAGGTCCAGAAGTCCGATGAGCGGCCGCGCGCGCTGCACGACGTCCGCGGCGGCGACGCCTACTACATGGGCAGCGGCGGCCGGTGCTCCGTCGGCTTCCCGGTGACCAAGCCCGGCAGCCAGGGCGGCTTCGTCACCGCCGGCCACTGCGGCACGGCCGGCGTGACCACCCGCGGCTACAACCAGGTCGCGCAGGGGGTGTTCAGGGGTTCCTCCTTCCCCGGCAACGACTACGCCTGGGTCGAGGTCAACAACCAGTGGACGCCCACCCGCTACGTCAACGGCTACAGCCAGGGCCTGATCACCATCACCGGTTCGCAGCAGCAGGTCGTCGGCTCGTCCATCTGCCGCTCCGGCTCGACCACCCAGTACCACTGCGGCGCGATCCAGCAGCACAACACCAGCGTCACCTACAGCCAGGGCACCATCACCGGCGTGACCAGGACCAGCGTCTGCGCCGAGCCCGGTGACTCGGGCGGCTCGTACTTCTCCGGCAACCAGGCCCAGGGCGTCACCTCCGGCGGCTCCGGCACCTGCAGCTCCGGCGGCACGACCTACCACCAGCCGGTCAACGAGATCCTCTCCACCTACGGCCTCTCGCTGGTGAACTCCACCGGGCCCAGCCCCACGAGCTCGCCGACCGGCAGCCCCGGCGGCACCTGGTCCGCCGGCACCGCGTACGCGGCGGGCGCCCAGGTGACCTACGGCGGCTCGACCTACCGCTGCCTCCAGGGTCACACCGCCCAGACCGGCTGGGAGCCCCCGAACGTCCCCGCCCTGTGGCAGCAGATCTGACCTGACCCCAACCCGCGTGCCCCCGGCGACCCGCCTCGCCGGGGGCACCGCTCCGCTCCGTGAGGCTCAGGCGAAGACGTCCTTGGACCGTAGGCGACGGTGAGGCCGACTCCCGTGACGGCCGCCTCCACCGGATCCTCGCCGCCGCCGGGGTCCCGGCCGAGGAGCTGGTCCCCGTCCGCAAGGTGCTGTACGCCTTCGTCTCCGGGTTCCTCTCCGCCGCCCGTCCCCTATGACGCCCGGATGAACCCGTTCACGACGAGCGGCAGCGACGCGTCCAGCCCGGCCACGTTGAGCACTCCGGGGTCCTCCGGGTCGCCGATCGAGTACCCCACGGCGGTCATCGCGGCCACCACCACCCGGGCGTCCGGGTTGACCGCCCGCCGGTAGGCGGCGAGCGCCTGGCTCGGGTGGGAGCGGCCCGCCCACGTCTCGTCGTCGGTGAACACGACGATCCCGTCCACGGCCATCCGCTCCCCGGCCGCCCAGGTGAACGGGAGCGACAGGTCGGTGCCGCCGCCCGAGGGACGCCAGGAGGCGATCTCCCGCAGGTTGGTACGCGGGGTCACCTTCGAGGCGTGGACGGTCGTGTCGACGTCGATGACGTGGACGTTACCCCGCTCGATGCGGGCGAGCATGACGGCCATCGCGCAACCCACCTCGTAGGGGCTGCCGATCGGGGAACCGCCCGCCGTGACGCCGCCGGACCAGCCGCCGCTCATCGAGCCCGACGAGTCGACGGCGACCAGGAGCCGCCTGCCGGACGGCTCGACCCCGCCGAAGGACAGCTCGTACGTCTCCTCCAGCGCGTCCAGGACGGCGGGGACCGGCTGCCAGGTCTGCGCGGCGGCCCGCGGGTTCGGCTGGGAGCGACCGGAGGCGTAGACGCGCATGGCGAGCCAGGCGTCCATCGGGTGGACGCGCGCCCGGATGAGCGCGTCGCGGTCGGTGAGCCTGGCGACGGCCCGCGCGGTGGCCTCCCCCATCGGCTGGAGCGTGCCGATGCGGGTCATCCGCGCCAGGTTGCGGATGAGCGCGGTCGTGCCGACCGTGTCCACCAGCGCGTCCCACACCTTCGGCTCGCGCAGCATCGCGTCCGGCAGGAACTCCCACGGCACCCGCGCCTCGGTCACCACCCGCACCGCCTCGTCGGCGGCCGTGACCGCCTTGGCGGTCAGGAAGCGGTCGACGGCGGGCAGCACGTCGCGGGCCTCGTCGTCGGAGACATTGCCCGCGATCCAGCCGAACAGCGTCCGGCGCCGCTCGTCGTCGGCGACCGGGTGGGCGATGCGCAGCACGTCGCGCAGGGCGAACGACTCGCCCTGCGGGGTCTTCCGCCGGGCCGCCTTGCACGTGCGGAACGCCACGTCGTCGGCGGAGCCGTTCAGGAACCAGGAGCCGAGCGCGGTGCGCAGTGACCTGCCCGCCACCGGCGCGGTGCCGCGGCCGTTCGCCTTGCCGCCCAGGTTCTTGTGGTAGCCGAAGAAGGCGGCCAGGTGATCCGTGGTGCGGGCCACCTTCGGCAGGGCGAGCTTGGCCGCCTGGCGGGTGTCGGCGTCGCCCTTGGCGTACGCGGCGGCGAGCGCGAACAGGGCCGGGCGCTGCTTCGGCGCCCGCGGCGGCCGGGCCGTCGAAACGGCGGTGAGCAGGTCGACCACGCGCGGCCCGTCCTCGGCTATCGCCTGGAACAGCACGTCGGCGTTCTCGGCGGTGAGCTGGTCCTCGCCCGCGTAGTAGGTGCCGCCCGTGGTGCCGAGGATCAGGAAGTCCTCCAGCTTGGTCCACAGATCCTTGTCGAAGACGTAGCCGCCGGCGGCGTTCTCGACCTGGCCGGTGCGGCCGGGGATGGGCCGCGTCTGCGGGGTGGCGATCGCCGAGACGGACGCGAGGGGGTCACGCGCCATCGTTGTGCTCCTTCGTTCGACCCGCCCGGGGGCGGATATGCGAAGGGGAGAGCGGCCTTCGGCCCGCTCTCCCCTGCTCGTCAGCCCTGCCGGTGGCGCGGATATGGGGATACCGACCGGCGTTTGACGTGCTGGGCCGCTACACCACACCACCCGAGGGCGGCGCCGGGATTTGAACCCGGGTCTCCGCTGTCGAAGAGCGATAACCGACCAGATTCGACCCGCGCCACCGGCAGAACCGACGAACTGATCTCCACGTTACAGATCACCGCGACGCCCCGCACCCCAATATGGCGCGAATCATGACATGTCATGAGGCCGTGCGGGGCCCAGCTTCGAGTGGCGGCAGGAGAGGCGCCTCCGCGAATCGCGGAGGCGCCCATCCTGCGGCTCTACGTGCACCTGGCCGACTCCGCCTACACGCCCGAGGCGTGGGGGCTGGCGCTGGGCGTCC
>NZ_JBEYZF010000039.1:0-58665 GCF_040645915.1 Nonomuraea sp. NPDC046570 | reverse complement strand
AGAACTGCCTACGACGCCTCGTCACGTACCTACCTCTTCCAGACTTCTGTCAGCTTATGTAGCCGACTGTCCGGAATCTGCCGGGCACCTCAATGGCCGAATACCGGGTCAAGTACGTGCTGGCCGCCAAGCTCGTCAACGAGCTCGTCGAAGCCGCCGACGAACTGATGCTCAACAAGACCATCGCCCGCTACCGACGCTTCGATCTTCTCTGCATCGATGAGCTGGGCTACATGGAGCTTGACAAACGCGGCGCTGACCTGCTCTTCCAGGTCCTGACCGATCGCGAGGAAACCGCCAGCGTCGCCATCGCCTCCAACGAGAGCTTCGGCGGCTGGACCAAGACCTTCACCGAACCCCGTCTCTGCGCCGCCATCGTCGACCGGCTCACCTTCAACGCCACCATCATCGAGACCGGAACCAGCTCCTACCGCATGGCCCAAGGCCGAGGCAAGCCACAGACAGGCGAAACAGCCTGACCATTTGGCTATCCACCAATGCCCCGTGACCTCACCGCCTTCCTCCGCACGCGCCTCGAGGAGGAAGAACGCGACACCAGGCTGTTTCATGAACTGACCTGCCAGGCCGCACCCGAACCAGTCCTCTGCCCATGCCCATAGCCTCGATGGCTCCTGAACGTCATAGCCGTCCGACACCGAATCATCGACGAGTGCGAACAGGCACTCCGCACTCATGACCGCACGGCGGACGACTGGCCCGCCCACGCGATCAATACGGCTGCTCGCAAGTCGGCTTTCCCGAAGAATGCCGTGAGGTTGGCGATGCCCTAGCCAGCTTTGTCCAGGCCCGCAAGCTGCGGGCGATCAGGTTCTGCGCGAGATGACCATGATGTATTCGCAGGGAGCGTTCGTTCGGTTGGCGAAGCCGTGGTCCGCGTCGGCCTGCATGAACAGGGAGTCGCCTGTGTTCAGGGTCTCGTTGATCCCGCCGACCGCGACGGTGAGGGTGCCGTCGAGCACCACGAGTTGTTTCTCCGTACCCGGCGGATACGCGGGCAGCAGCCCGGTAGAGACCTGCGCGGGGAGGTAGTGAACGACCATCTCGGCTCCTCCCGCGCCCGGGGCCGCTGACACCATGTGCCGCTCGAAGCCGGTTTCCGGGTCACGGAAAACGGGGCGATCGTTCTTGCGCATGACAACGGCCACACCAGACGCGGCAGCAGCTGGCGCACCGATCAGGTCCGAGAGCGACGCGTCGAGCGCGTGGGCGATCCTAGACGCGACGCCGATCGTCGGGCTCTTCTCACCCCGTTCGACCTTGGACAGCATCGCCCGGCTGACCGACGACTGTGCAGACAGCTGTTCCAGCGTCAGGCCCGCCTCCTCGCGGCGTCGCCGCACGTTACCGCCGAACGCGCCGGCCAGGTCGTCACCGTGCTGTGGTTCGGCCGCGTTTCCGTCTTGCTCGACCACCGTGCTCCTCAATCGATGGGTACCTCGCCGCCCACAGTTTAGGGTTTCTCCTAAAGAAGATAGAGTCTTCTATCGGAGACACGCGATGTGCGCCCAACACGACGGAGGTTCCATGCGTTTGATCTCGAGTGGCCAGCACCATGCCACGTTCGAATTCGGCGAACTGCAGGTGATCTCGTTGCGAGACGGGTACATCGACATGCCGCCGACACGGCTCCGCGACGAGGATGGGCGCATGCTTGATGAGCTGCCAGCCGCCGTCCCGCTGGCCGGCGACAACTTGCGGCTGTCGGTCAACGCCTTCTTCGTCACCGACGGCACGCGGTCGGTCCTCATCGACACCGGCGCGTCCAACGCCTGGCACGACCCCACCATGGGATTGATCTACGACGCGCTCGACGAAGCGGGAATCGACCGCGCGCAGGTCACCGATGTGGCCATCACCCACAAGCACGAAGACCACGTGAGCGGCCTGATCGCGCCGGACGGTTCAGAGGCGTTCACCAAACTCGAGCGCGTGTGGATCGGCGCGGGCGACACCTCGGTGTTCACGGGGCGGCTCGAGCCGATCCGCGACCGGGTCGTACCCGTGTCGGAGAAGGTCGCGATCAACGACTGGACCACCGCGATGCCGACACCGGGCCACAACCCGGTCACACCGTCTACGACATCAGGAGCGGCACCGGCCACCTTCTCGTCTGGGGCGACACCGTTCACGTTCCCACGCTCCAATTCGATCAGCCGAACGTGTCCTGGGAGCTCGACGGCAACCAGTCCCAGGCCCGCGCCGCGCGAGCGGCTCTCCTCGAACAACTGAACCAACCACACCACTTCGTAGCCGGCGCCCACCTCGACTCACCCGGCATCGCCCGCGTAACCGCCTCCGGCGACGGTTATGCGCTGGAGTACCTCGCACCACCGATCGGCTGATCGAGCCTGTCGGCTCCGGGCCGCGCTCGCGATGGCGGACAAGGAGGGCAAGCTCGTCATGTCCGTCTGCTCCTGCTGCGCGGTGCACTACCCCGGGCAGACGTTCGCCGTCGTCATCATGCGCAAAGAAGACCAGCGCCCGATCCACCTGATCAGCAGTTTGTAGTCCTATGGGGCGGCAGAGACTCAAGTGTCCCGCTATCTGGGCAAACTCCGCTCCGGTGTACCTGGTGACAGCTTCCTTAACGACAGGTCAATACCTGGCGTCCCTGAGTGAGAACTGGTACCAAAACTCGTTCGCCGAACCGCTCCCGAAGATCGCGAACTGGTACCAAAGCTCACACGAATCGCGGTCCCAAAACTCGTTCGTGAAACCACTTCAGGGCATTACAGCGGCAGCTACTGGATGGTCTCTTGAGTCACCTTGGCGCCGTGATCGACTGCCCACCCCGTGATTGGGTGACGCCCATTTCGACTGCTCCAGTACGGCTCTCGCACCTGGCCGCTCTGCGAGATCTGTAGAGCCTCCGATCTGCCGAACCCTTGGAAGATCTCTGTCGCCAGGAGTGCGGCCGTGCTCACCAGGTCCGGCCCGGCAACCAGCCGGTCGACTGGTGCGGCGGCGAGGGCCGCTTGTCCTCACTCATTTTGAGCACAACCATCAACCGGCTATTCGCTGAGATCACCTCAGTGCACCGCGGGTGTGCTGCCGTCTGTTTCCGGCCTTCGACGACTCCTCCCGAAAGACCCGGAACGCCACCATAGGCGTCCAAGAAATCCCCATCGCCCCGAACTATTTCGCTGCTGGGCTCACCCGTACCGCGAGGATGAAGAAGTGCCGTTGTAGCCGCTGTCGGCGAGGGTGGGCAGGCCGCCTGCGGCAGCGGCGTACAGCGCACCCAGGACGTGGGTGCGGGCGGCGGTCAGGTGGTGGACGGAGCCGGGTTCGACCTCGGCGATCCACAATGGCAGTCCGTTTGGTGACGATAGTGCTTGCAGGTTGCCGGCGTGGTGGTGGGGTTCGGCGCAGCGGTCGATCGGGATCAATGTTCCGTCCAGGATCACATACGCCAGTCCTTCGGCCTGGGCGTGGTCCAGAGCCTCGTGGAGATCCGGCGCCTGAGCTGCCAGAGCGTCGATCCCCTCGTCGATGTAACGGTAGGCGGTGGCCCGGGAGACTCGGTGATCGCGGCCGAGCTTTTTCGTTCACTTATGCGGCGGTCAGTGCCTGCTGGTAGACGCGCGTCTCGTCGAGATCTCCGTGCATGGCGGCGCCGAGGCTCATCGGTGAGTCGCTGCTCCAGGTCGCTGAGTTGATCGGCGCGCAGGCCCTCAGCGTCAAAGGCGAGCCCATCGACGTCTGGTACGCGGGCAAGTCGCCGCGGAACCAGCACAGCACCATGACCGCCTGCCGGAACGGGGTCAAGGCGCGGCTGCCCTTGGGTGTTCCACGCAGCCGGCGCTCTGCCCGCAGCAACCCGGCAACGTACTGAACCAGTGCGCGAGAGACTTCGAGGACTGCGCCGGTGACCCTGCGAATGTCGATCGGGCTATGGCTCGCCGCGTTCTTGAGGTCACCGGCGGGTCGACAGCCTGTTCAACCATCTATTCCTCCGGCGACAACACTTCGTCTTGATGGTGACGGGCGACCGCCACCACGCCGAGGCCCTGCGTGAAGCGCGATCTTGCCCGCACAGTGGCTGAAGGTCAAAACCGCAGATCAAGCAGCCCTCGATGGATTCTGAAGCGGTACAGGCGAGACACATCAGGGACGCCTTCCAAAACCCCAAGAACTTCCCCGGCAACTACGACGTGATACCCAGGGCCCCCTTGACCAGGCGGGCGAACAGCGAGCTCGCCCCCGACGGCGTGCTGCTGAACGGGAAGAACCGCACCCAGATGACCTGGTACTGTCCGAACCTCAGCGGGGCCGGCACGGGCAAGGAGTGCGACGAGTATCCGTTCCGCTTCACCTTCCAAGCGCTCGGCGTCGAGGGCAAAATGGTCAACAATGTCTGGACGCCTACGTTCAACGCCTCAATTCGTATGGTGAGCGCGGCGCACAACCAGGCCGCCGGACGCGATCTGGGAGCTTTCTACTCCCGCTATCGCGTCTTCACCTCGAGCTCCCGTGAAGGCGGCGCGGGCAACTGGCCGTCCAACGCCTTCTGGGTCAGAATCCGCACGGGCACGCCACCGTCATAACTCCACAGTCAGGAGGGGGCGTCTCCGGGATGCCCCCTCCTGGCGCACCGACAATCGGGAGGTGATCATGCGGTCGCCGACGTACCTGCACGACCTTCTGGTCTCGACTCTCTTCACCGAAGAACTCGATCACGACATGGACCTGTGGTCGCTGGGATTCAGCGCCCTTTGGATCAAGGGAGCGGATCTCGACACCCTCGCCCAAGCCTTCTCCTTGGACCTTTCCACCCGCACCCCGAGCCACCTGAGCGAAATCCTCGATCACAACGGCGACGACGGTTCTCTCTGGGTAGCCGAGGCCAGAGGTTGGACGGGCATCCTGCCGACACGTTCAGACGACGCTTTCCTGCTGTCGCTGACCGAAGGAGGCCGTCACGCCCTCAGCTTCAGCATGGACATCAACGGCCACGACAGCTTCAAGTACATCCGGGACGGGGACACCATCGTCTCTTTCCGGCCCACCTGGCCCGACTCCAAGCACGGCAGCGACCCGCACGCGCTCGATCACCTGATGGATGGGCTGCGCTTTCAGGTCAGTGGCGATGACAACCCCGTGGAAGAGGACGAGAGCATCAGCTCGACCCTGGCGTTGATCGGCCGCATAACGGAAACGGACATGGCCGCTGACTGGCTTGAGGCGGTGCACTCTCGCATTGGACTGACGCGAAGGTGACGGGTTAGTCTCCGATCGCCCTGGCGGGCGGCCCGTTCCGGGCTGAAAGTCGGGGTGGTTGCCCGCCGACGTCGTGTCTCTATGGTCCGGTTGAGGCGGTGGCTTAGTCGGACGCCGGGAGCCGCGCTGTGGGCCCTTCACTGACCCTTTTTCATCCTCCGCCGGCAGGCTCTTGGTCACAGCATGATCGCGAGTTCGGGGATCGCCTGATCAAGTAGAGAAACCCCTGGTAGACGGGCTGATCACCACAATCCACACCGTCACCACCAGGGGTCTCGGATGCTGTTCTACCGTGCCGCAGTCGATGTGTCGCGTTCAACGCTGAACTTGTGCGGCGCCAAGATCCGCGCGACGTCTCCTGGCCTGCGGTTACGTGCAGATGTTAGGCAGCTCGGCGATACCACTGATCAGACCGCTGACCGCCGGTCGTCGCCGTATTTGAGCTGTGAGATCGGCCTCCCGGGCCGGATCGTGCATTGGGGGTCGTAGCGACATCGCCTGATGCGGCCGGTGCTGGTCGTAGTGGTCCTCGTACTCGGCCAGGATCTGTCGGAGGTGTCGCTCGCCGTGGACCAGAAGGTGATCGAGGCATTCGCGCCGGAGCGTCCCGACGAACCGCTCGGCGAACGCATTCGCCCGCGGTGAGCGGGACGGCGTCTTGAGGACCCGCACACCCGCACCGGCGAACACCGGGTCAAAGCCTCCGGTGAACTTGGCGTCCCGGTCGCGGATCAGAAACCGAAATCGATCGGCTCGTTCGCCCAGCTCCATCAGCAGGTTGCGCGCCTGCTGCGCCGTCCAGGCACCGGTTGGATGAGCGGTGACACCGAGAATGTGGACGCGCCGCGTTTCGATCTCCATGATGAACAACACGTACAGGCGCTGGAGGAACACCGTATCGACGTGAAGAAAGTCGCATGCCAGGATGCCGGAGGCTTGAGCGATGAGGAACCGGCGCCAGGTCGGTGAAGCCCGGCGCGGCGCGGGCCCAAGCCCCGCCGCCGCCAACACCCGGCGGATCGTCCCCTCCCCCGCCCGGTACCCAAGACCGAGTAGCTCGCCCTGGATGCGTCGATGCCCCCATCGTGGATTCTCCCGCGCCAACCGAACGATCAGATCGCGGATCCCAGGTCAACCGCCCTGCACCAGTTCTGGCACCTCACAGGTCTCGCGGGGGCAGCGCACACGCAAGCCCCCGGCGTCGGCGCTGCCGCACGAGCAGGACTGCCACTGGTGGACTCCCGACGGGATGCTCTACCGGGTCAATCCTCCCCTGGCGAAGACTTCGAGCGCGGCCGGCATCGCCGTTGGTGACGTTCTGCATCGCTGGCGAAGCCGGCGCCTGCGCTCTCGGCTATGTTTCGCATAAGCACTCATGGTGGCGGGCTGGGATCCAGCCCGCCGCCGGGGGCCGCGCTCAGTCGCCGGCCAGAGTCTCGCCCAGAGGGGTGCGCTCGTAGCGCACGGATCGGCCGGTCCGCGTCCGTGTGACCAGGGCAGATTCGCGCAGCACGGCCAGGTGGCCGCCGACTGCGCCCAGGCTGAGACCCAGCTGGCGGACCAACTGCGTGGTCGTCGCCGGCACCTCGAGCGCCCGCAGCACCTGCGCGCGGTGCGGGCCGACCAGCCGCGCCAGCGCCGCCGCACCGCCCTGCGGGGGCGGCGGCCCGAGCAGGTTCGCGACGCCACGCGCCGGATACACCAGGGCGTACGGCCAGGGCGGCTCGACGTAGCTGATGAGGGTGCCGAAGACGGTCGGCATCAGCAGCAGTCCCTTGCCGCCCAGCCGGTACCGCTGCCACTCGTTCCGGGGGCCGGTGCGCACCTCGATCACACCGTCGGCCCCCTCGGAGCGCCAGCCCACCCGCGGATCCAGGTCGGACAGCGCCGCGGCCCAGCCGTACATGGCGAGGTGCCCGGCGCGGTGCACCAGGTCGCGCTCCAGCACCGTACGCAGCCGCGGCCAGTCGGGCTCGACCAGCGCGTGCCAGGTCGCCTCGATCGCGTCCGAAAGCCGGGTGAGCACCTCCGGGGCGGTCAGGATCTGCTGGACGTGGCGCGGCGGCGTACGCAGCCCGACCAGGTTGCGGGCGATCTCCGCGCGAACCTGGCGCAGCGGGGTCGCCCGCACCGCGGCGAGTTCGACGGCGAAGTCGTCGCCGAGGCCCGAAGGCGGAGGCTGGATGAAGTCGGCGTTGTAGGCGCCGCGGCGGAGCAGCGTTGTCAGCGCCCCGACCGCGGGCGTCTCGCAGAGCAGCCGCGCGTACCGCGGCGCGATGCGCTCCGCCCAGGGCCGCAGCGGCCCGGCCGGCTGCTTGCCCGCCGCGACCCGCAGCGCGTTCATCGCTTCACCCAGCGGCGAGATCGCGTAGCGGGTGTGCGCCACGTCGACCGGCCCGACTTCGATGGCAAGCATCTTTCGCCTCCACGCGAAAGCTTAACGCCTCCGCCTGCACCGCCCCGAGACTGGCCCGCATGACGACACCCCAGGCCGCACCAGCGCGGGCCACCTACCGCGAGGTGTTCGCGGTAGGCCAGTTCCGCGTGCTGTTCACCGGCTACACGCTCTTCCTCGGCGGCGAGACGGTGAAGATGCTCGCGCTATCGGTGACCGTCTACGCCGGCACCGGCTCGCCCCTGCTGGCCGCGCTGGCCTACGTCGCCGGCTTCCTGCCCTACGCCCTTGGCGGCACGCTGCTGCTGGCGTACGCCGACCGGTGGCCGCCGCGGGCGGTGATGGTCGGCTACGACCTGGTCCGCGCCGCGGTCGCCGCTGTGCTCGCCGCCGGGCTGCTCTCCCCCACCGCGATGCTGGTGCTGGTGTTCGTCACCGGCATCCCCAGCGCGGTCGCCTCCGCGGCGCGCAGCGCGCTGCTGCCCGAACTGCTCGACGGCGACCGGTACGTGCTCGGCCGGGCCGTGTTCTCCATGGCCGCCGGCGGCACGCAGGTACTCGGCTTCGCCGTGGGCGGGATGCTGATCGCGGCGCTCGGCCCGTACGGCGCGCTCTGGATCACCGTGGCGAGCTGCCTGCTGTCCGCCGCACTGCTGCGCCTGCGGCTGGCCGAGCGGCCGCGCCGCGGTATGGCCGCAGGGTACGCGGTACGCGAGACCTGGCGCGTCAATCGCGAACTGCTGCGCCAGCCGGCGATCCGTTCGCTGCTGCTGGCCCAGTGGCTGCCGCCCGCGCTCGTGGTCGGCGCCGAGGGCGTGCTCGTCCCGTACGCCGTCCAGATCGGCATGCCGGACTCGGCCGGGCTGCTGTTCACCGCTGTGGCGCTCGGCATGCTCACCGGCGACCTCGCGATCGGCCGGCTGGTCACCCGGAACGAAGGGAACGGCTGGCCGGGCCGCTGGCACTGCTGCTCGGCGCGCCGCTGCTCGGCTTCGCGCTCTCGCCCGGGCCGGTTATCGCGGCGCTGCTGCTCGCCGTGTCCGGGTTCGGGGTCTCGTACCAGCTGGGGCTGGCCCGGCGCTTCCTGGAGGCGGTGCCGGAGGCGAACCGAGGCCAGGCCTTCGGGCTGGCGCTGACAGGGACCATGACGTTGCAGGGGCTGTTCGCGGCAGGCGGCGGGGCGTTGGGCGAGGTGTCAGCGCCCGGCCTGGTCGTCGGCGCGGCGGGCGCGGCGTCCCTGCTGGCCGTATTGGGTCTCTGGCGCGTGCTCGCGTCGCCGAGGGCGTAGCAGCGCATGAAGAGCGGCCGATGTCGGAGGAGGGTTTGGTCAAGGTCGCCTCCGGTGCGCCCGGGACTGCGAAACAAAGCCGATAGCGCAGGCGCCCGCGCGGACTGGTTGGCAAGGACGCGGCGATCACATCAACGTCACGTCTGCGGCAGCCGGACGCAGTGGCCGCCAGCCGCCGCCAGCCAACTTGGCCAACTCCGCCTCGACATCCACGGTGATCACGCCGAAGAAGTTGACATTCTCGCTGTGCGCCGGGGAGATGTGGGCCAGCAGCTCTGCGCCTGCCGAAAAATCCATCCATGCAGTTCAAGCGGCATGTGAGTACTCGTGGAGGACTCCGCCAAGTCGGTCTCGTCGGCGTATGTTCAAGTCGACGATTCGCTCTGGATCCGCGATCGGATCCGGGACGGGACGCAGCGGGGCCGCTTGGGCCAGGGCTTGATGGGCTCGGTGCTGGTTGTAGAACCGTTCGCATTCGCGCAGGGCATGCCGCAGGTGGCGTTCGTTCCACACGAGGCACCGGTCGAGGAGTTCGCGGCGGCAGGACTGCACCCACCGTTCCATGATCGAGTTCATCCGCGGCATCCGGATACCGGCGAGCACGGTCTGGATGCCGACCTCGGCGAGGACCACATCCATCAGGGCCGGGAACTTCCCATCCCGGTCTCGGATCAGGTAGCGCACCCGGCAGCCCGCATCGTCCAGATCCATCACCAGATTCTTGATCGCCTGGATGACCCAGCTCGCGTTCGGGTGCGCGGTAGTGCCCAGCACGCGGACGCGCCTGGTGGCGTGCTCGATGACCGCCAAGATGTACCAGCGCTGCCCATCAAGGGTGATGGCCCTCGATGAAATCGCAGGCCAGCAGGGCATCCGCTTGGGAACGCAGGAAGTCGGCCCACGTGATGGACGCCCGCTCGGGAGCCGGATCAAGACCTTCCTGCTTGAGAATCTCCCAGACCGTGGACGGCGCGAGCTTGATGCCGAGCGTGGTGAGCTCACCGTGCACCCGCCGATATCCCCAGCCGGGGTTCTCTCGAACCAGGCGCAGGATGAGGACACGGATGGAGCGGACCGTAGGCGGGCGACCTCGCCTGTTGTTGTTCCTACAGGTACGGGCGTGACGCCGTTTCATCAGATCGCGATGCCAGCGCAAGACGGTATCCTGCCGGACGAGAAGCCGTAACCGGTGCAGGACCTCGCGGGGCAACGAGGTCAGGAGCGCGGCGAGAAAGGCCCGGTCCTCGGGCGCGAACCTCACCCTGGCATCGGCGCCGAGTTGCCGTTCAAGGACCGTGATCTGAGCGCAAAGCAAGGATCTCGACGTCTCGCCCACGGGCAGCAACCGCAGCGCGGCGAACGCGTTCGTAACGGCGAGACAGGCCAGGCGAAGAAGCACGACCGATCATCATGCCCCATGCGTCTCCCTCTCCTGAGGGGCCGAAGCTCGCGCCCACCACACGAAGCCCCACAAGGCCATGACCTGGGCGGATGTAATTATCGGCAAGCGCACCGACCCCAGACACCGGAGGTCAGACACTGCAGCGGCCAGCCGCTCGCAGTGTGGGAGCAGAGATGGCGCTGCTGGCAGTCCACCGGGTGCGCCCTCGCCGGCTGTTATCGGTCTAGCTTGCCTGCCCTGTCCCGCAGGTAGCGGTGTTCGGGAAGGCTCGTGGTACGCCGGGCCGCTAGCCGGTAGTTCTCTCGCGCGGCAGCGTACTCGCCGGCCAGCTCCTGTAGGTGGGCGCGCACGGCGTAGAGGCGGTGGTGACGGGCGATCCGGGGGTCGCCGTCCAGGCTTTCCAGCAGTTCGAGGCCGGCCTGGGGCCCGCGGGTCATCGCGACCGCGACGGCGTGATTGAGCGTGACCATCGGGTTCGGCGTGATCCGAGTGAGGATTCCGTACAGAATGCGGATCTGTTCCCAGTCGGTGTCCCCGGCTCGCGGCGCCTGGACGTGCAGCGCGGCGATTGCCGCCTGGAGCTGGTAAGGACCGAGGGGTGAGGCGGACATGGCGTCGGTGACCAGCGCGCAACCCTCTTCGATCAGAGCGGTGTCCCACCGGCTGCGGTCCTGCTCGGCCAGTGGCACGAGGGCGCCGTCCGGGCCGGCGCGGGCCGCGCGGCGGGCGTCGGTCAGCAGCATCAGCGACAAAAGCCCGGCGACTTCACCGTCATCCGGCAAGGCCCGGTGCACCATACGGGTGAGCCGGATCGCCTCTGTGGTGAGCTCGCCGCGGTGCAGGTCGGGGCCGGAGCTGGCGGTGTAGCCCTCGTTGAAGATCAGGTAGAGCACGTGGAGGACGGCGTCCAGCCGTGCGACGCGCTCGTGGGCGGCAGGCAGCTCGAATGACGCGCCGGCGGCTTTGATCCGCTGCTTGGCGCGGCTGATCCGCGGCGCCATGGTGGCCTCCGGCACGAGGAACGCCCGAGCCACCTCGGCGGTGGTGAGCCCGCCGACGGCGCGCAGCGTGAGCGCCACCTGAGAGGCGGGCGTCAGCGCCGGATGGCAGCACAGGAACAGCAGCGTGAGCGTGTCGTCCTGGTCGCCCCCGCTTTCGTTGCCGGGCGCCGGTGCGAGGTCGGCGTCCGGCGCCTCCCGTGCCGCCGCGGTGGCCTCCCGGCGGCGGCGCGCCTGCTCGCTGCGTACCTGGTCGACCAGGCGGCGGGAGGCGACGGTGACCAGCCAGGACCGCGGGCTCTCCGGGACGCCCTCGCCGGGCCACTGCGTCGCCGCGGCGAGCAACGCCTCCTGCACCGCGTCCTCGCACTCCTCGAACCCGCCGTACCGGCGCAGGAGCACGCCGAGGACCTGCGGCGCGAGTTCGCGCAGCAGGTCCCCGAGGCGTTCGGACGCGCTCACATCTCCATCCCGGCCGAGTCCATCAGCGGCCGCACCTCCACGCCGCCGGCCTGGCCGCTCGGTATCAGGGCGGCCAGTTCCACGGCGCGCTCCCGGCTCTCGCAGTCGACCACGTACTGGCCGGCGACATGATCCGAGGTCTGGATGTACGGGCCCTCGCTCACCGTCACCACGCCGTCCCGAACCCGTACGACGGCGCTGATGGAAGGATCGGCGAACGCGTGGGCACTGATCAGTTCTCCTGCCTGCCCGGCCGCAGCCAGGAACTCCTCATGGCCGAATCCTTCCCCCGATGAGTCGGCGGCGTTCAGGTAGAGATTCAGCAGGAACTTCACCGCGTGCTCAGTCGTCTGCCGTGCCTGCGTAGACCACCGGCCGCACCTCGATGCCGAGGCCCTCGACGCCGGCGTCCGGAATGAGCGCGGCCAACTCCAGTGCACGCTCCCTGGTGTCGCATTCCACCAGGTAGTAGCCGCCGAGGTACTCCTTGGCCTCAAGGTAGGGCCCGTCCGTCACCGCCGGGACGCCGCCCCGGACCCTGACCACGGCGCTCTGCGACGGGTCGGTCAGCGCGACGGTGCTGAGCATCTCCCCGGACTTCTTGACGGTCTCCATGAACGCGCCGTGGCCCCGCATCACCTCGTTGCGCTCCTCCTCGGTCAGCGCGTCCCAGATCTTCGGGTTGTTGTGCATGATCAACAAGAATTTCATGTCGTCTCCTTCGCTGGTCAGGCGGCCCCCTGAGGCTGCCGTTCACCATAGAGTCGACGCCGGTGCCGCATTCTTGCGGTACCGAGCCGCAAGAATCTCCCACCGCTCCAACTACCTCCCCAAAGGGGCGCCCGGCCTGGGCGTTTACGCGCTCAGCCGACCTTGCCGCCACTGGCCGTACGGTTGCTGCTCAGCCCCGGAGTCTTCCTGTCGCGGCCGATGCCCCAGTCGCCCTCGGTTGCGGCAGGGCCCGGTGCCGCTGTCCCCTTCCTGGATTTTCTTCGACGCGGATGTCAAGACTGACACCGTTGTTACGACTCTGCTGTGAGGCGCTCCCATCAGGGGAGCGGCCGATGGCAAGGAGTCGACATGGGAACCCTGGAGAAGAAGACGGCACTGGTGACCGGCGGGTCGCGGGGGATCGGGCGAGCGATCGTGGTGAGGCTGGCTCGTGAGGGCGCGGCAGTGATGTTCAGCTTCAACCGCGACCAGGCGGCGGCTGAGGACGTGGTGGCTGAAGTGGCGGCCTTTGGCGGGCAGGCGATCGCGGTACGAGCGGACCAGGGGCGCTTGGAGGACCTGAAGTACCTCTTCGGTGAGGTCGACCGGAGCCTGGCCGGTTTGGACGTGGTGGTCAACAACGCGGCGATCAATCCGATGGGGAACATCTGCGACGCCGCTGAGAGCGACTTTGACGAGGTGATGGCCGTCAACACCAAGGGGCCGTTCTTCGTTATCCAAGCCGCTGCCGAAAGGCTCGGCGAGGGTGGGCGGATCATCAACATCTCCTCTGCCGGTGCGGTGCCGGGCCTGGCCTTGTACTTCGCCAGCAAGGCGGCGCTGGAGTCGATCACCGCGGTCGCCGCCCGCGAGTTCGGTTCCAGGGGCATCACGGTCAACAGCGTGTCCCCTGGTGCCACCGACACAGACATGATGCGCGCCGCAGCTGGGGAGAATCTGGAGCAGGCCATCGAGCACGTTGTGGCCATGACGCCACTGCAACGGCTGGGACGGCCGGAGGACATTGCCAACGTCGTTGCCTTCCTGGCCGGGCCCGACTCGCAATGGATCACGGGTCAGAACCTGCGTGTCTCCGGTGGCCTGATGATCTGACCGGCGGTGGGCGGCGAGCCGGACGTTCGTCAATCCGAACACGCATCGCGCCTACGCTTCGGCGATCGACCGGACCGTCGCGCTTCTGGGTGCGGGCCGGCTGTTGGCTGAGGTCGCCGACGACGAGATCGGAGCCGCGCTCACCCAGTTGTGGGGTGGGTGCGCGCCGGCGACGTGGAACCGCAACCGGGCCGCGGTCGCCTCCTGGCTCACCTGGTGCACGACGAAGAAGCGGTGGGTGGCCCCGTCGGTGCCGAGCGATGTTGAACGGCGCCGCGAGACCCCAGACGAAACCAAGGCGGTCGCGAAGACGACGATCCACCGGCTACTGTCGCGCCGGGACGTGCCGCTGCGTGAGAAGACCCTGTGGCGGATGCTCTACGAAACCGCCGCCCGCGCCGCCGAGATCCTCGCCCTCAACGTCGAAGAACTCGACCTCGAAGGACGCCGCGCACCGATCCGATCCAAGGGCTGGGCGATCGAATGGGTGTACTGGGACACCGGCACCGCCCACCTCCTACCCCAGCTGCCCGACGGGACTCAGCGCACCCGGGGTCCGCTGTTCCTTTCCGAACGCCGCCCCGTCCCCGCCCGACAGCCCGCGGCCGCCGACATCTGCCCGCACACCGGCCGGGGACGTCTGGGCTACGACCGTGCCCGGGTACTGCTCGACAAGTACTCCGGGCTCGACCTCCACCAGCTCCGCCACTCCGCCGCCACCCACCTCGGCAACGCCGAAATTCCCCTGCAGCTCATCATGGCCAAGACCCGGCACAAGAACCCCCGCACCGCCATGCGCTACACCCGGCCCGGCAGCGAAGCAATCGCCGCCGTCACCGAACACCTCGCCCCACCCCGCCGACGCCACTAACCAGCAGGAACACCCGGCCGCGGTGTCTTTCTCCCGTATTCCGGCTGCCCCCCAAGTACGCCTAGATGTGGCGGCCCCGGCTGAACGTCACGATCGTGCGTCCCATCTTTCAAGCACGGCCTGAAGTCGGCGCGCGGTGTCGGGATAGACGCCTGGGCGTCGCGCGGTGTGCCGCAGATACTCCTCGGCTCCTTGCAGCAGGCCGGACCAGGGGTTGGTGATGGACCCAGAAGGCGTGCGTGCCGGGCGAGCCGAGATGGCGCCAGGAGTCGAAGTCGCGGGCCGGCGGCAGGGGGGCTCCTGTGGAGTCGACTCCTGGGATATGGCCTGCCGTTAAGGAAGCTGCTACCAAGTACACGCGAGCGGTGTTAGGCCAGGTAGAAGGTGCCTGAGTAGTGAGCGTCGGAGCGCTCGATAGCCAGTGCGGCCGGCTGGCCCTGTGTAAGCGGCCATCTAAAACTCCAGGTCGACGGACAGGTGAATCCAGGCGGATGGTTCGGAAGGGTCCCGACAGGCGGACATCGGAAATCCTGGTCGATGGCCACGTAATCTCTTGATCTTGCCGTTACTACCGGAGCTCCTGGAAGGACGAACCCGATGACCTCGCCGCTGTGGGGGCATCCGTACCGTCAGCGTGCCGGTGGGGTGGCGTCCGAGAGTCAGCCGGTCTGATCACCGGATCGGACCAATCGGCGTTCCCAGGCCAGGGCCGCGACCACACCGATGGCATAGGCGACCAGGTCCCATGGGTCGGGGAACGCGCCGACCAGGACACCGCCGATGCCCGGCGGGGTCATGCCGACTATTTGGTAGAACTCGACGGCGGCGGCGATCGCGGCCGTGGCCAGGGTGCGGCGTGCGGCGGTGGTGCGCCACAGCAGCCCCAAGAACGCGTAGACCAGCATGGTGGCGCCGACGTCACTCACGTAACCGCGGATGAACGGTTGTCCCGGGCCCCGGTAGAAGAGGGCGAACGCGCCGACGGCGAGGGCGACGCCACCCAGAAGGACCATGGCACGGCGCATGAGATTGACATCTTCTCCGAATCTCAACGATCAGGACGAACCTGATCATAGAGCTCGTCCCTTATGGCGGCATGCTGATTGCGTCAGGTCAGCGACCGCGCAGTGGAGTGCCATGGCGACGGCATGCCAGCACGCTGGAACGTAGTGATGATTCATCCGGAATGAGGCCCGACCAGATGAGACAGGGGGTTACGGTGCGCTCAGCGCCGCCTCGATGACCGCGCCATGGCCGATCCAGCCAGTCCTCGCGCCGCTTGATCTCATCGCCGATTCCCTCATCCCACATCCGCGCCCAGCCGCCACCCCGCTCCTCGGCTCACTGCGTCATCAGAAACCACGCCCGCCGGGTCCGCAGCGCGAACACCTCGACGAGCCGGAACGGTGGACGTCTGACATCCCGTAGGCGTCGGCCAGGATCCGGCAACGGCGCGGCACGTCCATCTCCCGCAACAGCGGGTCGGCGTCGACGGGGGTCGCACAACGGTGACCAGCACATCATCGCGTCGGCCACCTCATCCACCCGGGCAATCAGCTTGGCGATGTCGCAGTCGATCAGCGCGGCCGCCTTACCGTCCCGGAACACGATGTCGTCCGGCGTGTAATCCATGTGCCCAACCACTTCCGCCGGGTAGGTTCCACCTCACTCCGTCGAAACCATCCTGACCTGTCCGCCCACCCAGACGCCGCATGACCGTCCGCCTGGAAATCTCAAGGCCGCCAGCCAGGATCATGCTGGCGCCCGGTACGCGGCAGGCGTCGACCGGACGATGTGGGAGCGCGAAGGGGTGACGTTGCCGCCGGAGCAGGCGGTCCTCGCCGTCCTCGCCGACCCCTCACCCGAGGCGGACGCGCTCGTCGCGCTCGTCGCCCTGGTGCCGCGCGGCCGGCAGGTGTGGGACGTGTACGAGCGGCTGGGCATGGAGTGGCCTCCGGGGAGGATCGGACCGGATATTGGCGCTACGGCCGACCGCTGATGATTGGCGCCAGACTCAGTCTTATGGCGATCACTGCGTTGCCCTCTGGAGTGCCCTCGCCACCATGAAAGCCGGTCCTGGACAACGTGTCTGAGCTGCAGACGCTGGCCCGGCAGGTTGCCGTGGACGGGGTGTGGGGGCCGGATCTGGCTCAGGTCGTGCAGGCGTTGTTCGATGAGCAGGCCGCGACCTGGGATGCCGAGCACAGCGCTGAACGACCAGCAGCGCGAGCGACTCTTGCGGGCTTGGATGAGCTGACAGCGCCGAGACTGATCGTGCGAGCTATCGGAGCTCCGCGTTCGGGTGAGGCTGGCTTTGCAGGCGATGGCGAAGTTCGGCCTCCTGCGCCGTCCGCGCCTGGCCCTTGCGTTTCCCGGTCGGGATGATCAGATTCTTGGGATGCCTTCGACGCGTTCCCCGGCAGCGCGGCGGCGCAGCACGGTGTGCAGCCTGTCGTCGATGATCACAGGGGGCGGTTGCCGTGCTTGCCCTTGCGGGCGGCGGCGTCCAGGCCCTCCAGGGTGGACTCGCGGATGGCCTCGCGTTCGGTCTCGGCCATCGCGGCGAAGAACGCGAACAACATCCGGCCCGGCCCGGACGGATCGTAGATGCCGGCCAGCGGCCCGGCGAGCATCTCCAGCACCAGGCCGTGCGCGGTCAGGTGGTCGGCCAGCGCGGTGAGTTCGGCGGCGTCGCGGCCCAGCCTCTTCATCTCATACACCGTCAGGATGACCCGGCAGTGCGGGGCGTGCGCCTTGATCTGCCGGGCCAGCGCGAGCGCCGCCTCGAATTGCGGGCGCACCTTCACCCGGGTCGAGATCTTCTCGGAGAAGATCTTCTCCCGCGGAATGCCATGTGCGGCCAGCGCGTCCAGCTGCGACTGCAGTTCCTGGGTGAGCGCGGAGCAGCGGGCGTAGCCGATCCGGATGTCGGCTGAGGGCCCATCGTCACTGAGCGGCGCGGGCGGCGGCGTGCCCGGCCGCCACGGATGGCCCGGGTTGCGGGGCCTCGGCCATGCCCCAGATGCTCTCACAAACATTTCCCAGAACCCGGAGATCCACAGACTTGCATGAGAACGAGTTCTGAGAAGAAATCAGCTTCTCTGGTGATCAGAACCAGCCCTGCGAAGCCGTCTGGTGATCTTCTCTGGCAATAGAGGGTTTCTGAGAAACAACCCGGACTTGCGGAAGAGAGGTAAGGCAGCCTGCGCCGCCCACGAGGGCGTGCCGGAAGGGCCGATCGCATGCTCGATCGTCCACCTTGACCGCCCCGCCCCGGCCTGACCCAGTCGGGTCAGGAACATCCGTGACGACATGGGTGGTGCAGGGCAGATCCGCGTGCCCGCGCCGCACAGGGTGCGCACACAACACGACGCCACGACGGGCGTGCGGATCGCCACGACCGAGGAGGGGCCTCACCTTGCTCAACGCCCCTCTCGCCCGCCTGATCATCCGGCCGCACCCGCCCCCCGGCAAGGGCCCCGGCCCCGACGGATGCGAGGTTGGCCGGATCTGGACACCGTTCCGTATGGAACGCGCCACGAACGCACGCCATCGCCAAGGTCACCGAGGTTCTGGCACCCCATCACCGTACTCACTGACTGCGCACGTCAGCACCCAAATGACGGCTGGTGACAGCCGCCTTGACGGCACCCCCAGTTGGTCTCAGAGGTTCGAGTTTCTCGGCTCCACTCCGGCAAATCTGCCCATTTACATTCTCGGCTATCCGGTAAAAGCTCTGGCTAAAGGATGCCGTTGAATCATCAACACGAAGACGGCGACGACGTAACCGGCGTAGCGAAGGGATGACGTCGCGTGTCACAACCAGACGAGAGCGTCATGATCAAGAGCCTCGGCTCGACATACTGGCGCAGCATTCAATACCAGGAACAAACATTCTGGTGTTGGAACGCGACGACGATCAGCGTCGCGAACTTCTACGCCAACGCGCAGGTTTGGACCCAGTGCGGATTCGCCGCCGCAGTCCTCAACAGGGACGACTCCCGGTTCGCCGACCAGCGACCGTTCGGCTGCTGCCCGGATGGCGAGTTACGCGGGGACTGCAACCAGGGCTGGTGGCCGGATGCTGGGCCGCTGCAGCAAGCCGGGATTCAGGTCCCGGTCGCCGAAGCTGACAGGCATCGCGTCGACCAGACGTGGATGGGCGGCAGGTGGGTGGGGGTCAGAAGACTCACGGAGTTGACGAAGAACGAGGTCAAGGCGGAGATAGACGCCGGACGCCCGATCATCATGAACATCGGCTGGGGTGGCGGCCTCTCCGGCCACATCGTCAACATCTGGGGGTACAGCTACCGCCCGCAGACCGGTGAACTGGTGCACGTATGGGTGCATGACCCGTGGGAGGACACGGGAGGGGTATACGCGGGCATGGAGGACGCTCCCATCATGTGGATCGCATGGGAGACGCTCTTCGGCGGCTACCCGGGCGGCCAGAACGGCACCTGGAACAGGACCTTCAAGACTCGGCGCAACTAGCCTCAGGGAGCTTTGCAATGCCGTTGAACACGCCTGAACCGCCGGGACGGATTCGCGACGAAACGCGCTCCCATCTCGGCCAAATCGCCAGAGCCAGCGGAGACGGCCCGAAACTGCTGGGCGAGATCGCCCCAGATGACGTGGAGGTGTCCACCCCACACCGGGTGTTCGCACTGCTCGTGCGAGACATCGAGGCCGGCGGCGGCCTGGAAAAGGCGCAGCCGGTGGGCTGGCGATTCCTGCTGGAGTCCGGCGGCAAGGTGCTCGCCGGCGCCGAAATCTCCGAAACGCCGGAACGCACCTTCCCGCCAACGTTCTACAGAGGCTCATCCGTTGGAGCCACCGCGACCGCGGTCAAAGCCGCACGAGCCCTGCCGCAGCTCCAACTGGCCGGGTTCGACCTCCGACTCCTGCGGATCCCCGAGCTCTACCAGATGGCCCTGTGGTTGCACTCACCCAACACCGACCTGCTCATACCGCTGGCACCCTCCCCGATCGGGCGCGAGGGCCAGGTCACACCACCACCGGTGTTCTTCCGAGAACTCACCGCCCGTGCCCAGGACTACAGAGCCCGCCAGCCCCCCATCCGGGAGCCGGCCTAACGCCATCCGCTCGCCCTTCCTGGAGGTCATCGCAAAAGACCGCCGGTCGGCGCGAGCTGCTCGGGGAAGCGGGGGTGACTTCATCGCCCTCGCTCCCAAGGCCGTGGTGCCCGCGCACATCGTTTCCCAGCCCTGGCCCTGGCCGCACACCGCCAACCACCTGGCCATGTTCGCCCTCGCGGTACGCCGGCGCGACCGGCGTGAAGCGATCGGCCAGGTGGTGCGGACCATCGTCGCGGCGCCCGGATCGGCGCTGGGCCGCTATCCCGAGGGCAACACCGGCCGCGCCCGGGTCCGCCTGACCCAGCCCATGCCCGAGCCCGCCGACCTGGCCGCACTGCTGCACACCGCCTGAACCACCCCCGGCCGGGGGGCTCAGCCGCTCTCGACAGCGCCGTCGTGGAAGGGACGCAATCCCCCGGCCACATCGGCGCGGGAGAGGGCATAGCGGCCCAGGAGGGGTCTCGGTAGTAATTGCGGAAAATCGGCCACGCCCATGGCGCTCACGCGCCTGGAGTGGGTGACATTCTGCCCACCCCAGGCGGAGATAGCTATGTGTAGCCAATCAAATGCTGACTGTAGTTATCGGGTTCTGGCTTGATGGTCACGACCGCACTAACCCCGAGTTGCGACGTGGTCGTTTACGGCAGCTTCGGGAAGCGGCCGTAGTAGTCGCCGATCTGGTGGCGGTATCCGGGCTCCTTGTAGGTGTTCTCGTCGAACTCCGGAGCGTCCTTGATCTCTTCCTTGGTGCGAGCGAGGAAGACCTTTCTCTCCTGGGGGTCGATCTGAACGATGGAGCTGGCGGGCATGACGACCTTCTTACCGAAGATCCAAAAGCCCGTGTCGACGACAAGGTAGCTGCTGCCGACGGTGTCGCTCTCCTCGTCCACCGTGCCGATCTTGCCGTCGGTGGCCTCGACGTCAAAGCCGATCAAGCTCACGCCGGTGCCGGAAACGACGCCTTCGCGGTAGTTCCATAGCTCGCTCATGTGAATCCTCCTGTGTGTCGAGATAGTGGGTCGGTTACCCGCGCCTGGGCCGGGGGTCTGGCGATCGGCCCCCTGCTGGGTGCGCTCGCCGTCGCCGTGGTGACGCTCGCGGTCACGGCCTGACCGGCCGGTACCGCACACTCAGCTCGGCCGTGGGGTCGCCGGCGCCGACCCGGTGGAGGTAGTGCGGCCGGCCACCGGGGAGGTCCAGCAGCCGGATGCCCTCGCCGAGCAGCACGGGCGCGATGTGCAGGTTGATCTCGTCGAGCAGCCCGCGTTCGAGAAGCTGGCCACCGATCGTCGGCGAATGCACCTCGACGTTCCTGCCGCCGGCCGCGGCCAGCGCGATCCGTACCGCCTCGGCCACGTCACAGTCCAGGAATGTGACGCCGTCGGCGGGCTTGGCGTCCTCCGGATGGTGGGTGAGCACAAAGATGGGTCCGGTCCAGGCGCCGCCGTAGACGCTGCGGGGATCCGGGAAGTGGTCCCAGCCGCGCCGGCCGCCCAGGATCGCGCCGGTGGTCCCGACGTACTCCTCGATCAGGCCCGGCTGGGGCGAGATGCCGGTCATCATCCAGTCCATCTCGTGGTTCGGCCCGGCCACGAACCCGTCCAGGGACATGGTGAAGTGCCAGAGCACCTTGCCGTTCGCGGTCTGCGGTTCGATGTCGTTCACTGCTGTCTCCTCTGCCGGCTGATTGCCTCGTGCGGTATTGAGACGGCATCCACCGCGGAACCTCATCGGTCCAGGGTGGGTGGGAGGTTGAACGACGGGAACAGGGCCGGCTCGTGGAACGCGACGATCTCGGTTATCCGGCCGTCGCGGACCCGCAGCACGCCGATGCCGAACGGCTCGTACGTGTGCCCGCCCGGCGGACACCGGTACGTCGCCGCGGCCAACTGGCCGTTGGCGCTCGCCGGCAGCATGCGCAGCGTTCCGATGTAGTCGGGTGAGCCGGCGTCCCAGCTCGCCGACAGCGCTGCCAGCACGCCGTCGCGGTCGGCGAACCACTCCGGGTACGGCGGCATCGTCGCCCGCACGTCCCGCGCCAGCAGCTCGGCGACCTCGGTCAGGTCGCCGCGCTCCACCGCGGACATGTAGCGGCGCAGGATCCTGCGGTCCTCGTCGGTGGGCGGGACTGACGGGGCCCAGTCCGACCGGCCGGGCGGCAGGTGGGTGCGCAGGGTGGCTCTGGCCCGCTGCAGTGCGCTGTTGACCGAGGCGACACTGCCGTCGAGGGCCTCGGCCGTCTGGCGGACCGGCCAGCCCAGCACGTCGCACAGGATCGTCGCGGCGCGCTGCCTCGGCGGCAGGTGCTGGATGGCGGCCAGGAACGCCAGCTCCAGGGTCTCCTTCGCGACCACCGCGGCCTCCGGGTCGTCGGCGCTCGGTGCCACCGGCTCCCACAGGTGGCCGGGGAACGGCTGCAACCACGGGCCGGCCGGCGAATCGGCCTGGTCGGGCAGCGTCCGGCGGCTCCGGCCGTCGAGGAAGTCCAGGCAGGCGTTGGTGGCGATCCGGTACAACCAGGCGCGCAGTGAGGAACGGCCCTCGAAGCCGTCCCGGCCGCGCCACGCCCGCAGGAACACCTCCTGGACCAGGTCCTCCGCCTCGTCGAACGACCCGAGCATCCGGTAGCAGTGCACCCGCAGCTCGCCCCGGTGCCGCTCAGCACGTTCGGCGAAGTCGGTCACCGGGCGGCCATGCGGGCGTACCGCAGCTGGTGGGTCAGCTCGCCGCCCATCGGGGCGTCCCGGGTGACGCCGTCCGCCGACCAGCCGGCCTTCTCGTAGAACCGGCGGGCCCGCTCGTTGCCCTCCAGCACCCACAGCACCGCGCGCGGGCCCAGGTGCGGCAGCGCGCCGCCGGTTCCCACGTGCCCGGCCGGCGCTCGCCCGCTGAGCTGACCTCCGTGTAGGCCGTCGCCCCAGATCGTCAGCTGGACGGGCGAGTCGTCGTGGACGAAGAAGTGCGCGGCGTGACCGTAGCCGCCCTTCTTCATCCATGCCTCGTAGTCGGATTCGTCGTCCTCGGGCACCGGGTGCGGGCATGTGCTCCACTGCCTGTCCTTGAACAGGGGAATCTCCATCAGGACTCCTTTCTGTGTACGGCTGGCGGGGTGCCGGCCGGAGCGGGGCTCAGTCAAGCAGAGGTACGACCGTGGGGCGTAGCGGCCGGTACCCGTCGGCGTCGAGCTGGGCGAGTTCGCCGTCGATGTCGACGGAGTGGGTGCCGTTGAGGTGGAGCGGCGGCACCCGGGCCACCGTCCTACCGGAGCACCAGGAGCCGAGGCGTCAACGGGGTGAGCTCGACCGGCGACGAGCCGAGGCGTTCGCCGCTGAGCAGGTCGTGCAGGTCGAGCGGTTGGCGACCGTGGAGTCTGACCGTCACCACCTCGGCCTGCGCACCGTAGTTCGTCACCCCGACCAGCCAGCGCCTGCCATCGCGCACCGGCCGCCACTCGACGGCCGTCGGCGCACCGCCGGCCGTACGCTCCAGCGTCACCGCGGCCAACCGGCTTCGCCGCGCCAGGTCGAGCACGGCGGCCCCGATATCGGCCGGGCCGTCGGCCGACAGGACAGTCGCCTCCCGGAGCACCGCCGTACGGTCACGAGCCGAATGGGCCTGGTTTCGCTCGTCAGACGTCAGGGGATCGGCACCCGCGACGACGAGCCGGACCTTCCGGGCCAGGACCCGAAGACCCTGCAGGCAGGCGGCCGGCAGATGCGTCACCCCGGGTGCGACCACCAGCTTCACCCCATCGCGGACCTGCTGCCGGGCCAGGCTGGACTCGGTGACGAAATGCACCGGGATCCCATTCATCAGCAGAGCTCTGTACACCTCGCGCACCGCGGCCAGGTGCTGCGACGAGTACACCGACGAGGTCCGCGAGTACACGATGCCGACGCCGGACCCTGCGCCCTGCAGCAGCGCCACCTCGGCGGCGAACCGGTTCAGATCCAGGCTGGTACGGCCGGCCGCGGCGATCGCGTCCGGCCGGTGCAGCATGCTGCCCGCCAGGGTGGACGCCACCTCGGTGGTCCGCGCCCACACCCAGAACGCGGTGGCGGAACGCCCGTGCAGGGCGCCCTGCCACAGGTCCGCCGCGACGTGGGCCGCCTCGGCCTTCGAGTACGACGTGCTGCGGTCGGGGATCATATGGTCCTCGGAGTCGAACACCGGAGTCCGCGCGATGCTGGCCTGAAGGTCGTAGAACGCGAACTTGCCCAGGAAGCCGTCGACGCCCTGTCCCGGATAGTTCGACGCGTCGTTGCCCGACAGCTGGGAGAAGGTGGCCCACTGCTCGGGATCGGGTCCCCACAACAGATAGTTGCGGTCCTTCAGGGTGCTGCCGACCATCTTGGAATGCACCGGGATGTCGGGGGCGATGCTGTGGATCACCTCGGCCATCCACGCGTGCCACGACGCGAAAGCCCTGGTGTTGAAGGTGATCCAGTCATAGCACCCGCACCGTCGGCTCAACCGCCCGTACGCCGGGCGCCGGCACCTCATCGAAGGTTCGGTACGCGGTGCCGTACACACTGTTGAGCTCAGCGATGTCGCCGTACTGCTCGGTGAGGTATCGCGCCCACCCGCGCTTGGTCGACGGGTTCGTCGTGCGCAGGAACGCTTCGATCACCTCCCGCGCCAACGGGTGGTGGACATCGTAGCCTTCCTCGGCCAGCACGAGTTCGGGATGCTTCGCCGTCAAGAAGGCCGGGAAGTATTGCGGTGCCAGCAGCAGGCTCATGGCGACGTTCGCCTCGGCCGCCGCCTCGAGCCAGCGGACCGGGCCCCGATCGATCGCGTACGTTGACACGGCGTACTCGCCATTCGCGGCGACCGTCGCCGCATCGTCGAAGCCGGCGTTGCCGGCGATGTTCGTCGGATCGGCCCCATCGGCTCGCGCGATGGTCAGCTCATCGATCCACAGCGCCCCGACCGGGCCCTCACCGATGATCGAGAAGCGGTAGGTCGACACGTTGCCGGGGGTGAGAGTGAACTCGACCTGCTGCCAGTCGTAGGTGCCCTCCGGCGGGTAGTAGCGGGTGGCCCAGGTGGCGGTCGGGATCGACACCGCACGGGCGGTGACGTCCTGCCCCTTGATCCACGCCCGGACCCGGTAGGTGGCTCCGGGCTCGACCGTCAGCGGCTGGAAGAACTGGCGGTAGCTGTTCGGCTTCTTCGGACCGGCGAACGACACTCGCAAGGCGGCGGCGGAGTCGTGTGAGACCGACGCGTCGCGGGCGAAGGTCACGCCGCGTCGCCGACGCCCGTCGTGCTCCAGCCCGGGATCGCGTCCGGCGGAAGAATCGCGCTTTGCGGCCCCATTTCGAGGGCGCAGGTGTTGAAGCCGAGATCGGCCAGCTTGGGGATGTCGCTGACCACCTCGGCCCAGCCCATCGGGCCGCTGAACACGACCGGGCGGCCCTTCTGGGTGGTTTCGCCGTCGGAGACCGTACCGGTGAACATCCAGTCATCGCGGCCGATCGGCCCGGTGACGTAGCGCGGCACCCGCGTCCCCGTCGCCGTCCCGGCGACCCGGGATCGCGACCGGGTGAGGAGGTGTCCGGCCATGGCGGTCATGGCGACCGTATTGTAGGTGGCCCGCCACCTCTGACCGGCCGTTACGTCGTCGCGGGTGTAGCCGACGAACTTCTCCAAGGTGGTCGCGTCGACGCGTTCGTAGTGGGTCGGGATCCCTCGCCCCTTGCACTGGGCCAGCAGGTCCCGAGCCGTCTCGCCCGATGCGGCGATCTTGGCGAGCTCCTGCGCGATCGCCTCGGCGGACATCGTCACCCGGCCGGTCGCCGCCAGGTCGACGGTGGTGCCACCGGTCAGGTCCTTCACCGAGGCGGTGATCCCGAGCTCACCTGCGGTCGTCGCGGTGATCGGGATCGTGAGCTGGAGGGTGGTGCGAGCCGGGATGGTCGCGGGGGTGGCGTTGCCGTCGGGGCCGACCACCTCGACGCGGCGGTCGGCATCGTCCCAGTTCAGTACGAAGATCGCCGCCTCGACCTGGGCGCCCACCTCGACCTGGTCCTCGTCGAGGGTGATCCAGGCCTGGCACGCACCCGACTCGGGCAGGGCCGCCAGCCGTACGAACTCCTGCGCGGACTTGCCGGTGGCGATGCCGGGGCGCCACTGGATCCAGCCCCGCCGGTTCGCGCCGTCGTTGTCGTTGACGATCGCGTTGAACAGCACCGAGCCGCCGGGACCGGGAGCGTCGACACTGGTCGAAGCCCACGGAAACACTGCCAGATAGTGGGTTTCGGCGCCGTCGCGCCGAGCGGTCAAGGTGACGTCGCTGACCGGCGAGGTGACCGAGCCGTCGCTGAACCGGTAGATCTCGGGACCGCTGTCGAGTAACGCGAGGCCGTACTCCGGGCCGTACCCGCCGGTGCTGTCGCCGAACGCGATCTGGAGCCCGTCGCCCTGCCACTGGTGGGTGCCGCCGATCGCCCGGATTTTCGGCCCCGGCTCGCGCCCGCCTCCGGATTGTCGGTGCCTGTTGATAACTATGGCCCGTCACGTTAACCGACCGACGACGATGGAGCCCCCCATGGCCACGGCCACCTTCGGAGACGAGAGCGCCACCGGCAGGTGCTCGGTCGAGATCCCCCTTCCCGCTCGGCCTGACGCGAGCCCGGCGCGCGAGCTCGTCCGCCTCGTGCCGCGGGCCGGAGGCTGACATGGGCGTCCTCGACAACTTTCCCCAGTCTTACGGCTACCTGCTCGGATACCGCGTCGAGGGGCTGCCACGTGAGCTGTTCGCCCTGTACGACGCGGGCGGGCGGCCTGGCGCCGACGAGGCGGGGCGCAGGGCGTTCGGCATATGGGCGCAACTGCGGCTCAGCCTGGGCGACAAGGGCGGCCACGAGCACCCCGAGGAGGTGCTCCGACTGGTGCGCGAGGTGGCCGATGGCGACATCTCCTGGACGTTCGAGGACACGCGCTTCCTATGGGAGATCGCCGACGCGCTGTCGAGTTGCGGTCACACCGGCCACGCCGAGCTGTACCGGATTCCGCTGGCCGCCATCGCGACGCTCGGATACTCCGAGCGCCGTCAGATCCTTGGTGACGCGCCGCTGTGGCACCCGGCCCACCGAAGCCCGGGCCGGGCCGCGTTACGCAAGGACCTGGAGCGCGTCCTGACCGAGCCCCCGGAGCACGGGCCGGCCGGGGTCGTGCGCAGCCTGGTCTGGGACGGCGACCCCATCGCCCGTGCCATGGCAGGGAAGTACGCCGCCCGGCTGGCCCACCCCGCCGTGCTGCCTCTGCTGAAACACTGGTGCAAGGCCAAGGCCAACAGGCCCAGCGAACCCTGGCTCGCCAAGGTCCGCACGCTGCTCACCGACGACGGCGTGGCGGTGCTGCGCGAGATCCTCTCCCGCGTGGCCACCCACCGCGAGAGTCGCGAGCCCGGCGGCAGGGTGTTCGTCGCCCGCCACACCGCCCTCCCGCTGCGCGGCATGCTGTGGACCTGCGAGGTGATCGACGCGCCCTGGGTGTCCACGCTGCTCGGCGACGTCGCCACGAACTGCGGCATCGGGCGCAACGGCACCGGCGGCGCCGCCGTCTGCCGCAACGAGAGACTGGCCAACGCCGCACTGAACGTGCTGGCCAAGCGGGGCGGCCTCGACACGGTGGGCGTGCTCGCGCGCGTGCGAGCCAAGCTGCGCAGACCGGCCCTGCTGGCGAAGGCGTCAGATGCCCTCGACGCGGTGGCCGTACAAGAGGGGCTGAGCCACGAACAGCTCGTCGACCGGACGGTCCCGGCCTTCGGCCTCGGCCCCGACGGGGTCCGGGAGGAGCAGGCCGGCGACTGCGTCGTCCGGCTCGACGTCGACGGGCCGGTGCTGCGGTTCGTCAACGGGTCCGGGCGGGTCGTCAAGTCGGCGCCCCAGTCCATCCGCAAGGAGCCGGTGCTCGCCGATCTCAAGGCCACGCTGAAGGACCTCAAACGCACGCAGGCCGCCGAGCGGCTGCGCCTGGAGCAGATGCTCATCGTCGAACGCGAGCTGTCCTGGCAGGAGGCCGAGCAGTACTTCTTCGACCATCCGGTCACCGGTCCCTACACCCGCGCCCTCATCTGGCGGCTCCCCGACGGGTTCGCCGGGCTGCCGGTCAGGAGTGGTGGCGGCTGGGCACTGGCCGGCGCGAGCGGCAGATCCGTGCGTCCGGGCGCCGACACGCCCGTCCGGTTGTGGCACCCAATCCAGGAGAGCGCCGAGGGGGTGCGTGGCTGGCGCGACCACCTGCTGGAGCGGGGGATCAGGCAGCCGTTCAAGCAGTCGTTCCGCGAGGTGTACCTGCTCACCCCGGCCGAGGAGCGCACCCGCACCCACTCCGACCGTTTCAAGGGCCACTTCGTGCGCTACGGGCAGGCCAAGGCGCTGCTGGAGCAGCGCGGCTGGAGCGGGCTGTCGATCGGTCACTGGGACTACGAGTGCGGCGGCGACGTCGGAGCGGCCGTCAAGACGCTCGCCGGCTGGCAGGCGAGCTGGGGCATGCGGGTCGCCTCCGACCCCCAGCGGGACGCCTGGGGCACGGCCTCCTGCGCCGCCACCGACGCGATCCGGTTCCGCCATGCGGATCTTCCCGGCGACGCGCCGCTTACCGCAGTGCCGCCGTTGGTGTTGTCGGAACTGCTGCGCGACGCCGACCTCGCCGTGGGGGTCGGGTCCCTGGGGCTCGACCAGCAGGCGGCGGCCGGGCACGACGGCTACTGGCAGTCGTACGGGTTCGGCGAACTGAGCGAGACCGCTCGCACGCGGCATGACGCGCTGGCCCGGCTGCTGCCCCGGCTGAAGATCGCCGACCGGGTGGAGCTGACCGACCGGTTCGTGCGCGTGCGCGGGCAACTGCGCTCCTACCGGATTCATCTGGGCTCCGGCAACATCCTGATGGAGCCGAACGACGCCTACCTGTGCATCGTCCCTGGCCGCGACCGCTCCGCCCCATCGGTGTTCCTACCGTTCGAGGAGGACGGCGGAATGTTGTCGGTCATCTTGTCGAAGGCGTTCCTGCTGGCGGACGACACCAAGATCAGCGATCCCAGCATCTCCCGCCAGCTCGTCGCTACCTAGGCCCGATGCCTTCGAGGGCGAAGGCGCGGTTCCAGTCGCGCGCCCACTTCGGCCCGAAGCCCTCCGTGGTGTTCAGCGAAGTGGTGCGGGCGTCGTAGGTGCCCGTGGCCGGGTCGAAGCCGAACGCGAAGGAGTCGAAGCCCGGGTTGAACGTCTTGACGTTCAACCCGGCGGCGTCGATGGTGTAGGCGAAGCCGCCGGTGCCGATGCTGACCGAACGCGTCAGCATGTTCTATCCGAGTGCGGCCGTCCCAGCGGATCCGCTCCGCGCGGCGAGTGCCCGAGTCGTGATCAGCCCCGAGACGACGGCCGCGAGCCGGGTTTCCGACTTTCCGACACGACTACGCGCGGGCGCGGTCCGGTTCGATCCTCCCCGAAGGCCTACTCCCTTCGGTGTAGTTCGTACCGCGAATGGCGCAAGGTCAAGTGACGATCAACGGACGACGCGCTCCCGCTGCGGCCCGGCCTAGCGTTCCAGTCGAACCAATCGGATGAGAACTGGAGGAATCGCCATGAGCAAGAGAGTGATCACTGCGATCGCAGGGCTGAGCTTGACGGCCGGTCTGTTGGGATTCGTCGGCGCGCCGGCT
The DNA here is from genome assembly GCF_040645915.1 of Nonomuraea sp. NPDC046570. Taxonomy (NCBI): domain Bacteria; kingdom Bacillati; phylum Actinomycetota; class Actinomycetes; order Streptosporangiales; family Streptosporangiaceae; genus Nonomuraea; species Nonomuraea sp. NPDC046570. The sequence continues at coordinate 29,415 of NZ_JBEYZF010000039.1, read as the reverse complement.
GGTGCCCAGGCCGGCACGGCCAGCGCGGCCACCGCTGCGATGGCCGCGCCGAAGCCGCCGAAGGGCGCCAGGGCGGTGGTTCAGGTCAGCCCCAATCCCACCACCAAGCGAGGCCAGGAGGTGACGATCACCGGCCACTGCGGCGGCGGCAAAGGACTCAAAGCCGTGCTCGCCGGGCTCGACAGGGAACACCCGGTGCTACAGAACATCCGCATCATCGAGGACAACCCGAAGGGATTCGTGGCAAAGGCGACACTCGCCCCCAAGGTCGGTAACGGTGTCGGTCCTGTCTTCGTCGACTGTGGCGGCGAGGCAGGCGTGACCCTCCTGGTCACCCACGTCTGATCCGAATCTTCCCACCTGGACTAGCAAACAGGTCCAGAGCTCCCGCAGTCCTGAGCCGTCGCCCCCCCTCCCTCCATTCCGTGGATCATGTGGAGGGCGGCCGGCGGCGGCAAGGGGCCGGGAGTCCAACGCGGTCACTGGGCCACGGGTCGCCGCTCGGCGATCGTGGTCCATTTCGTCGCCGTTGCACGCCAGGGCGGTTGGGTCAGGTGGGTCTCGGCGGAGGCCAGACGCAGCGCGGCCGTCACGATGAATTGGCAGCACCAGCTGACCTCTTCCGGCGTCGGTGCGTAGCCCTATAGTCCCTCTGACCACCAAAGAAGTCGCTGATGTGTGGCATCAGCAGGCGGAAGCGGTGGTAGGCGGCGAAGTCGATGCCCAGGGCGGTGATGTGGGTGGCGGCCTGCAGGTCCTTCACGATCGTGCTCAAGCCGCACCCGGCGTGGGGGCCACGCGCTCGAGCTTGGTCCAGCCCGTCCAGCCTCGCTGCTTCAGCAGCTCGATCAGCCGACGCGCCGGCGGCACAGTGTCGAACGCCAGCGTGTCCATCAGCTTGACAAGCGGTGACTCGATATCGGTGTCGTCGACATAGTCCTCGCCTCGCTCGTCGGCCATCCGCGTGATGTAGGCGGCCAGCTTGTCGGCCAGCTCGACCAGCCGCGGGTCGTCGTCGGCTTGGTCGAGAGCCTGGCTCAGGGTGAGGTAGAAGTCGACGAGCAGCGGGTCCGCGATCTGCTCCCGCTTGCGTGCCATCCACTCCGGGACTCGCTCGGGTGAGTGCGCGGCCAGCGGGATCCAGCCGTCGCGCTCGGCCTGGACGATCCGCTCGTCGACCCCGAGTGCCCGCAGTCGGTCGAGATACTCGACCACCTCCGGGGGCAGCGCCAGGCTGTCCCCGGAGGCGAGCCGGGCGATTCGCTCGCGGTGCCGCTGCCGCTCGCGGATCTCCGCCCGCAGCCGCCTGTCGATGTCCGCGATCGCCGCGGCGAACTCCTCCTCCCCGACCTGCAGCAGCTCCCGCACCCGCGCCAGCGGGACCCCGGCCTCGGCGAGGGTCCGGATTTTGATCAGCTCGACCACGGCGCCGGCGTCGTATCTGCGGTAGCCGGAGTGGTCCCGCTCCGGCTCCGGCAGCAGCCCCTTTGCGTGGTAGTGCCGCACCGCGCGCACCGTCACTCCGGCGTACGACGCCAGCTCGCCGATGGTCAGCATCAGACCAGCCTTCCAGGGGTTGCTTACGAGGTCGCCTGGCCGGCTGGGCCTTGTGCACTCCGGATGATCTGGGCGATTTCCGGGGCGTGGGTGAAGACGAGCTGGTGGTCGGCGTCGAGCCAGGTGGTGGCGATGTGCGGGTGCTCGCGGACAAGCCTCTCGACGCCGGCACGCCAGTTCTGGTTGAACCGCGGCGCGTGCCCTTCGCCGCTGTCGCCGGCCATCGAGGTCGACATGATCATGCTGATGGGCCGGTTGATCTTTCTGTACCGGTCGAGGATCTCGGACCGAATCACATCGACCTCGAGGTTCAGGTCGAGAATCTCCTGGGCACTGAGCAACACCTGATGCGCGGTGCCCCGCTCGGCCTCCTGCTGCGTCGCCAGATCCTCCCACATGGCGCGGAACTCCGGCAGGACGGCCTCGGTGATGAACGGTTCGGGCACCGGGTTCGCCCCGTCGATGAGAACAAGCTCGGCGACGGTGTCAGGATGCTCGGAGGCATAGTGCACGGCCAGGTCAGCGCCCAACGAGTAGCCCACCAGCACGGGCGCCGCGGGCAGGCCGAGGTTTCCCAGCTCCGCCATCACTGCGACGAGATCGCTGAGGAAGGCCTCGAAGGAGTACTGGGCGGCGGCCGAGGCGGGGCCATGGCCCCGCAGGTCGAAGGTCACCACGTCGTGGTCGCGCCGCAGCAGCTCCGCCAGCTCGTGTAGGTCGGCCTGTGTCGAGTTCAGCCCAGGGCACAGGACCAGCGGTCGTCCTTGGCCGTCGCGAGACACCGGGATCGTGACGCCGTCGTGGTGGATCGTGACGTGCCGCATCGTCCTGTCGCCTCTCTCAGCCCGCTCTCCATCATCGTCGTGCTCGCCGTACGACTTGCGCAGTCCGACGACCTCGATTGCACTGGTTTCCGTGGTCATGCCACCATGCTGAGAGATTGACCCTGCGTCAGGGTCAAGCGGAGCGGCGACAGAAGGAGCTGGCGGCCTCGGTGTACCCGTAGCGTTCGATGGCCAGTGTGTTTCAGCTGTCCGCCGTGGCCTGCTGTACCGGTGCGAAGGTCGCCTGACCGGCGCGGCGGAAGCACCAGAGGCGACGGCCGAGTGCGACCGCCCCGAGCACGCAGCAGGTGAGGCAGAAGAGCGCCAGCAGCGGCAGCAGCCAGGCGGTGACGATCCAGTAATGGAAGCTGAACGCTCCCCAGATCGGCATCGGCAGCACCACGCTCAGCACCGTCACCAGAGCAAGGGGCACGAGCCGCAGAACCAGCCTCGGCCGGCGCGCCGCACGGCGTCGCGAGGCCCAGCGGCGCGCTCGGACGGCCGCGGTGACCAGCAGTGCGGCCATCCCCACCGTGAGCCCGAGCAGGACCGCGTTCACGACGGTCAGCGGGTTGCTCATCGGCGTTGCCGGTGCCCCGATCCGTTCGGCGAGAAGGTTGGTCGAGAGCAGGCTGGGATCGCCGCCGCTGTTGGTGAGGACGAGGGCGGCCACACCGGTCTTGGGCGAGAAGACCATGTCCCCGGTCCACGTCGCCAGTGTTCCGCCGTGGCCGATCACCGACGGCGGGGCGTCTGCTGCGACGGGGCGGGACTGCCAGCCGAGGGCGTAGTCGCCGGCCTTCGGCTGGACGGTGTGCAACTCGGCCAGGGAGCCGGCACTCAGCAGGTCCGCCCCGAAGGTTCCCTGGTTGAACCGCAGCCACCGCACCATGTCGTCCAGGGTCGAGATCACCCCGCCGTTGCCGACGCAGAACCCCGGCATCTCCGGTGCCGCGACGGCCACCCCGAGAACGACCTCGTACCCGGACGGCAGGCCCTCGGCACGATCGGAACACCCCAGCGTCGAGCTGGTGTGGGTCATGCCCAGCGGCGTGAACAGCTCGGTGTGGAGGAAGGCGTCGAAGGACTTCCCCGACACCACCTCGACGATCCTCGCCGCGATCGAGTAGTTGGTGTTGTGGTACTCCGAGCGAGTGCCCGGATCGGCGGCCAGGGTCTTGTCGGCCAGCCCGGCCACGATCTCCTGCGCGCCGCGCGGAGGCGGGAACACGTACTCGTTGTTCGTGCTGATCGACAGCCCCGAGGTGTGGCTGAGGACCTGGCGCACGGTGATCCCGGTGAAGCGCGGATCGGCCATCCTGAAGTCGGGCAGGACCTTGACGACCGGGTCGTCCAGGGAGATGCGGTCACGGTCGACCAGCAGCATGATCGCCGCAGCCGTCATCGACTTGCTCATCGACGCGATCCGGAACCGTGTCCGCGCCGTCACCGCGTTGCCGCCCCCGTCCCGGCCGCGGACGATCGTCTCGACCGACGACCCGTCGATCACGGCCGCCGCGACACCCGGCGTGCCGTAGACGGAGCGGTAGTCGTCGACCAGTCGTTCGCCGCTGGCATGAGCCGGTGCTGTCCAGCCGAGCAGCACGGCGACGAGCACACCGCCGAGGACGAGGAGGGAGGTCACACGAGGAAAGCGCAGACGTAGGAAATGCACGACGTCGAACCTAGGCCGGGCGTCACCGGCCGACATCACCCTAAGGCGTGAGACGGGACCACCCGGCAGGATGGAATCTCAGTCAGGCAGATCGTTGCGACCCACAAGCCCGTTCTCGTACGCGTGGATCACCGCGTGCACGCGGTCGCGCAGGTTCAGTTTCTGCAGGACGGCCCGGACGTGCGACTTCACCGTGTTCTCGCTCAGCACCAGTTCCGCGCAGATCTCGCTGTTGGACCTGCCGCGGGCGAGCAGGCCGAAGATCTCGACCTCGCGTGGGGTGAGGCCGTCCAGGGCTGCCGTCCTCCGCATCGGCATCTGCCGTACGAGATCGAGGATCGTCGCGGCCACCCCCGGGGCCAGCGCCGACGTCCCGGAGGCGACGTCACACACGGCCTGGGCCAGGGCGGCGGGCCGGACGTCCTTGGTCAGGTAGCCGCTCGCGCCGGCCCGGATGGCAGCCACGACCAGTTCGTCATCATCGAACGTCGTCAGCATGAGCACCCGGGTCGCCGGTGCGATTTTGACGATCTCCGCCGTGGCGGCGACCCCGTCCATGCGCGGCATGCGGATGTCCATCAGTACCACGTCGAGGCGGTGCCGCCGGACGACCTCGATCGCGTCGCTGCCGTTCGCGACGTCGTGGGTGACCTCGATGCGTTCGTCGGCCGACAGCACCGTACGGAGCGAGGCCCGCAGCAACTCCTGATCGTCGACGAGCATGACACGGATCCCGGTCATGCCCCCTCCTTCGTGGGGAGCCGCGCCCGCAGCTCCCACCCGTCGTCCCCGTCGTCGATCGACAGGGTGCCGCCTGCGGTACGCACACGTTCCTCGATCCCTATCAAGCCGGTCCCCTGGCTGCCGACGTCGCGAAGCGCCTTGCCGCCGTCGTCGCGCACCTCCACCACCACTTCGGCCGGGGTCCAGTGCAGGCGAACGGTCACCTCGACCGGTGGTTCGAGGTGGCGCAGCGCGTTGGTGATGCCCTCCTGCGCGGTACGGACCGCCGCGACCTCGGCACTCAGGCTCAGTGGCCGTCGCTCACCCACCTCCGCGAACGTCACCGCATGGAGCGGGCTCGCCGCCGAGGCCACGAGGTCAGGGAGGGCATCGAGCGAGATCGGGACCTCTCTGGGCCGGGAATCGGCGCGCGGCGCCACGGTGGCCGGGCGCAAGGTGGCCAGCATCGCTCGCAGACCTTGGTGGGCGTCCCGGCCGGCCTCGGCGATGTCGCCGAGTTCGCGGCGGGTCGCCGGATCCGCCGTCGTCACCGCCGCGGCCTCGATCCGCGCGACCATGACGGTGACCGTGTGGGCGATCACGTCGTGCAGGTCGCGGCGGATGCTGGCCCGTTCGTCCGCTACCGCCGCGGCCAGTCGTTCGCTCTCGGCTCGTCGGCCGGCCTCGTGCCTGCGGCGTACCAGCAGGGCCGCAAGCCACACACCGCCGACCACGAGCATCAGCAGCCCGCCCTCGACCAGGCGGGTCCAACCAGGGGCGGGGGGCAGCCGGGCCCACGCCACCAGCTCGGTGAGGACGATCCCGAGCGCGGCGACGGCCAACGCAACCACCGAGGACCTGACCGAGACCAGGCTGGTCAGCCGCCACAACGTGAGGGGGAAGCACACAGCCGAGGGCAGCATGCTCGGTGACCAACCCAGGAAGGGCGTCATCACCATGACGAGCATTGCCAGCGCGCCGATCGCGTACCCCACCCACGGCCGTCGATGGGCCACCACCGCTCCCACATGGAGCAGGGCGGCAGCACCCGCTGCGGCGAAGATCTGCCACAGGTCCGCGCCGAGGTGCCAGACGCCCGCCAGGATGATCACCGTCAGGAGAGCCAGGACCACGTGCGCCACCACCGTCGTCGCCGGCCATGTGCTCCGGCGCTGGGAGGCTGTCACGGTCGTCGCCTTCCGGTGGGCTCGTGGTGGGGAGCCGTGCCTGGCTCGACGTGCCACAGGATAGCCAGCAGCGGGCATGCCGATCCCGGCGCCCCGCCACAAACCCGCGCTGATCACGCTTGTGACGACGGCCCTTAGGATCTGCGGCATGGCAACGAGACTGGTGCAGATCAATATGAAGGCCCGGGACGACTCCGCGCTCGGCCGGTTCTGGGCGGAGGTGCTCGGCTGGGGTATCGACAGCGAGGGGCCCGGCGTCACCAACCTCGAACCCGTGGGCTTCGCCTACCCCGACCCCGCCGCCGTCTGCATCGACATCATCGCCCGCCCGGAACCCAAGACGGTGAAGAACCGGGTTCACCTGGACCTGGCCACCACCTCGGCCGCCCACCAGGCGGACCTGGTCGCGCGCCTCCAGGTTCTCGGCGCGACCCCCGCCGACGTGGGCCAGGGCGACGTCCCCTGGACGGTCATGGCCGACCCGGAGGGCAACGAGTTCTGCGTCCTGGAGCCCCGGCCGCTCTACCAGGACACCGGCCTGATCGCCGCGGTGGTGGTCGACTGCACCGACCCGCGAGCGATGGCCCGATTCTGGGGCGAGGCGATGGACTGGACCCTGCACGAGGTCACCGACGACCACGCGGTCATGCGCTCCGCCAAGGGCGTCGGCCCCTACCTGGAGTTCCTTCGCACCCCCGACCCCAAGACTGTTTGGAACCGCGTCCACCTCGACGTCCGCCCCTACCGCGGCGACGACCTGGCAGCAGAGGAAGCCCGACTGCGCGCCTTGGGCGCCACCGACCCCGGCATCGACCAGTCCGACATCCCCTGGACGGTCCTCGCCGACCCGGAAGGCAACGAGTTCTGCCTCCTCGGTCCCGGCTGACCCGTCCCGGCCGGCTTCGGGTCAGCGGCGGGACCGCTCGGCGGCGATGGGCTCCTTCCTGGCGGGTCAGGGGTGGGACGGCGGCGTGGAGGAGGGTTCGGCGGCCCAGGTGGTACGTCCAGGCAGGAGCCCATCGGCTCGACGGACAGCGACCTCCGGCATTGACATGCCGCTCATCCGAAGTTCCAATCGACTTAATCTGATTCCACCCATACCCAGCTCCGACGGGCTCTATATGGTCAGAGGGCATCGACGCATCCATCGGTTCCCGGCACCTCCGGCACGGGGTTCCTCGTCTTCCGGTGAACCTGGATGGACATGCGGTGGCAGCGACCCGGGTGCTCGACCTGCACGGAACCCCACTCCACACAGTCCTCAGTGAGGACTCGAGCGACCTGTCCAAAGTCTGGGCGTGCGGCTTCCTCTGGTGGGGCTGGAAGAACGCGGACCTGAAGATATCGTCGGTCGACGTGATGACCTCATACTCCGGGATCACCTTGCAGATCACACCCTTTCCAGAGGACGGAACCCTCTGGCTGTCCCATCGGACGCGGGTGAACAATCTTGGAGACCTGGGCTGGAACGACCGAGCCAGATTCTGGCGCAAATGGTGCTTCGCGTAGGTGCCATCGCATCCGATGCGATGGAAGGTAGCCGACTGTGCCCAGACCGCCGAGCTGACCGCCCAACTGCAAACGGCAGAATAGATGGCGTCCCGGCTCCGCTCACCCAGTGCGTTGGAGGACCCCGGTAGACGGCGGCGCAGCCGACGGAGAACACCTCCATCAGTTGCCGCGCTCGGCGTCGAGCACGGCGGCCAAGCGCGCGGCCAGCTCCGGCCCGTCCAGAGCCTGCGAGGCACCCGCCAGGGCACGCAGCCCGGCGGCGGCCTCGCATGCCTGCTCCACGCCCCACGCCTGCGGGCCGGCATCCCCTTCAGGATGTCGGCGGGCAGCGCAGCAGGGCGGGCTCGGCGCGGCCACCGTCCCGGCGGGCCCGCTCGACCTCATACCGGACCTCCCGCGTGACGTCTTGGCGGTGATCGTGCAGCATCACGCGGTCAACCTCCACCAGCGCAGCAACACGTAGGCGTAGCTACGCGTGGAAGAACGGCGGTTCCCCGAGGCCGAGAAGTCCCTGAAGAAGCAGCTGATCGGCCGCGTTGTCGAGCACCACGAAGGGAACCAGGTCGGCGTCCTGGGGGACCACCCGCCCCCAGCTCGGCAGACGAATGGCCGCGAGATCACGTTTCGGCACGTTCGCTCCTCCCACATGCAGAAGAAGCGCGATCCGGGACCTTGACGTGCTCGCGATCAACGTGAGCGGCTCAGGCAGGCGCGACTGCCAGGAATGCCTTCCCATGGCCCCACCTTCGCGTCGCCGTCGATGGGCGCGGACATGGACGATGAGAGAAACTCCGGCGCGGCCTCGAACCAATGATCGGGTAGTGGCATCCAACAAGATCACAGCATCAGAAGGGACTCATGTGATCATCTGGTTGAACGGCACCTTCGGGGCAGGCAACCATGTCACCGTAGATGAGCCTTTCGATAGGCGACCGGGGCTGCGCATGACGCAGGGTGCCCTCGCAGCCGTCAGCGTGTCCCAGACATGATGATCCGCAATCGCGCCCCACGCTCCACGCAGCGAATCGACGTGACCCGCCTTCCTGACGACGTCGTGGCGCTCATCGACGCCCTCGAGCCTGGTGAGAACTTGGTCCTCACGCGTGACGGCGCGTCGATCGCGACGATCTCCAGCACCATTGACGTGGTCCAAGGCGCCATCGTCGATCGCAACGCGCCAGATGAGGCCAACGATCAAGCACCGATCGACTACGAGAGCGTGACAGTCGTGGCCACCGCGATGGAGCTGCCGACCGCGGCTCGGGTTGCGCTATCCACCCAGCTCGGGACGGACTACGTAGTGCTCGATATGCATGCGGCTCCCGCAACAACCGACGTGCTGCTGGTACCTCCAGGCAGCCCGCAGCTGATCACAGCGCTCCGATCGATGTTCCCGAAAGCTCGCGTCATCGTCACCGAAATCGAGGACCACGAACTCGGAGTTCAGTACCACGGCCCGGTCCGACGACTACTCGACGCCGGCGCTGATGCGTATCTACCTCCGGCGACCCTCCCACACCTGGCCAGGCAGCTTGACTACACACTGAATCACGGGCGCGAGATCGCTGGCGGGGCTGCGATACCACTGCAGATCGCACCGACCGTGGAGCCGGCAGATCCAGACAACGAATGACCCCGCGCCTCTTCGCTGGACCGTCAGGTGGCGGATCACCGTAGGAGTTCCGGGCCCTCACAGTGGTTCGATGCGGCCGCCGATCAGCCGCTTGCGGGCGTCGATGGCGTGCCCGTCGCAGATCAGCGCCTCAGTCCCTTCGGCGTCGACCAGGTGGTGGGTGGTGGGCTAACCCGGGCAGGTGTGGGAGTGTCCACGGGTCAGTCCTTCCTTCCGCTTGATGCGGCCTTAAAACAGCGTGTCGGTGCGCCATTCCGCCGCGGTGTGGCATGAAGCATGGGCAGATCCACCGGCATCGCCGGTCAGTGAGCCAGACCTTGGCGGTGCGGTCCGGCTCGGCCCCGCTGAGCGTGCCTTTGGGCAGGTCCAGCACGTAGCCGCGCGGATTGGTCACGTACGTCTCGGGGCTGGCCGTCCCAACGGCGCGCGCCGCCGCGGCGAAGCCGGCGGTCGAAATCTTCGGTGGGCTGACGCAGCCCGTCTTCTCCTAAGGGGTGGCGGCGGGCTCGCTCGCGAGCAGTGATCAGGTCGCCTGCACCCACACGCTTGCGGTCTCGGCTTGTAGCCGAGCTATTTAGCGTTGCTATGTACCAGTAGTCAGTGTTACCGTGTACCAGTAGTCAGCAACACGGAGTAGCTGAAGGGGGGTGTTCCGTGGGCAAGCAGGTGACGGAGATGCTCAAGGGCACGCTGGAGGGCATCGTCCTGACGATCTTGTCCGGCCGGCCCGCCTACGGCTACGAGGTCACGGCGTGGCTGCGCGATCAGGGCATCGCCGAGGGCGCCGTCTACGCGCTGCTGGTCAGGATCGAGCAGCGCGGCTTCGTCGACGTGGAGAAAGTCCCGTCGGAGAAGGGGCCGCCGCGCAAGGTGTATTCCCTGAACGCTCAGGGACGGGAGCATCTCACCGAGTTCTGGAGAACCTGGAGCTTCCTCACCGAACGGCTCGAACAGCTCCGCGACGGAGGTGAGTAGCCATGGCCACAGGGTCGAGCGAGCCGAAGAGGGGCTACCGGCAGTACCTGGAGATGGTCACCGGGTCACTCGAGGACAAGAAGCGCTACCGGCAGTACAAGGCGCGCATGGAGCGGCTTCCCGCGAACTATCGCATGGCAGTCGAAGCGCTGGAGCGGTACCTGGTGCACTTCGGGCCGGGGGACGGCGCGGTTGCGATGTACGAGGACCTTGCCGATCTGTTCGAGCAGAGCGCGGCGAACGGAACCCCGATCCGCGAAATCGTCGGGCAGGACCCCGTGGAGTTCGTCGAGGCGTTCGTGCAGAACTACCCGCTGGGGCTGTGGATCAGCCGGGAGCGGAACCGATTCATCAGCGCCATCGAGCGCGCCGCCGGCGGAGACACCGGACAAGAGGACAGGACCATCTGATGACGACACAGCAAGCCCAGGCGATCCGTATGCACCGTCTCGAGAAGCCGTCCAAGACGCCGAACGCGAGCGGGAGGACCACATGACGAAGAACAGCACGTCCTCGACCCGTGCGCAGTGGACCGGTATGGTGCCGGTTGACGACACGGCCCTGGCCGTCACCGACACTGGCGGTCGCGGTATCCCTGTGCTCTACCTCAACGGCCACACCGCCACTCAGGGATACTGGCGGCGCGTCATCGCCGAACTGGGGACAGGGTGGCGGCACATCACCTACGACATGCGGGCCCGCGGCAAGTCGAAGCGTTCGGCGGACTATTCGTTCGAGACGAACCTCCGGGACGTCGATGCCGTTCTCGCGGCCAGAGGTGTGGAGCGGGCGGTGGTAGTGGGCTGGTCCTACGGGGCGTTCGTCGCGGCGCACTGGGCCAGCCGCAATCCCGACCGTACCATGGGCGCGGTCCCGGTCGAGGGCGCGCAGCCGCACGACTGGCTCGACGAGGCCATGGAGCGGCGGATCCGGAAGCTGTTCCGGCGGATGAGGTGGCTCCTTCCGTTGCTGCGCCCGACAGGCCTGACCCCGCGGATGACCGCCGAACAGATCGCCGACAGCAACATCGAGCTCGGCAAGATCGCCCGCGAGCGCCAGTTGGGCCCCGTGCTGGACAACATCACCGTCCCGACCCGGTATGTGGTCGCGTCGGGGGCGTCCCTCGGAAGCAAGGGTGATGAGCAGGAGCGCATTCGCGCCAGCCTCAATCAGGTGGTCGAGCGCAACCCGAACATCAAGATCAGCGCGAAGGTCGCCAGCAACCACGATTTGATCCTCAAGAAGGACTTCCGCGCCGTCGCCGCGGCCGTACGCGAGGTCGCCGCCCTCGACCGCGATCGGCGCTCGAAGACCTGACCAGCTGAGGGACGAACAGTCAGGCAGCGGCCTTCGTCGCTGTCACGGTGAAGACCGTGCGGCACCCCCACCGGCACAGCCTGGCCGACGAACTGGCCCGCGACGCCTCCGGCTACCGCAGGTAGTCCTCGGCCGACCCGGCTGGTCCAAGTCCGGACCCTGATCACCGCCGGCGTGCCGCCGGCCGAGATCGGGACCCTGCTCGACGTCGACGCCGAGCAGTTCGCCGCTGCTGATCGCGCGGCGCGACACGCCGTACCGGCTCGCCGACGGCGACCGGCCCCGGTCCCCGACCGCGCACCCGCAGCTTCTGGACCGGATGCCCGGCCTCGGCTTCACCCCCGACGACATGGCGACCTACCGCGAGGGCCTGGTACTGACCAGAGCGCTGGTCCGGAAGGCTTCGACGACTACCTCACCGCGAACGAGCACGCCCTCGACGACGCCCGGTTCGCCGCCGTGAACAAGCGTCCCTGGGAGGCCGCCGGCTGATCAACCACCACCACGAAGATCAGGCAGCGGCCTGGGCCCGCTCGTCGAGGCCGAACTCCGCTCCGTGGGCCTACCCATGCCGGTCCACCCCGACCTGAGCCATCTACAGACCCCGGGCACCAGCAGGACCGCATTCCACCAGCCGTCCGTTCACTTGAATTTCAAATTCGAAGGAGCACACAACCATGTCCATCACCCTTTCCGACCAGGACAAGCTCACCCTGCGCACCGCCGCGTACGGCGCCGTCTCGCTGATGACCGTCGCCGATGCCACCGGCAAGCCCCACCGGGCCGCCGTTGACGGCTCCATCGCCCTGGGCTCCGGAACCGGCCTGGTCGGTCACGTGCTCGCCACGTATCCCAAGGGCGTGGACCTGAGCGGCAAGTCCGTAGCCGAACTCGCCGACCTCGTGCTGCCGGCCCTGACGGCGGCCATGAGCCTGCTCAAGAAGCAGGCTCCGGCAGAGGCCGACAATTTCCGCAGCACCGTCATCGTCGCCATCGAGGCAGCCGCCCGCACCCACCGGGGCGTGCCCAGTCCCACCCTGACGGACATGATCCGCAAGATCATCGCAGCCCTCGACGCCGCCTGACGGCAAGCCGACCCGCAGTTACCGCTTGTCAGGCAGAGCGCGAACCAGGCCACACCAAGCAAGACGAGCAGGGAAACCGGCCAGAGCACGCCGAGCTCACGCCCGATTCCCGTGCGTCGCTCATCAAGCCATGAGCGCCACGTCGGAGCGGGGCTCACAAGATCGAACACCTACGCAAGGAGATTCATGATGGGAAACAGCAGCAGCGGCTCCACGGACTCGCCGGACCGTGCCCCGTCGCGACGTTCAGTTCTCGGAGCGTTGGGCGCCGTCCCGCTGGCGGCCGGTGCTCTCGTGGCAGCGTCGGGAAGCGCCGAGGCGAGCACCGCTGTCTCGACCACCGCTGTCTCGACAGCCTCTGGCCCGATCCCCAAGAGCCCGAGCTCTGGAGGGGCCTCCTTCTCGAAGACGGGGCTGCGCAGAGTGCGCGAGGTGCTCGCGCGGCATGTCGAGTCCGGGAAGATTCCCGGACTCGTCGCCCTGGTCAGCCAGGGCGGGCAGACGCACGTCGAAGCGATGGGGACGATGCGCGCCGAAGGTGGCGCGCCGATGCGCCGGGACACGATCTTCCGGATGGCCTCCACCACCAAGCCGGTCGCGATGGCGGCGGCGATGGTCCTGCTGGATGAGTGCAAGCTGCGGCTGGACGACCCGGTGGAGCAGTGGCTGCCCGAACTCGCCAATCGGCAGGTGCTCAAGAAGATCGACGGCCCGCTGAACGACACCGTCCCGGCGCAGCGGCCCATCATCGTACGGGACCTGCTGAGCTCCACCTTCGGGCTCGGCTTCGATCCGACGGTGCTGGGCTCTCCGATCATGACCGCGGTATTTGGGCAGCTCTACGGCGGGGGAGAGAACCCAGTCCTCAAGCCGGACGAGTGGATGCGCCGCCTGGGCACGCTTCCGCTGATGCACCAGCCCGGAGAGCACTGGCAGTACAACATCAGCCACGATGTCCTCAGCGTGCTCGTCGCCAGAGTCACGGACAAACCGTTCGAGACGTTTCTGCGCGAGCGCGTCTTCGAGCCGCTGGGCATGAAGGACACCGGCTTCCACGTACCCGCCGGCAAGATCGACCGGCTGCCGCCCAGCTACGCCCCCGACCCGAAGACCGGAAAGCTCATCGTGTGGGACGAGGCGGCAGGCGGAAGGGTCAGCAAGCCTCCGGCGTTCCAGTCCGGCGGCGGCGGGCTGGTCTCCACCGTCGATGACTATCACGCCTTCTTCCGGATGCTGCTCAACGGCGGGATGCACGGCAACCAGCGGATCCTGTCCCGGCCAGCCGTCCAGCTGATGACCACCAACCGCATGACACCCGAGGAGACAGCTCTCCGAACCGCCCTGGCCAAGAAATACGTCCATGTGTCGTTCGGCCAAGGGCAGCAGGGCGGCTGGGGCTTCGGAATGGCGGTGCGCACCTACCGCGCCGACTACACCTCCATCGGCCAGTTCGGCTGGGACGGCGGAACCGGCACCTCAACCTACGCCGACCCCGACAACCAGCTCACCGGAATCCTGCTCACCCAGGTCGGCATGTCCACCCCGGACTCGGCACGGGCCATCCACGACTTCTGGACCACGCTCTACCAGGCAATCGACGACTGACACCGAACCGTCTCGGCCCCGTAACCCCGATACCCCGGGCACCAACGGGACCGCATTCCAAACAGATCCAAGGAGCACGCCGGCTCGCTCACCCTGGCCGACGCCCGCCGCCGGGCATCGTGCCGTGATCAAACCCGCGCCGCTGTGCCGGGCCGTGCCCGGCTGGCTCGACCCCTCGATGCCTTCGCCATCGACACCGCTGACAGCGCCGTGACCTGCCCGGCTGGGCCAACGCCGATCGCATCCTCACCATTCGCCCGCGCCACGACGAGCTGGCCGCTGTCGGTCGGCGCACTCGCCGCCACCTCCGCGTGCTCCGCCGGCCGCCGCCGATCTGGCCAGCAGACCTGTACTGACAAGCCAAAACTCACCATGCCGCCATTGATGGCAACAACCAGCCCAGAAGGGGTGCACATGTCCAACTCGCAACGGCGAGGGTTCCTCGCCGCAGTCACACTCGCGATCCCGCTCGTGGTCGCCGGTCCTCCCGCCGCGTCCGCGGCGGAGAAGCCGAAGATCGAAGTCTCCGGTGGGGTGACGCAGCCGGTCTTCTCCTACAAGGACGCCATCCGTGAGCACGTCCGGGTGCAGTCGTCGGTCGACAGTGACGGCGACGGCAAGAAGGATCTGGTCCGGGTGGACATCATCCGGCCGAAAGAGAGCGGTTCCGGGCTCAAGGTCCCGGTGATCATGCAAGAAAGCCCGTACTACGACGAACCGGGCGTCGGCTTCGAGAATGAGCGCAAGAAATACGACGCGAACGGGAACGTGACGAAGTTCCCGATGTATTACGACAACTACTTCGTGCCGCGCGGGTACGCGTTCGTGTCCGTCGACATGATCGGCACCAGGCTGTCGGAGGGCTGCCCGACCACCTACGGCGCCTCCGACGTGCTGGGCGGCAAGGCGGTCGTCGACTGGCTGAACGGCCGGGCGACCGCCTACGACGACAAGGGCGATCCGGTCAAAGCCTCCTGGACCACCGGCCGTACCGGAATGATCGGCCACTCCTTTGAGGGAGCGCTCGGCGCCGGCGTCGCCGGCACCGGTGTGCAGGGGCTGGAGACGATCGTGAACATCGCGGGCTACACCAGCGGATACGAGACGGCGCGCGCGAACGGCACCCTCACCTGGTTCAAGGGCCTACAGGAATGGCAGGCCAAGCGGGTCGACCTTGATCCGGACGAGAAATGCGCGGCGGTGCACCAGCGCCTGAGCGAGGGCGCGGATGACGCCACCGGCAACTACAACGCCTACTGGCACGAGCGCAACTACCGGACCGGGCCGATCTCGAAGGCGCGCAACATCCGCGCCAGCGTCTTCTCGGTGATGGGCATGCAGGACCGGAACGTGGTGGGCAGCCAGTACTCCGAGTGGTGGGCCAAGCTGCCCCGCAATGTGCAGCGCAAGACGTGGGTGACGCAGTACGGGCACCTCGACCCGTTCTGGGCCCGCCGCGAGGTGTGGCTCAACACCCTGCACCAGTGGTTCGACCACGAACTGATGGGCGTCTCCAACGACATCCTGCGCCAGCCACGCGTCGATGTGCAGCTCGGCCCGGACCGGTGGATCACCCAGGCCGACTGGCCGGCGCGGACGGGGACGACGACCCTGCGGCCGCAGCAGGACGGCTCACTGGACCGCAAGCCCTCGACCGGAACCGGCAGCTACCTCGACACCGCCCAGACCGAGATCGCGATGGCCACCGACCCCGGCGCCACCAATCCCAACCGGCTGGCCTTCCTGACTCCGCCGCTGAAGAACGCGATGCGGCTGTCCGGAACACCGTCGGTGAGCCTGAAGGTCAAGCTGGACAAGCCGACCGCCAACCTGGGCGTCCTGCTCGTCGACTACGGCCAGGACACCCGCATCAACTACCGCGAACGCGGCGCTACGTCCGCGGAAGGCCTCAAGATCATCGGCGGCGAAGACTGCGTCGGCCAGAGCACGGCCGACGACGACGGCTGCTACCTCAGGGCCGCCGACAACACGGCGACCTCCGGCCTCAACGTGGTCACCCGAGGAATCCTGGACGCCCAGAACCACAAGTCCCTGAGCCGCCAGACACCGCTGACGCCGGGCAAGTCCTACCAGATCACCTGGAAGATGCTGCCGCAGGACTACGAGTTCAAGGCAGGACACCGGCTCGGCCTGGTGCTGACCGGAGCCAACGACGACACCAACCTCGATGAGACCGGCACCGGCTCCGGGACCGACGTCGAACCCGGCACCGGGGCCAAGGTCACCGTCGACCTGGCCGGCACGTCGATTTCGCTGCCGCTGGTCAACGGCACATCCATCAAGTAAGAGCAAGATCGATCTACGCGTACGGTCGCGGCCGCCGTTGGCCACGACCGTATGTGTGAGGGCCCAGGCAGCCCTCCCGGACGACCGGGTGCGCGCCGCTGTCACCGCGCTCATGCACCCCTGAGGCACTCCGCTCCAAGCTCAGTACGCCGTGACCCGGTCGGGTTCCGGGGCAGGTGCGGTCGTACGGTGCTGCGGGTGGCCGTCCTTGGTGGGCCGTGGGCGGAGCGGCCACCACATGGCCCTGCCGAGGAGTGCGGCAAGGGCGGGGACCAGCACCAGCGAAAGGACGAGTGCGGAGAGCATGATCCCGAGCGTCATCGCGAAGGCGATCTGCTCGTTGCCCGGGGTCGTGGCGAGGGTGGCGAAGGAGGCGGCCAGCACCAGGCCGGCCGTCGCGATGGCCGGTGTCGTGTGCCGTACCGCGCGGGCCACGGCGGCGCGGGCGGGGCCCGGTTGCCGCATCTCCTCCCGGATCCGGTCGGTGATGAGGATGTTGTAGTCGGTGCCGAGTGCCACGACGAACAGGAACAGCACCAGCGGGAGGGTGTAGCCGACGCCCGGGTTGCCGAGGGCGTGCTGGAACAGCAGCGTGGCGGCGCCGAGGGTCGCGGCGAAGCCGAGCCCGACGGAGAGCATCAGGACCACCGGTGCGAGCAGGCTGCGCAGGAGCAGCAGGAGGATCAGCGCGATCAGCCCGGCCGCGACCGGGAACACGATCTTCAGGTCGTGGTCGACGGCGGTCGAGATGTCGGCGAAGATCGCCGCCGTCCCGCCCACGTGTGCCGTCGTCCCGGCGGGCGTGTGCTGGGCGACCGCGGCCCGGATCGGTCCGGAGGCCAGGTCGCGGGCCTGCTGGCTCTGCGGGTCCGCGGTCGGGTACAGGTCGATCCGGGCGGCGCGGTGGTCCTTGTTCAGGACGGTCCGTGCGACCTGGCCCACGCCCTTGACCTGGGTGAGCGCACGGGAGAGGCCGTCGAGCCGGTCGGCGGTGAGGGTGCCGCCGTCGGTGGCGGTGACGAAGACGCTCGTCGGGTCCGACACGCCGGCCGGCAGCGTACGGGAGATCTCGGCCGCGGTGGCCGCGGCAGGGGTACGGGCATCGGAGCCGCCCCGGCCGTAGTCCATGCTGATGCCGATCAGCCCGGCGGCCAGCGCGGCGAGCAGGGCGACGGAGCCGATCAGCATCGTCAGCGGTCGTCGCGTGACCAGCGTTCCGAAGCGGGCGGCACGGCCCTCGCGCGGCTCGTGGCCAAGGGTCCGGGATGGCCAGAACATCTTGCGTCCGGCTGCCGCGAGCAGCGCCGGCAGCAGGGTGAGGCTGCCGAGCAGCGTCACCAGGACCGCGACGGCGATCGCGGGGCCCATCGAGCGGAACTGCCCGAAGGTCGCCACGCCCAGCGTGGCGAACGCGGCCACGATGGTCAGCGCCGCCGAGGTGATCGCGGTGCCCACCCGGCCGGAGACCTGCTCGGCCGCCTCGCGTGCGGACTGCTCGGGCCGGTTGCGCAGTTGCTCGCGGAAGCGGAACAGCAGGAACAGCAGGTAGTCGATGCCGATGCCGAGCAGGACCACGTTGATCATCCCCGTGATACCCGCGTCGAGCTTGCGCCCGGTGAGCATCGCGCCGCCCGCGACGGCTCCCGTCGCCACGGAGCCGATCATGGCGACCGCGAGCAGCGGCAGCAGGGCCGCCAGCGCACTGCGGAACGCCAGCACGTTGAGCAGGATGATGAGCCCCATGATGAGGGCGCCCCCGACCTTCGCGGCGGTCTCGTGGGCATCGGTGGTGTCGACGGTGTCGGCGAGATCCCCGGTGAAACCAGTGCGCATCCCCGCCTCGGAGAACTGCGTCCGGGCGGCGTCCCGGAAGGTCCGGTAGACGCCCTGGACCCCCTTGTCCATGCGATTCCCGATCAGCTCGACGGAGAGCAGCTCGAAACTCCGGTCGGGCGCCGTCATCGCCGGGGCGATCCGGGGCGTCTGGGAGCGGTCCGGGACCAGGAACTGCGGGCCGTCGTCTTCCCTCGGCATGATCACCCGGCGCTTGGCCAGCTTCGCCGCCTCGGCCTCGACTCGCTTCTGGTCGGCGGAGCTGAGGGCCTTGCCGTCGGACCGGGCGACCAGCACCGTCACGGTGGTGGCGTCGGGGTTCACCCCGAACTGCTCCTGGGCGATGTGCAGCGCGGCGGCCGAGTCATAGCTGCGGGGCAGGAAGTCCCCGGTCTGGTTCTGGGTGACGCGGGCGATCAGTGTCGGGGTCAGGGCGCTCAGCACGACACCCAGCACCGCCCAGAGGGCGATGACCTTCCACGGGTGTCTGGTGGAGTATCCGGTCAGGGCGCGGATCACGATGTCCTCCGGCGGACGGTATTGACTGCGGACGTCTGCCGGGGACTCCCGGCCGGTATCCAGACCATCACTCCGAGGTACGGCAAGCGTCATGGCAGCGGATGATCCGGATCCGGGGCCCTGGGTCCTCCCCCGGCCCTCGACCAGGCCCCTGGTCCTGGTCCTGATCCCGATCGGGGTCGTCCTGGTCCTGGTCCCGATCCGGGTCCTGGTCCGGGTTAGGGGCCGCGAACTGCCGCCGCCGGTGCTGCCCACCGCGGCTACTGTGCAACCCTTTCAGGAGGCCGGGAGGCCGGACACAGGGGGACAAACATGCTCAGGAGCCGACATACCGGGCCAAGCGATGC
The DNA here is from genome assembly GCF_040645915.1 of Nonomuraea sp. NPDC046570. Classification (NCBI taxonomy): domain Bacteria; kingdom Bacillati; phylum Actinomycetota; class Actinomycetes; order Streptosporangiales; family Streptosporangiaceae; genus Nonomuraea; species Nonomuraea sp. NPDC046570. The sequence goes on along the minus strand of NZ_JBEYZF010000039.1, from coordinate 10,316 downwards.
CCAGGAGTCGCTGCACATGGACCACACCGAGCCGCCGTGGACCCGTAACGACGCACTGGTGACCGGCGGGGCCTGCGCGATGAACCTGCTCAGCTACGTGTTCTTCGACGACCCCGACGGCCAATACGCCGTGAGCGTGGCCGGGTTCCTCCTCGTCGCGCTGGCGGCCATGCCGCTGCTCGCCCGGCGCCGCCACCCGGTGGCGGCGCTCGCCGCCGTCCTGGTACTCGATGCGACGGCCGCCCTGACCGTGCCGCTGCCCAGCCACTTCGGTGCCGTGCTGCTGGTCGCCCTGTACTCGGTCGCCAGGGCCTGCCCCGGTCGGGTGACGGCGCTCGCGGCCGTCGCGACGGTGTCGCTGACGCTGCTGAGCCAGAGCCACGGCCGGATTCCGCCCTGGCAGGACGCCGTTTTCGCGCCCCTGTCCACCCTGATCGTCGTCGGCGCCGCCATGGCGGTCAACCGCTGGCAGCAGGAGGTGGCGGCCAACCGCAGACTCCTCGCCGACCGTGCGGTGGCCGACGAACGCCGCCGTATCGCACGGGAGTTGCACGACATCGTGGCCCACCACATCACCACCATGCAGCTGATGGCCGGTGGAGCCCGGGCCAACCTCGCCGAACCGGAGGTGGTCCGGGACGCCCTGGTCACCCTGGAGTCCTCCGGGCGGCTCGCGCTGCGCGAGATGCGCCAGCTCCTCGACGTGCTGCGGGCCGGCGACGAACCGGAGGCCGTGCCGTCGCTGCCCCAGCCCGGCGTCGACGACCTCGACCGCCTGGTGGCCGAGTCCCGCCTTGCCGGACTGCCGACCGAGTTCAGCGTCCGCGGGCCGCGGCGTCCGCTGCCGCCGACCGTCAGCCTCACGGTGTTCAGAATCGCCCAGGAGGCCCTCACCAACACCCGCAAGCACGCGGGCGCCGCCCGCGCGTCCGTACAACTGACGTACCACCAGGACCGGATCACCATCGAGGTGCGCGACGACGGCGGTGGCACACCGCCGCAGGAGGGGGCACCGGCGGTGGGTTCGGGCGGTTACGGCCTGATCGGCATGCGCGAGCGCGTCGCCCTGTACGGCGGCACCCTCACCGTCGGCCCACAGGCCGACGGGGGGTTCGCCGTGGTGGCCGACCTGCCGCTGACCACGGACGAGGCTGCCGAGGCGGCCGTCCAGCACGAGGGGGCACACCGATGACCGGGACCATGCCGACGCCGCCGATCAGGGTGCTGATCGCGGACGACCAGCCGCTGGTACGGCGCGGCCTGTCGCTGATCCTCTCCCCCGACCCGTCCTTCGAGGTGGTGGGGGAGGCCGAGAACGGCGCGCAGGCCGTCACCCTCGCCCGCCAACTGTGCCCCGACGTCGTGGTGATGGACATCCGGATGCCCGTCCTCGACGGGGTCGGCGCGACCGGGAAACTCGCCGCCACCGTGCCCGACTGCCGGGTCCTGGCCCTCAGCACCTTCGACCTCGACGAGTACGTCGTGGGCGCCCTGCGCGCCGGAGCCTACGGGTTCCTGCCCAAAGACAGCTCCCCGGAGGATCTGAGCGCGGCGATCCGCACCGTCCACGCCGGCGAGGCCGCCGTCGCCCCGCGCCTGCTCACCCGGCTGATCTCCACATACGTACGGGCACCCCGCGATGCGCCGCCGGCCCCCACCGGCCTGGATGAACTCACGCCCCGTGAGGTCGAGGTGTGGCGTCTGATGGCCACCGGCCTCGACAACACCGGGATCTCCCGCGCCCTGGACATCAGCCTCTCCACGGTCAAGAACTACATCACCAGCATCTTCGACAAGCTCGCCGTCCGCGACCGCGCCCAGGCGGTCATCGCGGCCTACGAATCGGGCCTGGTCACCGCCCGCACAGCAGCCGGGGACCCACCCGACGACGGGCACAGCGGAACAAGTGGGCGCTGAGTCATGTGCGCGAGTTGCGGATGGTCAGGCGGCCGTAGGTGAGCTCTCCGGTGAGGTGAACGTGCAGCTTGCCGGGACGTCGATGGTCCGGCGCCTTGCAGGTCACGCTGCCCCATTCGGTTCGCACCCCGTCGGCGTTCGCGCTGGCGCCGGCGGGCAGGATGATCGCTGCGGGGCCGTACGTGAGCCAGAGTTCGATGTCGATCTCGGGGTGTCGGATGAGGGCTTGGGACAGGTCGAGCCGCACTTTGCCGTATTCGGAGTCGATCCGTAGTAGGCGCGGGACCCGCCAGGCGCCCTCTCTCTTGATGCGTCCGCTTTTGGGCGTCAGGTGGACCGTGTCGACCGTCAGGTCGGAGATCATCGCGAGCAGGTCGTCGTGAGACTGCGCGGTGAGCGCCAGTTCGAGTCGCCGTTCCAGCTCACTGGCGCTGAGGCGTCCGTCGGCGAAGCCGTCCTGCAGCAGGTGGAGGGCCTTGTCGCGATCGTCGTCGGAGACTCGCGCCTGTGGTGCCAGGCCCATCGCCGGTTCGCGCGGGATCACTGGCTGACGGCTCTCTTGTACAGCCGCGTGGCGAGCGGCACGAACACGACCAGGAGCACGAGCGACCACAGTATCGACGCCGGCACCGCGTGCTGCAGCGGCCAGGCGCTGGGTACGGGCATGGCCGGGCTGGTGTTGCCGAACAGTTCGCGCGTGCCCTGGATGAGCGTGGAGATCGGGCTCCATTCGGCGATCACCTTCAGTGGCCCGGGCAGGCGCGCACTGTCGACGAAGGCGTTGGACAGGAAGACCAGCGGAAGCGACACGATGGTGGCCACGTTGTTGAACACCTCGGGCGTGCGCAGGGCCAGCGCGACCGTCGCCGTCACCCAGGAGAAGGCGTACGCGAACAGCAGCAGCACCAGGAATCCGAGGGCCGCTTCGAGCGGCGAGGTGTGGATGCGCCATCCGACGAGCAGCCCGACGAGCGCCATGGTCACGATGCTGGTCACATTCGTGATCAGGTCGCTGAAGGTCTGGCCGGTCAGCACCGCCGAGGGTGACATCGGCAGGGTGCGGAACCGGTCGAAGATGCCTTTCTGCAGGTCCAGTGTGAGGGTGTAGCCGGTGATCTGCGCGCTGGTGGTGATCGTCATGACGAAGATGCCGGGGAGCAGGTATTCCGTGTACGACATGCCGGGCAGGTCGATCATGCTGCCGAAGACGTAGGCGAACAGCAGTACGAGCACGATCGGCAGCAGGACCACGCCGCCGAGCAGGTCGGGTGCTCGCTTGATCTTCAACGCGTTGCGCTTGGTGATCGTCATGCCGTCGGCGAGTGCCATCTGCAGGGCGTTCATCGCACGGTCTCCTTGATCTTCTCGTCGGCCTCGTGTCCCGTGAGGGTCAGGAACACGTCGTCCAGGGTCGGCCGGCGTAATCCGGCATCGAGTACGGTGATCCGCTCGGCGGCCAGGTGGCCGAGGGCCGTGGTCAGCGCGGCGGCGCCGCCGGTGACCGGGATCGTGGCCCGCAGGGCGGTGGCGTCGAACTGCATGTCCCCGACGGCCAGCGGCGCCAGCGTCCACCTGACGGTCTCCAGGTCCGCCGCGCTCGTCACCGACAGCTCGATCCGGTCGCCGCCCACCTGGTCCTTGAGCTCGTCGGCGGTGCCGAGCGCGATCACGTGGCCATGGTCGACCACGCCGATGCGGTCGGCGAGCCGGTCGGCCTCCTCCATGTACTGGGTGGTGAGCAGCACCGTCGTGCCCGCCGTGACGAGTTCGGAGATGACGTCCCACAGGCTTGCACGGGCCCGTGGGTCGAGACCGGTCGTGGGCTCGTCGAGGAACAGCACCGGCGGGCTGACGACCAGCGCGCCGGCCAGGTCGAGGCGGCGTCGCATGCCTCCGGAGTAGCCCTGCACCGGGCGGTCGCCCGCCTCCGTCAGGTCGAAGCGCTCCAGTAGCTCGCGGGCACGCTGCTTGGCTCGCTTGACGCCCAGGTGGTAAAGGCGGCCGACCATCTCCAGGTTCTCGGCGCCGGTGAGGTGGTCGTCGACGGCGGCGTACTGGCCGGACACCCCGATGTGGGCGCGCAGCCGGCGCGCGTCGCGTACGACGTCGAACCCGGCCACCTTGGCGTGCCCGGCGTCCGGTTTCAGCAGCGTGGTCAAGATTCGCACGGTGGTGGTCTTGCCGGCTCCGTTCGGGCCGAGGAGCCCGAACACCGTGCCCTCGGGAACGGTCAGCTCCATTCCGTCGAGGGCCACCACGTCGCCGTACTTCTTGACCAGGCCCTCGGCCACGATCGCGTCTGGCATGGGAATCTCCTTAGGAACGATGAATGACGATGTCGCCGTGGGCGGTGTGCGCCCGCACCTCGACGACCTGGTCGGACTGACCGGGGCCGTCGCTGGGGTCCAGGGAGACGTCCACGGTGCCGTACTGCGAGCTCACATCCAGCCACGTGGCGGAGCCCTCCCGGATTCCGAGCTCCAGGCCGCCGCCGGTGGTCTCCATGACGACCGAGCCGGACACCACCTCGCCGATCCGCACGCTGCCGTAGGCGGTCTTGGCGACGACGCCGGCCAAGGCGCGATCGACGGTGCAGTCGCCATGGGCGGAGTTCAGCCGCAGCTCACCGGTCACCTCGCGCAGGCGGATCTCGCCGTGTGAGGTCTTGACCACCGCCGTGCCGTCGATCTTGCCGATGCGGATGTCGCCGTTGGTCGTGGTCACCTCGGCGTGCCCGGCCGCGCGGGTGACCGAGATGTCGCCATGGGCCGAGCTCAGCCGCAGCCGGCCGGCCTGCTCGACCTGGATGTCGCCGTAGGAGGTGGTGAAGCTCACCTCGCCGAGCGCGCCCCGGCAGCGGAAGCTCGCCGCCGTCTTGGCGTCGACGCGGGAGCCCGCCGGAAGCTCGATCGTCACGTCGACCGAGCCACCCCAGCCGAGCAGCAGCGAACGCGCCCAGTCCGCGGGCGACTCCACCAGCTTGTCGAACGAGAAGCCCCAACCGGACGTCGAAGTGGCCCGATCCTTGACCGCCCGCACCAGGAGCCTGCCGTCGGCGTACTCGACCTGGGTGTGCTCGGCGGCGTGCACGTCGGCGTCGCTGAGCCCGTCGCTCGGGCGGATCTCGACGACGGTGTCGGCGCGGTCACTCGCGTTGATCCGGACATTGGCGGTCGCCACGTCGATGACGGCGAGAATCGGTTCTGGGCTGTCGAAGGTCGGCATTGCGGTCCCCTCCTTACGAGTTGGCGTGGCCATCAGCGCACCCAGCCGCTGTAGCGATTACCGGACTGCTGGGTCGCGCGCCGGGCGGCGCGGCGGCCGGCGTCGCCCGAGTCGAGTGCCGCGGCGACGGCGCGGACCAGCCAGGCGTTGACCGACAGCCCGTCTCGGGCGGCCGCCTCCTCGATGCGCGGCTTGAGGTGCTCGGGGACCCGGAGCGAGATCCGGGAGGTCCCGCCCTCGTCGACGTCCGCGGGTGGTGGCAGGGCGGGCGGTCGCTCGTACCGCTCGATCTCGTCCTCCCCCTCGAACGGCCGTCCGGCTCGTGGTGTCACGACGAAGCCGGGGTCGCGTCCACGCAGGCGTACCTCGACCGAGCCGGGTGCGAGCTCCTGGGTGATCTCGTCCGCGGCGGCGGACAGGGCCTCCAGCAGGGCGAGCCGGGTGGCCGACTCGAGCGTCGCGGCGAGGCGCTCGGCAAGCGCGCGAGCTTCCTCGCCGCCCGCCCCGGCGGCGATGGCTAGTTCGCGGCGGAGGTGATCGACATACGGCGCGAGATCCATGACGTCACTATGACATCACCATGACATCATCGCAATCCCGATTCGATGCCGAAAGTGATGCCACACAGGCGTCACGAGAGCGGCGACGTCGACTTGCGGGTGGGCTTCGTCCGCCGGCGAGCTGTTCGACTACGCGACCATCGCCCCCGGGACGGAAAGTCGCAGAAAGTAGCAATTACGTCACTGGTGGGGGAAGGTGGTGGATCTCTGTGGCGATAGCACACCTGAGTGACGGCGATCGATTGTAGGACGCGGATGCAACCGCTGTGGTGTCCGTGACAACGATCGGAGCGTGGTCATGTCCAGTGAGTTCCAGCGCCACAAGATCTCCAACGTGTTCCACATGATGGACGCCGACCACAACGGCGTCCTGGAGGAATCGGACTTCGCCGCGCTGGCCGAGCGGTGGGCCTCCTACCGGGAAGGAACCGACCGGTGCCTGGTCCAGGCGCTGATGATGGGCTGGTGGGCCACCCTGCTGGCGGCTTCCGACGAGGAGGCCGACGGCGAGGTCTCCCTGGAGGGGACACTGCGGGTCGTCGACCGGCTCGGCGACATGACCGCCTCCGTCGAAGGCACCGCCAAAGCCATGTTCGAGATCATCGACGAGAACGGCGACGACCTGATCTCGACCGAGGAGCACCACCGGCTCATCGAGGTGTGGAACGGGTTCCCGATCGACACCGAGGCGACCTTCCCACTGCTCGACCTGGACGACGACGGATACCTGACCAAGGAGGAGTTCATCCTGCTGTGGAGGCAGTTCTGGGTGGGAGACAACCCGGACGACCCCGGTACCTGGATGTTCGGCCGCTTCGAGTTCCCCGGAGCGCGCGTCGGGTGACGCAGGTCGTCGCGGCCGAGCCGGTCACCCTGGTTGGTTGTCGGGATCCAGGTCAGCGGTGATCATCTCTAGCACGGTGGTGTAGAGGTGTCGTTTGTCCGGGCGGGCCTTGCCGACGGCGTGCCTGAGGGCAGGGATTGTCGGCGCGCCGAGGAGCACGAGCCCGTCGGAGGTGGCCCTTCGGACGGCGGGGTGGGAGTGCGTGAGCAGGTCGACCAGTGCGGGGATGGCTGGCTTCCACGCCGCATGGCACAAGGTCTTGACCGCCGAGCGCACGATGTCGGGTTGCCGGTCGTCCAGCAGCAGCGAGGTCTGTACCAGGTAGTCCTCGTACTTCATCACCTTGCGGGAGATCCGGTGGGCGTGCAGCCGGACTCTCGCCTCGGGATGGCCGAGCGATTCCGCGAGTAGTTCCCCGAGCTCGGGATCGCGATCCGCTGGCTGGTCCGCGTCGTGTCGGCGCAGGCGGGCGGGGGCGTCGTCGTAACGCGCGGCGAGCAGGGTCAGCGCCCGGCGGACCTGCTCGGGGCCGCCGGTACGGGCCAGGCGGAGCAGTTCCGCCCGAGACGGCTGTTGTTCCCGGGCGGCCGCTCGCGGGACAAGGGTTCGGAGTGCCGAGAGGGCGGCGATGTCCTGCTGGGCCGCATGGGGAGGGCGTAGCGGCCCTTCCGCCAGCACGATTTTGTCGGCCAGGTCGTCGCGTCCTTCTTCGCGTAGCCGCCGGCGCGCCCGTACCAACGTGGGGGTATGCAGCAGCGCAACGCCGGAGATGAGATCGAACAGGCCCCAGGCTCCGGCTTCGAGACGGTCGGACAGGGTCTCGGCCAGGACGTCGGGGGCCGCCTTCCGCAACGCCCGCTCGGCTGACGCATGAAGGGAGGGTCCACCGTGTTCCCACCATGACAACAACAGGGGGATGAGTCGTTCCACGTCCGGCGGGTCCAGATGGGCGGCGACGCGGGCAATCCGTTCGCAAGCCGCGTCGTCGCCGGAGCCGACCTCGCGCAGTTCGGTCTCGCCCATGAGGGTCAGGGCATGCGCGAGATCCGCGGTGACGGTCAGGTCAACCTGCCCGTGGAGGAAGGCACGCAGCACCGTGAGCCGGAACTGGGGTTCGGGCCAGCTCAGCAAGGCACCGGCCGCGGCTTCGCGTTGATCCTGCACGGGATCGTCCAGCATCTCCAGCAGGCGTTCGCGCCGGACCGCTGAGCGGGGTTGGTCCCGATCACAAGGTACAGACGCGGATCGGCGGGCGTCCTCCGCGATAGTCCACGATGGCGCGTCGAATGGCTGCAGCTCGATCATCCAGTCCAGCAGGACATCGCGCACCTCCGTACCGGCCGCCGGGAAGACGCCGATCAGTGCGTTGAGCCGGTCGCGCGAATCCGCTGGGTGTCCGGCGCGGGCGTCGTGTCCGTGGGGGACCTCGTCAGAGTCGAGACCGTCTACGGGCAGGTCGGCGACGCGGAATCGCCGGAGGGTGTCGGGTGTGCGGGCGGCCGCAGCGAGGGCCTCCCGCCATCGGCGTACGGCGGGGCGCTCGGGCGCCTCTGCGCTGCCGCTCGATGCGGCGGCGGTGACCGGTCGCGGACGCCCGAAGGCCTCCCGCAGCGTCTCCTGCTCGGCCAGCCACGGGTTCGCGCCCGCGCGGGCGGCGGCCAGCGCCCGCCCGAGATCGGTGCGGGTCAGCACTGCGCCGCATCGGCGCAGCAGCACAAGCGCGGACCGGCTCCCCGCGGCCTCCGGCGGCAGCGCGCGAATCCGCGCGACGATGTCGAACGCGTCGGTGGAGGACAGCCGCACGACCGTGTCTTCCAGCAGTGTGAGGAGACGGTCGCGGTGGGCGTCGCCGATTCGTGGAGGCGACCACCGAGGTCACCGATGGCCGCGACGACTTCCGGCGGCACCGTCGGTTCGCCACTGCCGCTGCCGCCGGACGCGCCCGGCGCCCAGGAGGCCGCGAGGTCGGACACGACCCGCAGCAGAAGGTCGGCGATGGCGGGCACCGTACTGGAGCTGCCGTTGCGTGCCAGCGTGCACAGGGCGGCCACAGGCTTGTCCGGGTCCAGGCCCGCGCGGCCGCCGGTCGGGGTCCTCGGTGAGATGCCACAGCACTTCCAGAGCCCGGTGGCGAACCGGTCGCAGGTAGGACACCACAGTGCCGCCGGCGTTTCTGCCGTGTGGCCCGTCCAGGCTCAGCCCGTCTCGCAGCGCCGTGACCGCCCAGGCTCCGCCCACGGCTTCAAGAGCCTCCAGCGCCGCCACCGGTGACCGTGGCAGCGCGGCGATGACGGCCTCCTCGGCGGCCGTATGGCGCAGCGCGCGGATCGCTCGCAAGAACGGTCGTGGATCCGGCGCGGTACGCAGCAGATCAGTGACCTTCTCCCCCACCGGCAGATCCCCGGTGCCCTGAGCAGCCAAGGCGACCAGGAGTTCCAGCCGCCGTGGCCAGTGCGGATCGTCCACGGCCGCCGTCATCAGCTCCTGGAGCGTCTCGCGCCGGCACGTGAACAAGATGGTGGCGACCTCGCCCGCAGGGACCGAGTGGTCGGCGATGGCCAGACTCACGATCCCTGGTGCGTCATCGCCTGCTGGGAAGTGCCCACGCCGGTGCAGGCCGCGCAGACACCGGACGAACGGCCCGGCGAACAAGAGCGGGTCGGTGGCGGCGATGCCCGCGAGGTCGCGGATGTCGTCGTGGCTCGCAAGGTCCCCGAGCAGCTCCAGCGCGCGCCGTCGGAGCGCCGGGAGCCGATTTCGGTCGGCGGCCACGTCGCGGAGCACGTCCTGATGCCCGTGCCGGGCTGCGGCTTCGATCGCCGCGTCCACCGAGTCGGGCCCGGTCTCGAGCAGTCGGTACAGGAGCTCTGGTGGCAGCGGATTCAACGCGGCCCAGGGCTCTGACAGCTCACACAGCGCTGCCGCGGCGAGGTCGGCCGCGTCTAAGGCGGGTTCCCCGGCGACCGATCCGGCGAGCCTCACCACGAGCGTCCGGGCTCGTGCCGGTGCCAGCAAACCGGCGTGTACGGCCTCGCGAGTAACCCGCAGAGCCTCCGCCCGCAACACAGGATCGAGCCGGTCCGACAACTCCCGGGCAAGACTCTCCGGCTCGTCCACGTCAGCCGCGCCGATCCCACGGACGGCCTGGTAGAGCAGTTCGCCCACGGGCTCGTCCCGCAGGGTCTCCGGCCGGTCAGCGATCTCGGCGCTCAGCCAGGCGATGCGGACCCTGGTCGGTAGATCCTCCCCGCGCCACTCCGGCCAGGGCCGGGGCCGGACGTAGGCTCGCAGTTGGAGGTAAAGGCGCGCCAAGACCAGCGCCGCCTCCGGCGGACCAGCCAGCGAGCCCGGCAACGACGCCGCGAACCCGGCCAGCTCGGAACGATCTTCATCTCGTCTCACATCAAGGCGTTCGGCCAGGCATACGAGGCCCAAACCCCGCAGTCGTGGATCCTCATGCCTGATAAGAAGCTGCAGGATGGCCGGCGGACACCTCAACGGATCAAGGCTGGTTGATAGCCGCTCCGCATCAGCGCGGCGTATGGCGGTAAGGACCGCATCGTCGACCGCCGACAAGCGCAATCAACTCCATCCGGGTCATCAAATGGCGCCAAGCGTAGCGAAACGGCCTCCACACCCGACGAGCCGAAGGGCTCCGCGAAGACCCAGGCCCATCTAGTGGGATGACCACGAACGTTCACCGGGTCGGGTGAGACACCGATCCGGGGTGCGCGGTGGCGGGTTGATCGGTCACTCTCGATGGCGACAGG
>NZ_JBEYZF010000038.1:0-62782 GCF_040645915.1 Nonomuraea sp. NPDC046570 | reverse complement strand
GCTCGTCGAGGAAGATGACCGGCGGATTCCCGACCAGGCTCATCGCGATGTCCAGGCGGCGGCGCATGCCACCCGAATACGTCGACACCTTCCGCGCGCCCGCCTCAGTCAGCGAGAAACGCGCGAGCAGATCATCGGCGATCTTGCCCGGATTCTTGAGATGCCGTAACCGGGCGACCAGCACGAGGTTCTCGTGCCCGGTGAGGATCTCGTCGACGGCCGCGAACTGTCCGGTGAGGCTGATGGACTCCCGCACGTCCGCCGCCTGCGTGGCGACATCGAAGCCGTGCACGCTGGCCGTTCCCGCGTCGGCCTTGAGCAGCGTGGACAGGATTCTCACGGCCGTGGTCTTGCCCGCCCCGTTCGAGCCGAGCAAGGCGAAGATGCTGCCCCGCGCCACCTCGAAGTCCACGCCCCGCAGAACCTGCAGCTCCTTGTACGACTTCTTCAGGCCCTGCACGCGGATCGCAGGCCCCTTCATCTGATGGACTGTCATCCCGATATCCGTTCTCTGTTTCGTCACGGCTTGTCGCCCGTGACGCGATCGATGGCGTTGGTCAGCCGTTCCCGCTCCCGGCTGATCCACGAACCTCCTGGGTAGTTGCGAAGAAACGCCTCGGCGAACTCCACAGGGTCCTCCCCGACGACATCGCGGATCGGGGTTCCGTCCGCCGCGCTCTGCTCGAAGAGATCGGCGAGATCCTCCAGCATCGCCAGCAGGCTTTCCCCGTCCCCCGGCCCGAAGTGCTGCATGTACTGGCCCAGCGCTTCGATCGCCGCGTGATAGTTCGCCGGAAGCTGCTTCGCGCGCGCCCTGTACTGCCGGTAGCGCCTCTTGTCCTCGATCGACCCTGTGACCATCTCCAGGTACTGCCGGTAGCCCCTCTTCGGCTCTGTGGCCATGTCTACTTGCCTCCTTCGCGGAGCTGTTCGAGCCGTTCGGTGAGGAAGCTCCAGGTCCTCCAGAACTCGTCGAGATGCTCCCGTCCCTGAGCGTTCAGGGAGAACACCTTGCGCGGCGGCCCCTTCTCGGACGGGACCTTCTCCACGTCGACGAAGCCGCGCTGCTCGATCCTGACCAGCAGCGCGTAGATGGTGCCCTCGGCGATGTCGGAGAAGCCCTGATCCCGCAGCCACGCCGTGATCTCGTAGCCGTACGCGGGCCGGCCGGACAGGATCGCCAGGACGATGCCCTCCAGCGTGCCCTTGAGCATCTCCGTCACCTGCTTGCCCATGGAAAACCCCCTTTCAGCTACTCAGTGATGCCGACTACCAGTACACGGTAACACTGACTACTGGTACATAGCAACACAGAATAGTCGAGGTGCAAGCCAGGCGACCTGATCACTGCTCGTGAGCGAGCCCGCCGCCACCCCCTCTGAGAGAAGACGGGGCTGCGTCAGCCCTGCCAAAGATTTCGATCGCCGGCTTCGCCGTCGCGGACGCGGCGGGAGCACCGGCGACCACGAGTGCCGCAAACACTGAACCGTTCATGGCATCCACCATCGCCGACCGCGCTGATACCGGGCCGTCGCCGTACTGACACGGCCGCTGACACGACACCGCATCAGACCTGATCGCCGACGGAGGTCCCGGCGGGCTCGCGGGGTACGGGAAGCGGCGTCAGGCAGTGACGATCAGCAGGACTGGTCAGCTAGGCGGTTCGGCTGAGCCCCATCACGAGGCGACGGCACCTGTCGTGCCGTCACTCGGCGCCCAGTTGATCGCGGTAGGCGGCGGCGAGTGCCCGGAGTTTGAGTCCCAGGTGGAGGGTCAGCCGGTCGTCGCCGTGGTCGAGGCTGCAGCCGGTGATCTGTTCGACGCGTTTCAACCGCTGGTACAGGGTGGCGCGGTGGATGCGCAGGCTGTCCGCGGTGCGCTGGATGTTGCCGCTGCGGTCCAGGAACTCCGTGAGGGTGTCGATGAGCACGTGGTGGCTGTCCTCCTGCTCCAGCGCGGCCAGCGGGGGGATCCGGGAGGCGTCGAGGAGGTCGTCCACGGGGAGCTTCAGCAGCAGTTCGTACGCGCCGAGTTCGCCCCAGCGGGCGACATGGCCGATGCTCGGCACGAGCAACGCGGCGCGGGCGGCGAGGAACGCCTGCCGGTAGGACGTGATGACCGCATCCGGCCGGCCGACCGTGGTGCCGAGGCCGAAGGCCGGTTGCTCCGCGTCCTGGCTGAGGCGCCGGAACCGGGCGGTGATCCGGTCGGTGACGGATGTGACGAGCGTCGGTGTCGGTTTCTGCCGCTGGATGAGCAGGATCCACGCCCGGGACCGGTTCGCCACCATCAGGGCGACGTCGTCGGGCACCGCGCGCACCCCCTCCTCGACCGCCGCCTCGAACGCCACTTCCTGCGGTGCCGGTACGGCCCCACCGGTACGGCACTGGACCGCGAGCACAGTGAAATGCGCCGCGTCGTCGGTGAACAGCTGTTCGGCGCGCAGGTCCTCGATCGCCTGGGCGCGGACGCCCGTGTCGGGTGAGACGAGTTCGCGAAGGATGGCTTCGTGCCGGGCCTTGGACCGCTCGTGCAGCAGCAACCGGCGGTACAGCACCGTGCCCGCTTGGGCCGCCGCGTCCGCCGCCGCCTCCACCACCTCCTCGCAGAACACGCCGTCCTTGTCGATCAGCCACAGGTAGCCCAGCAGGAGGCCGCCGCAGCGGATCGGGGCGCAGAGCCGCGAGAGCGCGCCCGGGACGTCGACCACGCCGGGCAGCGTCCACCGCGCGATCCCCTGGGCGAAGATCGCGTCGGAGATGTCCGTCCCGACCGCCCGGTTGAGCACCGAGCGGATCCGGACCGGGTCCTCGTCGCCGAAGTGGCGGCTGGCCGCGAGCAACCGGATCGACGGGTCGTCGATCGCCACCGACCGGAGCAGCCGCTCGGCGAGCTCGTCCACGATGGACTGGAGATCACCTTCGGCCATGACGTGCTCCCTTCCGCTCGGGCCCACATCCTGCCATCCGAATCGCCGGACGTCAGATGTCGCGTCCCCGGCGCGGCCTGCCCGCCTCTATCAGGTCTCCGGCGGAGCGTCCACGGGCATGTGCCGGTCGAACCACAGGGTCACGCGGGCGCAGATCGGCTTCATCCCATCACCGTCCCCGAGTTGGAGGTGTTCACCGGGCGCTTGCGGGAGAACGCGCCCAGATCGATCGTCAGACCGGTGTGCTTGGCGAGGAACCGCACCGGGTGGGCGTCGTGATCCGTACCGGACTCGACCTGGTCGATCAGGGCCGCCATGAACTGACCGACCACCGGAGCGTTCTTGAACTGGTTGCCGCTCGTGCCGATCGCCACGTAGAAGCCGCCGAGGGCGGTGCGGTCGTAGATCGGCGTCCAGTCGGTCGTGACGTCGTAGACACCGGCCACGCCACGGGCCCGGTTGGGTACGGCCAGCCCCGGCAGCCGCCGGGCGGCCCGGGTCACCTGCGCCTCGAACACGGCCATGGTGGGGTTCGGATTGGCGTCATCGGGGTCCTCAAGCCACTGGAACGGGTCGCATTCCGGTTCGGTGCCGCCGATGAGCAGAGTGCCGCCGACCTCACCCCGGAAGTAGGTGCCGAGGTCCATGTCGGCCACCGCCGGGCCCACCCCGCCCTCCGGGTGGTAGCCCTCTGGCGCGAGCACGTGCGCGACCTCCTGGCGCATCGGCCGTACCGAGACGGTGAAGTCCGATCCGACGCCGGCCAGCTTGTTCAGCTTCGAGGACCACGGGCCGGCGGCGTTCACGACCACGTCGCACGGGATCCTGGTGCCGTCGTCCAGCACGACCGCGCGGACCCGCCCGTCGCTCGACTCCACGGCGGTCACGAGGCTGCGGAAGCGGAACTCCGCCCCTTCTCCGGCCGCCGCCGCCGCGAGGTTGCGGGCCGCCAGCTGCGGATCGGTGATGTACCCCGCGTCCGGGGTGAAGACCCCGCCGAGTGTGGTGCCCGCTTCCGCCCAGAACTCGTGGTCGTCGATGCTCTTCGGCGGCCAGTGCCGGCCGGTGTCGATGCCGGGCACCCGCGCGGCGAGCGTCGCCGCGTCCCACTCCTCGTACGGGACGCCGATCTCGTCGAACAGCGGAAGCCAGACCGCCCTCGGGGCCGCGTCCACGTCCAGCATCACCATTCCGCTGCGCTCGAACCGGGCCAGGTCGCCGACCTCGTGCCCGAGATGCTCGGCCCAGGCCAGCCAGCAGAAGTGCGACTCCCAGGCGGTCGCCACACCGGCGGAGGTCGAGAAGTTGAACCGCACCACGGCACTCGACGCGCTGGTGGACCCCTCGCCCGCGCCACCGGCCCGGTCCACGACGATCACCCGCCGCCCCGCGCGGGCGAGTTCCAGCGCGATCGAGGACCCGATCACTCCCGCGCCGACCACCACGGCGGTGCTGAATTCCGCGCTCATGCCTGCCGTCCTCCCTGCGAATCCCGTGCCGTCACGGGATTGGTCCAGTGTTTCCCGCCCGTCACCCGCGAACAGCTGTCAATCGTCGCCGTTTGTCCGGTTCCCCGACGACATCCGTCGCCCGCGTCCGTCCACCGCGGATTGGTCACGAGGCCACGCCCGTGCGCAGATCGGCGCCCCTGGTCTCCGGTATCGCTCGCAGCAGCAACGGCAACGCCAGCAAGGCGAGCGCACTCGCGGAGATCGCCGGCGCGAGCAGACTGCCCGTTCCCTTCCAGCACCGAGAGAGCACCTGGCATGGTCTGGTACGGCTTGCGCCGGAAATGGGAGGCGCAAGCCGTACCGTGAGATCACAAAGCCGGTTTCCCGACCTTGAACAACCAGTCTGCGAAGAAGTCGGACAAGTTCTGGCCGGAGACTCGCTCCGACAGGGCGATGAAGGCGGGAGTGTCGGCGTTGCCGTACTTGTGCTCCGCCGCCCATGTGCGGAGGATCTGGAAGAACGCCGCGTCACCCACCTTGCTCCGCAGGAGGTGGAGGGTCATCGCACCGCGGTCGTAGACGCGGTCGTGGAAGAGCGCCACCGGGCCGCCGGGGTCGGCGGTCGGCGTGTTCCAGAACGCGTCCGTGGCGTGGCGGGCGTAGGCGGTGTCGAAGGACGTCTGGAGGGTCTGCTGGCCGATCTTGTCCTGCCAGAGCCAGTCGCCGTAGGTGGCGAAGCCCTCGTTGAGCCAGATGTCCTGCCAGCGGCTGGGTGTCACCGAGTTGCCGAACCATTGGTGGGCCAGTTCGTGGGCGAGTAGCCACTCGCTGGGTACCGCCTCGTAGATGGGTCTGGTCTGGGTTTCCAGGGCGTAGCCCAGGTTCGGTGCGTTGTCGACGATCGCGCCGGTGGAGGAGAAGGGGTAGGGGCCGAAGAGCGACGCGAAGTAGTCGAGTACGGGGGCGTGGCGCTCGGCGAGGTTCGCGGCTTTGCGTGCCAGTTTGGGGTCGACTGCGACGATGGTCCGATACTTTCCGATCTTGGTGTCGGCTAGTTGGAACTTTCCGATGGTGACGGTTGTGAGGTAGCTGGCCATCGGTTCTTTGGCGTCCCAGACGTACGTGGTGTGGTCGCCGGTGGTCTTACGCGAGGTCAGGTCGCCGTTGGCGACCGCCACTCTGGTGCTGGGCACCGTCACCGAGAAGCGGTAGGTGGCCTTGTCGGTCATGTGGTGGTTGCCGGGGTACCAGGTCATCGCGCCCTGCGGCTCGTTGGCGTTGAACACGCCGTCGCTGGTGCGGATCCAGCCGCCGCGTGAGCCGTCGGGGTCCACGACATGCTTGGGCTTGCCTTTGTAGGTGACCACGACCGTGAAGGCACGGCCCGAGGCGAGCGCCGCGGCCGGCGTGACGACGAGTTCGGTCCCGCCCTGGCTGAAGATGGCGGGCGTGCCGTTCACCGTCACCTTGCTGACGTCGAGGTCGGCGGTCAGGTCCAGATTGAACCTGCTCAGCTCCTGCGTGGTGCGCGCGCTGATAGTCGCGACGCCGCTGAGGACGTTGGAGCTGGGGTTGTAGTCGAATACGAGATCGTAGTGGCCCGCGTCGTAGCCGCCATTGCCCTGCCCGGGGAAGTAGGGATCGCCTCCACCGGGGTCGCCGGGGGCGCCTGAGGAGGCGGAAACCGTCAGGAGGGCCGCTGCGGCAAGCACCAGAAATCGCTTCATACCGGATTTTCGACACATGGAACGCCTTCGTTACACACTTTTTTCTGCATACTTCCCGGAATGCCTCAAAAATTCCGGATCAGCGCCCGCCTGCCTGTGGCTTGGCGGGCGCCGCTCCGCGGGCCTACTTCGCGGAACCTGCCATCATGCCCTGCGAAGTAGCGCTGGAACGCGAATAAGAGGATCAGCGGCAGGAAGGCGCCGGACGACAGGGTGTCGACGTTGTTCCCGGCCTGCCGCATCTGCGACTGCAATGCCTTATCTATCGACTGGGCCTCCGGGTTGGCGAAGACCAGGGCGATGAGCAGCAGAGCCACCAACGCCGACCTGGACACCCCGCGATAGATCATCTCTGCGCGGCCGCCTTGCGTGGCTGGCCCGCCCTCGCCGGACCTCGCCGGCGGAAGATCATTCCAAAATTGCAGACTGCCCGGATCGGGGAAGGGTGTAGCTCGAACGCAGTGGAGCGCCATCAAGCCCACAACAGCCCAGCTCACATACTGTCACCATGACGTTCGAGCTAGACCCCGACACATGGGAACGAACGGGCTAGGAGAAGAACTCAGCGAGCTGTGGGGCGATGGCCGTTGCTTCGACATCGTGGGTTTGTCCGGGAAGGACTGTGTGGCGGGCTGCGGGCAGTGCCTGGGTGAGGGCCTCAGCGGACTGGGTCAGCCAGGGGGTCGTTCCGCCTTCGAGGACGAGTGTCGGCACGGTGAGCTCGGGCAGTCCGGCCGGTAGTGACCAGTCGCCGATGATGGTCGCGTCATAGATCAAGGTGTGCGCGATGCGTTCCATGGAGGGCCAGAAGGGCGCGTCGCGCATAGGGGTGACGAACTCGACGGGCATGCCCACAGCGTCGACCATGAAGGATTCGATCATGTCGCCGCGGCGGTTTTCTGTGAGCAGCTTCTCCAGGTTCTGCCGGTAGTCGGCGCGGACCGGCGGACGGCTGCCTTCGAGGATGAACGGGGCCTCCCAGATGGCGAGCCGGCCGATGTCGGCGCCCCACGCGGCGGCCTTGAGGGCGAGGATCCCGCCGCCGGATGAGCCGAAAACCCTGGCGTCACCGCCCGCCTCCGTGATGAGCGCCTGCAGGTCTTCGTACTCGCGCTCGGGGGCGTAGGAGGCGGAGTCTCCGCTGTCGCCCCGGCCGCGCCGGTCGTAGTTGAAGACGGTGAAGTCCTCGGAGAGGAGTTCGGCGATGCCTGCCAGGGCCCAGTGGTCGGTGGGTCCGGCGGCCATCATGATGATTACGGGTCCGCTGCCGGAGCGGTCGTAGGCGATCTCGGTGCCGTCCTTGGAGACGACTGTCTGCATGTTCATCGCGGTGCCTTTCAGGCGCGGGTGTAGGTGAGGTTGGGGACGCCGGTGCTGAGGAGCTTTGGAGGGGCGGTCGGGTAGTGCGGTTCCTCTGGGGACCTCAGATGTTGGGCCGTCACTTGCGGTTTCGGTAGGCGTCACTGACATACCAGGGGGTCCGACTGCTCGGCGGGGTCGCGGCCCTAGGGCCGGTTGTCTTTCCCGTCGATCCAGAGCGTGTCGGTCTCGTCTCGGTGGGTGCCGCTGGTTCCGATGTGCTTGGCGTCGATCTTCACTCCCTTCTTGATCACATGGACCAGAGCCATCGCGTGCCTGCGGCCCAGGCCATGGTCCTTTTTGAGCCATTCCACAATGGCCCCGGCCTTCGTCGCCGGATCATCGAAGCCGCGCTCGTGGGCGAGTGCGATGAACTGCCGGGGTGTCAGCCCGGTCTTGTCCTCGATCGAATCAAGGTATGCCTGGAATGACATGGGATGTCTCCGTTCTTGTGACGTCAGGCCGGCTGATAGGTCATGTCGACCACACCGGTGGAGAAGGTGGCCGAGCGGGCGAGCGTGAGCGGCACCTGCCTCATGCCTTCGGGGAAGAGCCGCTGTCCGGTGCCCAGCACGATCGGGTGCACCAGCAGTCGCAGCTCGTCGATGAGCCCGGCCTCCAGGAGTGCCCGGGTGAGGCTGATGCTGCCGGAGAGGTTGATGTTCTTACCCGGCTGCTCCTTGAGCTGGGTGACTGCGGCGATGACGTCGCCGTCGATCAGGGCCGAGTTGTGCCAGTCGGCCTTGTCCAGGGTGGCCGAGACCACCAGCTTGCGGATGCCGTTGATCTGGTCGGCCAGCTCGCCGGTCCGTCGCGGCCAGGCCGCGGCGAAGGTCTCGTAGGTCACCCGGCCCATCAGCAGGGTGTCGGCCTCGGCGTGCATGGAGCCGACCGCCGCGCCCATCTCCTCGTTCAGGTAGGGGAAGTGCCACTTCTCCGGTGCTTCGACGACGCCGTCCAGCGACATGAACAGCCCGGCCACGATCTTGCGCGCGGAAGTCATCGTTGAGTACTCCTCAAGGGTGCGGTACCAGGGGTTCTTCCTGGTCACCGTCTTTACGATCCACCGTTGCGGTGGAATGGATCAACACATGATCGCGTTACGGTCGTTTAGTTGAGCTCAAGGGTTGGAGGGGCATGCTGGAGCGGCAGGAGGCCGAGGTGTTCCTGACGCTCGCCGAGGAGTTGCACTTCGGGCGTACGGCCGAGCGGGTGGGGATCACCACCGGCAGGGTGAGCCAGACGATCAAGAAGATGGAACGCCTCGTCGGCGCGGTGCTGTTCGAACGCACCAGCCGCCAGGTCCTGCTGACCCCGATCGGCCGGCAGCTGGCCGATGACCTGAGGCCGCTGGTGGACGGCATGAACGACGCGGTGCGCCGGGCCATCGACTCCGGACGCGGGGTCACCGGAGACCTGCACGTCGGATATCTGAGCGCCACCGCCGGGCAGCTGCTGCTCAAGGCGGTCGCGCTGTTCGCCGCCCGCCACCCCGACTGCGAGGTGCACATCCGTGAGGCCCAGGGCCACGACGCCCTCGCCCGGCTCCGCGGCGGCGACATCGACGTCCTGATCACCGACCTGCTCATCGCCTCCCCACCCGACCTGATCGCCGGCCCGGTCCTGCTGTCGGAGAAGAAGATGCTGGCGGTGGCAGCCGGCCACGCACTGGCCCAGCACGCCTCGGTATCGATGGAGGCGCTCGCCGATCACCCCGTCACGCTGGTGGCGGAGGAGCTGCCCGAGGCGTTCCAGCGGGACCGCAACCCCACGCACACCCCGGCCGGGAAACCCATCCCGCGGGGACCGCGAGCGGCCAGCTTCAACGAGCACCTCACCCTTGTCGCGGCCGGCCGGGGCGTCTTCCCCGTGGGCGAGAACACCCCCCGGTTCTACCCCCGCCCCGACATCGCCTACATCCCCATCACCGACGCCCCGCCACTGCGCTGGGGCCCCCTGTGGCTCAACACCAACACCACCCAACGCGTCCGCGCGTTCGTCCAAGCCGCCCACGACGCCTGCCAAACCACTCCCTAGCGCACACCGCCCCGGCTGCAGGAACGCCCCCGCTCTCTCAGCCCGGGGCCAGCCGGCTGAGATGTTCCCAGGCCCGGTACAGCTCGGCCCGCTCCTGGTCCAGCCGCTGGACCTGGTCGTAGGACCGGCTGCCGACGATGAGGCGCCGGGGCGGATCCGGGAGCGCGGCCAGTCAAGCGCCACCTTGCCCGCGCCGTAGAACCCGACTGTGGCCATGCCGCCGGTGCTGCCCATCGAGGTGACCTACAGGATGCGGCCGGACTGCTGCGCGCGCAGGTGGGGCAACACGGCCTGGGACACCCAGACGGCGCCGAAGAAGTTGACGTCGAGATGGGCCCGGACCTGCTCCTCGGCGGCTTCCTCCACCATCCCGTACAGCAGGCCGCCTGGCGTTGTTGACCACGTCGAGTCG
Source organism: Nonomuraea sp. NPDC046570 (assembly GCF_040645915.1). NCBI lineage: Bacteria > Bacillati > Actinomycetota > Actinomycetes > Streptosporangiales > Streptosporangiaceae > Nonomuraea > Nonomuraea sp. NPDC046570. The sequence goes on along the minus strand of NZ_JBEYZF010000038.1, from coordinate 52,867 downwards.
GCGGAAGGCGGCCGCCGCCCGTTCCACTCCGTCGAATAGGGCTTGGCGGTCGGAGACGTCCAGCGACAGCCGGACCAGATCGTCCGGATGCTCGCCGGCCAGATCCTCCAGCGGCTTGATGTTGCGGGCGGCGGTCACCACCCGATCCCCGGCGGAGAGAGCCGCCTCGGTGAACGCTCTGCCCAGACCTCGGGAAGCACCGGTGATGAACCACACTTTGGCGGTCGTCATGGGTCCTATCTCCTCATTCCTGCACATGAGACGGTACGTCTCGGTCCGCTCAGTGTGGGCGCCCGCGTCACCCTTATCAAAACGAACCGGTCCGTCTCGTTTAGGTGTAGTCTGGGCGTATGCCCAACGTCAGGAACCAGGACCACTCCCGGCGCAGCGAACGCTCGCGGCAGGCGATCCTCGAGGCCACCCGCGCGCTGATCTCCGAAGTGGGATACGGGAAGGTCTCGATCGAGGCCATCGCCGCACGGGCGGGCGTCGGCAAGCAGACGATCTACCGGTGGTGGCCGTCCAAAGGCGCCGTGATCTTCGACTCGATCCTGGCGCTCAGCCAGGACGCCGAAGGAGAGGGCATGGCGCTGCCGGACACCGGTGACCTCGAAGCCGACCTGAAGCTGGTGATGCGCGCGACGGCCGCCGAGTTCGCCGACCCTGACTTCGAGCAGCCGATCCGGGCGCTCAACACCGAGATCATCAACGATCCCGACCTCGCCGCCGAGTACCACGACAAGCTGGCCCGTCCCGCGGACGAGGCCAAGAAGGCGCGTTTGCGCAGCGCGCAGCAGGCGGGCCAACTCGCCCCGGACGCCGACCTCGACCTGGTCCTGGAAACGCTCTACGCCCCCCTCTTCCTGCGGTGGCTGCACCGTTCGGGCCCGCTCACCGCCGAGTACGCCGACTCCCTTGTCGACATCACCCTCAGGGCCTTCCGCCCCTGACGACCTCCTTCACGTCAATCTAGGGAGAAGGCGGAGCTGCGCGGCCGTTAGTTCGTCGTCCTCTCCAGAGCGGACGACGACGCGGACAGGCTCGCCGTCCGGCCCGGGGGCCGGGACGTCGTTCGAGCCAAGCGAAAAGGGCATGACGCGCGGCCGTTCCGTAGGGGGATTCCCAAACGGAACACCATAGGTGCCCGTACCGCCCTAGCTAGAGCATCCGGCGATGAAGGGCGTTCGGGCCAACCTGTCGGAGCTCGACTGCTAGTGGGATGTCCGGCTCCTGCCAGGTTGTCGGGCCAGCACGTACCCCAAGGCGATCATCCCGATGCCGAGGAACAGGTGCAGCCAGTTGTCGGCGGTGTTGAGCGGCACGAAGTTGGCCGGGCTCTCAGGGTTGATCACCATGCCGTAGAGCCACAACAGCAGGTAGACGATACCGCCGCCAATCAGATAGGTGCGGGCGCCGTTCCTCGTACGGGCCAGCAGAATGCCGGCGACGCCGAACAGCAGGTGGACGATGTTGTGCAGGATCGACACCTGGAACAGCCCAAGCAGCAGGGCGTCGGAGTGGTGGCCGGCGAACTGCAGGCTGTCGTAGTTGGTGGTGATGCCAGGCACAAACCCCAGGACGCCCACCAGCAGGAACACCAGGCCGACCACGAGCGCGGCGAGTTGAACCGGCGAGCGGGCCACGTGTGCATGTGACGTGCTCATACGAGCCCTCCCCCCTCGAGAGGCTTTGAGAACCTGCCTCTACCCACCGCCAGCACCGGCACACCGAGAAGCCCGCTAACGCGGCGAGGTCAGGGCGCGGGCCGACAGAATTCCGGCGATGCTGCGCGCGGCTGCCAGCGTCCATGTAATACCAACAGACTGCCCAATTGTCATTTAACTTCGCATACGCCCCTCTCTGTCGGGTACCGGCGAGCGCCAGAGAGGAGTAGCCATGACAATGGACGTCATCAACATGATCACCGCAGACCATCGCGACGTGGAGCGGCTTTTCGACCAGCTCAAGAAGAACACCGAGGACCGTCCCGCGCTGCTGGCCGAACTGGCAGCCAAGTTCGTCGCCCACTCCAGAGGGGAGGAGGAACTGGTCTACCCGGAGATCGCCAAGAGGGTCCCCAGCGAGAAGGACCAGGTCCGAGAGGGAGCGGAAGAACACCATGAGGCCGAGCGGATGCTGCTCAGCCTCCTGGACGTCGACCCCGACACGGAGCAGTTCGACACCCTGCTGAACGAGCTCGTCCAGGCGGTCACCCACCACGTGCAGGAGGAGGAAGGCGAGATCCTGCCCGCGCTCAAGAAGGCGGTTCCCTCCCAGCGCCTGGAGGAACTCGGCCGAGCCTTCAGCGAGCGCAAGGCACAGGAGATCCAGCACGGTCTCCCTGCGGGGATCGGTAAGAAATCCGGCACGCGAAATCGGGCAGAGAGCGGCAGCAGCTCCAAGAGGCCGAGCAAGGAGGAGCTGTACCACCGAGCCCAGCAAGCCAAGATCCCGGGCCGCTCATCCATGACCAAGGAAGAACTCACCGAGGCCCTGCAGAAAAGCGGCAAGACCTGACAGCCAGTGGTCAACCCCTGCTGGGCAACACGCCCCAGCAGGGGTCGATCCGGCCATCCGGCTGCTGGCCGCGGTTGATCACGGCGGCGAAGGCAAGATCTACACCGACGCGGTCACTGCGATAACGGTGATCACTGCGACCGCTGATGTGCAGGCCGCCTTTACCGCCGCGGCCCAGATCAGTGGTCTGCTACGGGAGCCGGAGAAAGACCTCGCCGCCCGGCGCGCCAAACTGGCCTCAGAAACCCGGAAGAGCTTGATCGAATCGGCCGTCCCCAGAGGTGACACGTCGACCAGCCGTACCGCAGCGAAAGCCCCGATGGAGCTTCCGCTGCAGTGAGTGTCGGCGAGAGTCACTCCTTCTTGAAGGCGTCCTTCACTTTCTCTCCCGCCTGCTTGAGGTCGGCCTTTGCCTTTTCGGCCTTGCCTTTGGCCTGGAGTGACTTGTTATCGGTTGCTTCTCCGATGCGTTGCTTTATTCTGCCTTTGACTTCTTCGGCCTTCGCCTTTGCTTTGTCTTTCCCGGCCATGCCTTGACCTCCCTTGCCGGACATATTCCACAGAGCATTATAATTCAGCGCATATGGCTTAGCGTCATCAGCACGGAGCGCGGCGGGCCGGCAGCGATCAATTCCCATTGCCGAACCATCAGCGTCACAGAAAGAGGGAGCGCGGCGCGACCCGGCACCCACAGGAGCCGGGGTCGGGGGTGCGCCATCGGATCGCGCCATACCCTGGTCGCTTACTAGTAATTAAAGTTCTGGCAAGAATTGTCGTTCACATCAGAAGGGGCTCTGGCGCGCCGAATTCCTATGGCCGAGCAGGGAAAGCGCGGTCCGGTCAAATCTGTCCAGAAATATGGCCAATAAGGTAAATCGGGGCTCCAGGTGCGGCTCGGGTTGCCGTTCCAGCGGTGCCGGGCCTTGGGGCCGACAAGCCGGGCACCCGCAAGCCGCCCCGAGCCCAGCAGCATGTCCATTTTTACCCACTAAGCGTTTGTCTGTCCTGTTCGAGGGGAGCATTCCGTTGGCTCGTGGGAGTTGCTTCTTCTCTAGCGGCAGATCAGCTCCTGTGATCGCTTTCCCCCTCCAGCAGCACTTGCTGGGTGAGCCGGCGGAGGCGGACAGGAAGGCAAGGAGCGCTAATCATGAAAGACAGAACCCGGGTGGCGGTGGCCATCGTGGCCGGCTATTACCTCGGCCGGCGTCACAAGCTGCGCCTGGCGGCCGCACTCGTAGCGGCCGGGGTAGCCGGTCGGCTGCAGCAGAAGAACGGTGGCCTGTTCGAGGGGGCCATGAAGGTCCTCAGTGCTTCCCCCGAGCTGGAACGCATCGCCGATCGTCTTCGTGGAGACCTGATGCAGGTCGGTAAGGCGGCGGCCGTCGCCGCGACGAGTCGGCAGGTCGACTCGCTGAGTTCAAAGCTCCGTGACCGCGCCGAGGGGCTGCGCCACCCCCCCACGGGTGGGGAAGAGGAGGAGTACGAAGAGGAGCAGCCCAACGAGGAGGAAGAGCGCGAGGAGAAGCCCCCCGCCAGGAAGCCGCGTGGAGCGGCGCCCAAGACCGGGCGTAGCCCCGTGACACGGACAGCAGGCAAGGCACGGAGGTGAGCTTAATGGCCCAGAAGTCAACGGGCGAGAAGGTACAGGAAGCCGTAGCAGAACCGCTCGCGAACCAGCTCGCCCAGGTGTTCCAGAACCTTGCCCAGGCCATGGCCGAACGGTTGTTGCTCTCCTTGTCGGACAGAGTCGACGGAGTGACAAGTCGACTCACCGACTACGCGGAAGGCACTGGAACCGGCCTCCTGGCCGCTCTGACCGGATCCAAGGAGTCGGGCGACGAATCATCGACCAAGGGTGGACGCCTCTCACACGTGAAGGAAACCGTCAAAGGATTGGCGGGAGGGCTGAGCAAGGGAGGCAAGAAGCTGCGGCTCACCAACATCGTCGAATCCATCGACATCGGGGCTCCGGTGCGCGTCGTCTACAACCAGTGGACGCAATTCCAGGACTTCCCGAGCTTCATGAAGAAGGTCGAGAACGTCGAGCAGGCCTCCGACGAAAAGGTCACATGGAGCGCGCAAGTCTTCTTGTCCCATCGGACCTGGGAATCGCAGATCGTCGAACAGGTGCCTGACGACCGGATCATCTGGCGGTCAAAGGGTGACAAGGGCTACGTCGACGGCGCCGTGACGTTCCACGAGATTACCCCCAACCTGACCAAAGTCATTCTCGTACTGGAGTACCACCCGAGAGGCGTGGTCGAGCGGGTGGGGAACATCTGGCGCGCGCAAGGCAGGCGGGCACGTCTCGAGTTCAGGCATTTCGGGCGGCACGTCATGACCGAGACCATGCTCCGGCCCGAGGAGATGGAAGAGAACGGCTGGCGCGGCGAGATACACGACGGCGAGATCGTCGAGGAGCAGGAAGAGGCACCCGAGGAGGAAGAAGAAGAGGAAGGAGAGGAAGAGGAGGCGCCCGAGGAGGGAGAGGAAGAAGAAGCCGAGGAGGAGGAAGAAGAGCCCGAGGAGGAAGAGGAGCCCGAGGAGGAAGAGGAGCCCGAGGAGGAAGAGGAGGAAGCCGAAGAAGAGGAGGAAGAGGAGGAGGAGAAGCCCAAGGAGCGCCCCCAGCGAGGGCGCGCCGGCCGGACTCCGCAGCAGAAGCAGCCGGTTCGCCGCAAGGCTCGAGCTTGACGCGGCCGGGAAAGTAGTGAAGATCGGGGGAACGAATGACGGTGCAACCCGCGTCAGCCGGACCGGCCGGCGGTCCATCAGGCCTGGCCGACGTCATCGACACGATCCTCGACAAGGGGCTTGTCATCGACGCGTACGTCAGGGTCTCGCTCATCGGTATCGAGATTCTGACCGTCGATGCGCGCATCGTCGTCGCCAGCGTTGACACCTACTTGCGCTTCGCCGAAGCAGTGAACCGGCTCGATCTTACGGAGACGGCAGGTCCGGGGCTGCCTGATCTCGTGGGGAACGTGCAGCAAGGCCAAATCAGCGACAAGAGCAAGGAGATGGCTCAAGGCGTGCTGGAGGCGGCCGGAGAAAAGCTGCACGACTTCGTCGGCGACCACGCGAGCGGAGACGAGAAGGCACGGCACCGAGGGCGTAAGGAGGGGTGACATGGCGCAGCCTGTCAAAGCTTCGCAAGCCGCCGATCAGGGCGTCGGGGTCTACATCTACGGCCTGGTACCCGAGGACGTCGAGGTGTCCCCAGACGCGCGCGGCGTGGGCGACGAGCCGGGACAGGTCAGGGTCGTACGGCACGGCGAGATCGCCGCATTGGTGAGTGACATCTCTCCCGACCGCCCACTCGGCACGCCCGACGACCTGCTACGGCACCAGGGACTGCTGGATGCCACGGCCGCCGAGGTCCCTGTGCTGCCGCTCCGTTTCGGCGCCGTGATGACGAGCGTCGAAGCGGTCGTCGACGAACTGCTGACACCTCATCACGACGAGTTCCTCGCCGCCCTGAACGAAATGGAGGGACGAGCCGAGTACGTCGTCAAAGGCCGCTACGTCGAGCAAGCCCTACTGCGCGAGATACTGGACGAAGTCCCCGAGGTTGCGCGACTGCGTGAGGAGATCCAGGGTCTCCCCGAAGAGGCGACTCGCGACGCACGGATCCAACTCGGGGAGTTGATCGAGAAGTCGGTCGCGGCCAAGCGCGAAGCCGACACCGAAACGCTGCTGGAGGATCTCACTTCGGTGTTCGTCTTCGCCGTCATTCGGGATCCTTCTCACGAGCAAGATGCCGTACACCTGGCACTTCTCGTCGATGTGGACCGGCAGGACGACCTTACGCAGGTGGTGAACGAGTTCGCGGAGCGGTGGGCCGGACGGGTCGAGATCCGCCTGCTCGGGCCGCTGGCGCCTTACGACTTCGTCATGACCAGGGCGCCGGGTGATGGCTGATGGGCCTGATCAGCCTCATTTTCGGGTGGCCGCTCGCTCCGGTCCAGGGCGTGATCCGGCTTGGAGAGCTGATTCAGGAACAGATCGAACGAGAACTGCGTGACCCGGCCGTGATCCGACGTCAGTTGGAAGAGATCGAGGAGCGGGCGGCCTACGGGGAGATCTCGGAGGAGGAAGCAGCCCAGGCGGTGGAGCGGATCTTCGAGCAGCTAGCCGGCCGAGAAGGAGAAGAGAGGAGATGATCCTGTGCCTACCAGGCGGGATGTTCCAGAAGGACGGACGGCCGAGAGGGCCAGGAGAGACGATGTCGCCTTCGATGAGAGCCGGAAGAAGCTGAAACGCCGCCCCCGTCCGCTGTCGGCGGCGGCGGCCGGCGATGCGGGTCTGCGGCACATCACCGATCTGACCACCAGCGAGGCACTGGGCGTCACGCTCGTGCAACCGCATGACGACGGATGGCAGGTACAGGTGGAAGTGGTGGAAGACCGCCGCATCCCCTCCTCCGGCGACATCCTGGCGCTCTACGAGACCGAGTTGGACGCCGAGGGAAACCTGCTCTCGTACCGCAGAGTGCGGCGCTACAGGCGTGGAAGCAGCGACATCGGCGGAGCGTCCTGACATGGCCGACTCAAGCCCCGTCGTGCGTCAGCCCTACTCTCCCGCTGGGCGGGAGCCGGCGAACCTGGGTGACATTCTGGAACGAGTCCTCGACAGAGGGATAGTCATCGCGGGCGACATCCGGGTGAATCTCCTGGACATCGAACTGCTGACCATCAAGCTACGGCTGATCATCGCCTCGGTGGACACCGCGCGGGAAATGGGCATCGACTGGTGGGAGCACGATCCGTGGCTCACCGGGAAGAACCGGGAGCTGCTGGAGGAGAACCGTCGGCTCCGTGACCGGCTCGCCATCGCGGAAGGAACTCCGCGCCGCTCGTCGGCAGTGGAGGTGGAATACATCGACGAGACCTCACCCGAAGTGGAAGAGTCCGATGAATGACGTGGGTACGTACCTCTACGCGGTCGCGCCCGAGCCTGGCTCTCCAACTCCAGAAGGCTTGACCGGGGTCGCCGGCGAGCCGGTGCGGACGATCAGCAGTGCCGGTCTCATCGCCTATGTGAGCACCGTTCCTCTGGAGGAGTTCGGCGAAGAGCCTCTACGGCGATCTTTGGAAGATCTGGACTGGCTCGGGAGAACCGCTCGCCTTCACCATCATGTGGTGGAGGCGGTGGCGGAGGCCACTCCTACCGCTCCGGTCCGGCTCGTCACCGTCTACAACGACGAGGAGCAGGTACGCGAGCTTCTGGAGCGGAAGCACGACGATTTCATCGAGGTGCTCTCCCGCATCGCCGATCGCCAGGAATGGGGGGTCAAAGCGTATGTCGATCCGGCAGTGCCGCCTCCCGCCGGGGGACAGGGCGAGGCTGCCACGAAGTCGAGCAGTCCAGGGACGGCGTACCTCAAAAAGCGTCAGGCCAGCTTGCGTACTCGCGAGGAAGAGTGGCGTAAGGCGACCGGGCGTGCCGAACACATCCACGACGTTCTCAGGTCCGTCGCCGTGGCAAGCCGGCGGCATCATCCCCAGGACCCTGAGTTGTCGGGCCGTACCGAATGGATGGCTCTCAACGCCTCCTACCTGGTCGACCGCGAGCGCAGCGCAGAATTCGGGCGCCTCGTCGACAGCCTGCGCGGCGAGGGAATCGACGTGGAACTCACCGGTCCGTGGGTGCCGTACTCGTTCACCGCGCCCATCGAGACAGTGGAAGGGAGAGCGCCAGATGACGGACCGTGAACCGCGCGGCGCGGTACTCGCCACCGAAGGCCGCCTGCCACCGGAACGAGTGGCGCTGGTGGACCTGCTGGATCGGCTGCTCGCGGGCGGGGTCGTCGTGAGCGGGGACCTGGTCATCTCGATCGCGGAGATCGATCTCGTCCGCATCTCACTGCGCGCGTTGATCATGTCCGTACGGGAGGCCGACACGATAGAGGGCGCGAGACGACATGACTAGCACCGTGGGCCCTCGGCCCCCACAGTCGAAACGCATCCGCATCGAGGCGGACTCCGAAGCGGTGCAACGAGACCTGTCACGCCTCGTTCTCACTCTTGTCGAACTCATCCGCCAGCTCGTGGAGCGCCAGTCCGTCCGGCGGATGGAACAGGGAGATCTGTCGGACGAACAGATAGAAGCGCTGGGCGTGACCTTGATGCGCCTGGAAGAGGCCATGACCGAGCTGTGCGAGCGATTCGAGCTGTCCCCATCAGACCTGAACCTCGACCTGGGACCACTCGGCACCCTCCTGCCCCGCTCTTGAGACGGGCTTATGGGACGCCGAAAGCATCAGCCGGTCGAGGCAGGGATATCGAAGAGGAGAAGGTCATGCCGCGAGGATCCAGTGCCAAGCGGGAGCGACAGTACGAGCACATCAAGGAGAGCGCGAAGAAGCGGGGAGAGAGCACAAAGCGGGCGAAGGAGATCGCGGCTCGCACGGTGAACAAGGAAAGGGCCCGTGCCGGGGAGTCGCGCACGGCCAGCCGTACCTCGATCGAGGACATCTCCTCTGGCCGGCGCGGCGGCCTGCGCTCGCATTCCGGCGCCGGTGGCCGTACAAAGGAGCAGTTGTACGCCGAGGCCAGGCGGCGGGGCATCAAGGGCCGTTCGTCTATGAACAAGGCGCAGCTGGAGAAGGCCCTCAGCTGAGCGGCAGACGCGTCAAACCAGCCCTGAAGGTGCCTAGGTGCCGTCCGGTGCGTGCTGGCGAACGCGATGGGTACCCGGCTAGAGGACGACTCCCTGGGGAAGACCGAGGTCGCGGTGGCCGTCGTGGAAGGCGTTGGCGGCCTCGATGGTACGCATCCAGTCGTAGAACACTTCCTTCACCGTCAGCGTTTCGATGCCCTGGGCGTCCAGGCGTCGCAAGCCGGCCTCGTGCGCGGGGCCGGGCGAAAAGGTGGCGTCGTGGACGACGGCCACGCGCTTGCCGGCTTCGTGGAGCCGGATCGCCGAGTGGGCGACGCAGATGTCGGTCTCCAGGCCGACCAGGACCAGCGTGCCGCGTCCTGTGGCGTTGATGGCGGCGGCGATGTCGGGGTTGTCCCACGCGGAGAAGGCGTTCTTCGGCAAGGTCACCGCGCTGGATGGCAGTGCCTTCCTGATGGCTTCCTCGGTGTGGTCGTTCCAGGCCGGGTCCTCCTCGGTGACCACGACGGGAACGCCCAGGCTGCTTGCCACCTTGGTGAGCCAGGCGATCCGTTCGACGATGTGGTGGAACTGCAGCCGGTCCACATCCAGCCGCTTGGGGCGGTAGAAGTTGGTCTGGACGTCAATGATCACCAGGGCGGAGTCGTCACGGTCGAGCAGCGGCATGGTCGTTCTTCCTCATCGGGTCGGCTCAGGCCACCCAGCTTAGGGATGCCCGCAGGTCCAGGACTCGTGTGGCGATACGAACCGGCCGCAACCGGTTCGTCGCCACTGCCAAGATGCGCTGGTTGTGCCGGAAATAGGGTTGCCGCCTACCCATCCCGGACGGTGACGAGGGGCTCGCTCCTCGGTAGCGAGCCCCGGAGTCCGGCGTCACGATTGGTGCATGATTCGGCCGGCCTTCATCACCAGCTTCAGGTGCTTGTCCGGTCGGGCCAGTACGGCGATGTCATTCAGCGGGTCGCCCTCCACCATCAGGATGTCGGCACAGGCACCGGGTGTGATCTCGCCGATGCGGCCCTGCAGTCCGACGAGTCGTGCGGCGACGGACGTGGCGGAGCGGATGACGTCGATGGTGGGTTGAACCGCAGCGCGGATACTGAACTCCTCGCTCTGGTGCGGGTGCATGCCGCCCAGAAGGTCGCTGCCGAAAACGATCTCGACACCTCCGCGGTGGGCCAGCTCCAGGGCGCGGAGTCCGTGTTCGAGCACGTCGGAGACCTTGCGATGGCTGCCTTCCGGCAGGCCGTGCCGCGGCCCCTCCTCGGCCAGCGCCCGGTAGGTGACCAGGGTCGGGACGTAGAAAGCACCCTGCTGCTTGAACAGCTCGATGCTGGTCTCGTCGAGAAGATTGCCGTGTTCGATACTGCGTACGCCGCAGAGCAGCGCGCGATTGATGGCACGTGCGGTGTAGGCGTGCCCCGCGACGTACCGGTTGGCCGCCTCCGCTTCTTCGACGGCGGCCCGGATCTCGTCCAGCGACAGCTGGGTGGAGTCCACCCGGTCGGTCGGGGAGGCCACCCCGCCTGACAGCATCAGTTTGATGTGGTGCGCGCCGGTACGCAGTTGCTCGCGAGCGGCCTTGCGGACCTCGTCAGCGCCGTCGCACACCACGCCCACCCCGGCGCGACAGGGATGATCGTCGGTCACGATCCGGCTGGGATGGCGCATGTCTCCGTGACCGCCGGTCTGCGAGAGCGCCTTACCGCCGAACAGCAGGCGCGGACCGGGGAAGTACCCCTCCCGGACGGCGTCGGCCAGGCCATGGTCGGCGCCGCCCATGTCGCGCACGGTGGTGAAGCCGCGGTGCAGCATGTCCCGCAGGATGTGGCCGGCCCGAGCGGCCACATAGGTCGGTGACCATTCGGCCAGCGCGGACATGTCAGCGGTGGAGGCGGTCACATGCACGTGGCCGTCGATGAGCCCGGGAAGGACGGTGCGCCCTTTCGCGTCTATGACGATGCTCTCGGGAAGCGCCTTGATCTCACCCCCGCCGATCTCCGCGATCGAGTCATCGGCAATGAGGATGTTCGTCCCCTCGAGGTACTCGCCTCCGTGTACATCGAGCACCCTGGCGTTGGTGATCAGAACACTGGTCATGACGCCGCCTTTCCGAGCGGGCTCGTGCGTACACCCGGGCGCAGGCGTCGCCAGGGCAAGTCGGCCGGGTCGGCGGCGACGGGGCCGGGTGCCGCGGCGACAAGGACGGCTTCGGCGCCGGCGGTGAAGTCGGCGCGGAAATGAACCGAGCTCTTGAGCACGACGATTCGTTCCCGTTCCGGCCGGATGCCGAGCATGCGGAGCTGTGCACGGTCTATGAGCTGCACCTTCGTACTGATCACCCCCACTCGCACCGGGCCGATGCGCAGGCAGGCGCTCGGCCCGGAATCGATCTCGGTGCCGTGCATCATCGGGCCCTCGAAACGGCACCGGCCGTCGGAAAGATGCTCGATCACAAACATCCCTTCGTATGGCTCCGCGCCGGTGATGCCCGGATGCCCGCCGAGCGCGATGCCGATGGTCGCGCCCGGTCCTGCGGCATGGGCCGCCGCCGCCGCGGCGGGATCCCAGATCGCGGCCAAGGCGGCAGGCGCGTCGGCGTTCACCAGCGCGCGGAGCATGCCGGTCGTACGGGCGTCCCCGCCGGCGCCGGGATTGTCCTGGGTGTCGGCGATCACCACCGGACGGGAGGCGCCGTCGGCGATTCTGCTCGCTTCGGCGATCGCCTCGGCGGGCGACAGCAGGCTGACCCGCCAGTCGGCCTCGCGCCGGACGATGTCCTCGTAGAGCGTGTCGAGCTTGCCGCGCAACGCGTCGGCGTCGGTGCCGTACCCCCACACGGCGGGGCCGCATTCGGGGAAGTCCGTGGCCGGAAAGCCCGCCGCGAAGGACAGGCAGGTGCCGTCCCGGTTCAGCCGATCGAGGCTGCCGTAGACGCTACGGGCGGGTTCCAGCTCGGTGCACCCACTGTTGACCGGGATGAGGAAGGGGATCCGGCGCCACTCCAGGTGAAGGCGTTCGCCAGAGCACAACCGCAGCAGCAGTTCGGCTGCCCTACGACCGGTCTCGGCCATGTCGACGTGCGGGTATGTACGGAGTCCCACCGCGGCGTCCACGGTGGACATCATGCGCTCGGTGACGTTGGCGTGCAGATCCAGGCTCACCACGATCGGGACGTCACCGCCCACGATCGCGCGCAGCCGGGTGAGCAGTTCGCCTTCGCCGTCGTCGAGGTGCTCGGCCGCCATCGCGCCGTGCAGGTCGAGGTAGATCGCGGCCGGACGGATGGTTCGCGCCGCGTCGAGGATCTCCCCGGCGATGCGCTCATAGGCGTCGCGGGTGACTCGCCCGGACGGGCAGGTTCCCGCCCAGATCACGGGTACGACGTCGTGGCCGTGCGCTCGCATGGCGGTGAGAAACCCGCCCATCGCGATGTTGACCTCTTCCAGCTGGTAGAGCGCCTCTCCCCGGCGCAGCGCGGGAAATCCTTCTCCGTTGACGAAGCTGTCGTAGGTCGCCGGTGTCGTGGCGAAGGTGTTGGTCTCGTGCTGGAACCCGGCGACCATGATGCGCACGGTCGATCCTCTCTGTGATGGTGAACGTCGGTGGTGAACGCCGTCAGCGGGTTCGGGCGGGAAGGCGGGTGGCGGCGATGCCGATGCCGCTGGCCAGCAACATCCCGACCAGGACGAGCAGCCCTGCGAGGTCGCCGCCGGTGGCTTCCCTGAGGAAGCCGAGCAGCGACGGGCTGACGAAACCGCCCAGCAGCCCGATGCTGTTGATCAGTGCGATGCCTCCCGCGGCGGCCGTCCCGGACAGATACAGCGAGGGAATCGACCAGAACACCGCATAGGATCCCCAGCTGCACGCGGTCGAGATCACGATCGCCGTCAACGCGATGGCGAGCTGGTCGGTGGTGAACGCGGCGATGGCCATGGCCACCGCGCCGACGATCGCGGGAACCGCGCTGTGCAGGCGACGTTCACCGCGCCGGTCGGAGCGCCTGCTCAGCACGATCATCATGACGATCGAAGCGGCGTACGGCAGCGCCGAATACAGGCCGACGGCCCTGATGCTCTCGACTCCGCTGTCGGCCAGGATCGTCGGCAACCAGAAGATCGCCCCGTACATTCCGCTGATCAGGAAGAAGTAGCTCACCGCGAGGCCGTAGACGCGCGGGTCGCGCAGGACCTGACGGAACTCGTGCTTCCCTTGCGGATTACGCGCCGCGTCGACGTCCTGCTTCACCAGCGCCTTCTCCTCGTCGCTGAGCCACCGGGCCTGGGCGGGCGAGTCGGCGAGGGTGCGCCACACGACGAACCCCAGCAGTACCGTGGGCAGCCCTTCGAGGACGAACATCCACTGCCACCCGGCCAAGCCCCACGCGCCGTCGAATGCGGTCATGATCCATGTGGAGACCACTCCACCGAACATGGAGCTGATGGGACCTGCGAGCATGAACAACGCCGTGGGCGCGGCCAGCCGTACGGCTGGATACCAGTAGCTGAGGAAGAAGATGATGCCCGGCGCGAAGCCGGCCTCGAACACGCCGAGCAGGAATCGCAGGACCAGGAAGCTGGTCATGTCCTGCACGAACATCATCCCGGCGGAGGTCAGACCCCAGAGGATCATGATCCGCATGATGGTCTTGCGGGTGCCGATCTTGGTCAGCATCAGGTTGCTGGGCACTTCGAACAGGACGTAGCCGAGGAAGAAGATCCCAGCGCCGAGGCCGTAGGCAGCCTCGCTGATCCCGATGTCCTCGCTCATCTGGAGCTTCGCGAAGCTGAGGTTGACGCGGTCCAAAGCCGCGAATACGTAGCAGACCAGCAGCAGCGGCAGCAGTCGCGTGCCGATCTTGCGGTAAAGCGCGTCACGGCGGCTGTCGCGCCGAGTGTCGCTGGGGGTGTTGGCCATGGTGCACTCCGTCCTGGTGTCGTCGCCGAGTGGGGCGTCGTCAAAGCGTGCACGCAATGTCGGATATGGTGCGGAAACTGATGGATACCGACTGATGGCCTGATCTAAATGTTGAGAAATGACAGCGAGACCGGGCTGTTGGACGAGACCGATCTGGCTCTGGTGGACGCGTTGCAGATCAACCCGCGGGTGAGCTGGACCAAGCTCGGTCGCGTGCTGGGGGTGGCTCCGATCACCCTGGCCCGTCGATGGCAGCGGCTCGAGGACGCCGGCGCGGCGTGGGTGAGCATCGCGAACAGCAACGCGCGCGCCCACGGCGGGATCATCGAACTCACCTGCTCGCCCGGCACCGAGATGGAGGTCGCCACGCGTCTGGCGGAACTGCCCTATGTCAGCACGGTCGGCATCACCAGCGGCGAATACCACGTCTTCGCCAACATCGTCGCGTCGACCCTGGCCGCCACGACGAACGTCCTGCTGAACGGCTTGCCGCGGTTGCCGCACGTGATCCGGATGCGCAGCCACGTGTTCGGCGGTCTCTTCGGCGGAATGGTCTGGCGCCTGGGCGTGATGAACAGTACGCAGACCGAGCAGATACGTGAGGCCATCGGCCCGCCGCCGCAGGAGATCCGCCCGTTCGGGCTACTTGACCGAGCGTTGTTCCTGGCCCTCAGCCGCGACGGGCGGCGTACTTACACCGATCTCGCCGAGGAACTCGGTACCACTCCGCAGGCGGTCCGGCGCCGGCTCGACCGGCTCCAGCGCAACGGTGACATCGCCTTCCGCTGTGACGTCGCGCGGAGGCTCGCCGGATGGCACTCGATGGCGTTCCTGTGGCTGACCATCCCGGACACCGACCTGCGAGCCGTGGGGTCCCGCCTGGCCGACTGGCCGGAGACCCGGATGTGCGCGGCCGTCGCCAGTTCGACCAACCTCGCTCTCATCGTCAACCTGCGCTCCTTCGAGCACCTCGAGGAGCTGCTGATCCGGCTCACCAGGGGATTCCCCAGCGTTTCCGTCACCGAACGACGGCTGATCCTGCGGCAAGTGAAGATCTACGGCCGCATGGTGGACGAGGACGGGCGGTGCGTCCAAGTGATCCCGGCCGACCCGTGGGCCGCGATCGACCCTCGGCAAGGCGTCGCTTTGGAGCCTGTGTCCAAAGGAACTGATGGCTGAGTACATCTAGGCGAGCGCCCAGGCGACATCCCTGAGCAGGGCGTGTCGCCATCCCGCTCGATCGTGGCCGGAGGCCGACCGCGAGACCCGCACGGTCGCGCCGGCCTGTTCGGCCAGGGTCTCGACCAGTTCGCAGTGCGGCAGCATCCGCGTCTCGTGTTCCCCCACGTCGAACGCGACCCGCAGTCCGGACAGATCGGGGCGCTCCCGCAGGCGCGTGGCGATGGCACCGCCGACCGGGCCGCTCATGGGGTCCGCCAGGTTCACGGCGTCGGGCGTCCACCAGAACGACGCCGACTGGCATGCGACGCCGGACACGAGATCCGGGAACTCCAGTGCCCCGTACATCGCGCTCAGTCCGCCGAGGCTCTGCCCGGTGACCACCAGCCGGTCGCGGTCTGCAGGTACGCCGCTTTCGGCTACCAGCGGCAGCAGTTCGTCCCGGATCGCCTCCCACAGTTCGGGCCTGCATCCGAACTCGGCGTCCCTGGCCTGGGCGGGCAGGAAGATGAGCGTGACGGCGGGCATCTCGCCTTGGGCGATGGCCGAGTCGAACGCGGTCATGGCCGGGTGCAGGTACAGCCAGTCGTCCCCGTCGAGCAGCAGGACCATCGGTCCGCCACCGCCCGCCGGGTGGACTCGCACGGTGCGCCGTCCGCCGAGCCGTTCGCTGGTCCAGCGGAGGCGGGTGCGCGGGAGGGGCAGGACGTCGGCGGCGCCGATGGCAGGCCAGTGCGGCTGGGCAGGGGCGTCCGGGGTCGCGGCGATGGACCGGTCACCGCCCGCGCCGACCGGGTTGAACGGGTCGGCGTACGCCGCGTCGTCTGTGCGGAACCGGTAGGTCACCCGCAGCCGCGCGGGCATGACCACCTCGGCGTACCAGCAGTCCGTGTCGCCCCATCGGCGTAGCGGTACCGGCTCCGACCAGCTCTCGAAGCCGATGCTCGCCGGGGAGCCGCGCCACAGGAACAGGGTCACCCACCCGCCGCCGTCGCCGGCGGGTACGGACACGGGTGTCCTCGCCGCCGCCCAGAACTCGTCGGTACCGGGTTTCCCGGCAAGCCCGAACCTGGCGAAGGTGTTCTCCATGCGCACTCCCCTACTCCTTCGGCGCCAACCAAGGATAGCTTTACCTAAATTGATGGGGAGCGGATGGTGGCTGCGGTTCTGCCCCAGTGGCCGTGCGTCCCCGGTGGATCGAAGGGATGACGTACGTCGACATGGTTGCGACTGTGGAGAAACGTCCCGCGGCCGGGGCCATGGAGACCCGCTGGCGGCGGGTTGTGGGGGTGGGCGCGCTTGTCGTGATCCTCGTGGTCGCGGGGGCGGTGTCGATGGCGGTCGGCGCGCGCGCGTTGAGTCCCGCGGAGGTGTGGCAGGGGTTGTTCGCGGTGCCGGGCTCCGACCAGCGGCTCACCGAGATCACGCTCATCGTGCAGTCCGTACGGGTGCCCCGGACCGTGCTCGCGATCGTGGCGGGCGTCGCCTTGGGGGTCGCCGGGGCGTTGATCCAGGGGTACACGCGTAACCCGATCGCCGACACAGGGTTGCTGGGGCTGAACGCCGGAGCCTCGTTCGCCGTGGTATCGGTGATCAGCCTGTTCGGGCTCACCAATCCGTACCAGTACGTCTGGTTCGCCTTCCTCGGGGCGGGGGTCGCCGGTGTCATCGTGTTCGGGCTGGCGAGCATCGGCCAGGGGGCGGGGAGCCCGTTGACGCTCGCGCTGGCCGGGCAGGGGATCGCGGTCTTCCTGGCGGCGATGACCACGGCGGTCTCGCTGACGGACCAGGCGTCGCTGAACGCGCTGCGGTTCTGGAACGCGGGCACGGTGGCCGGTGTCGGATTCGACGTCATCTGGCCGGTGGTCGCGTTCGTCGTGGTCGGGTTGGTGCTGGCGCTGACCACACTGCCCGCCCTCAACCTGCTCAACCTGGGTGACGATGTGGCGCGCGGGCTGGGGGTGAACATCGCGCTGAGCCGGACCATCGGGATCGTCGCCATCACCCTGCTGGCGGGCGCGACGACGGCAGCGTGCGGCCCTATCGCGTTTCTCGGGCTCATGGTGGCCCACTTCGCCCGGTATCTCACCGGGCCGGACTATCGCTGGCTGGTGCCGTACGCGGGGCTGCTCGGCGCGGTTGTCCTGCTGGTCTGTGACATGGTGGGGCGCGTGGTGACGCGGCCGGGTGAGTTGCAGGCGGGCATCGTCGTCGCTCTCGTCGGCGCCCCGTTCTTCGCGGCGCTGGTGTGGCGCGGAAAGTTCAAGAAGGCATGAACGAGACAACGGTGAAGCGGTCGGTGGCACCAGGCGTACGGCTCGGCCGCGCGTCGTTCGTGTGGCGGCCCTGGATGGTGTTCGTCACGCTGCTGCTGATGGCGGCGACCTTTCTGGTGTTCTGCCTGTCCATCGGCGTCGGGGACTTCCCCATCGGCCTGCCCCAGGTGATCGCCACGATCTTCGGCCAGGGTGAGCGGGTCGACGAGTTCGTGGTCATGGACCTGCGGATGCCGCGTGCCCTGGCCGGGCTCATCGTGGGGGTCGCGCTGGGGGTGTCCGGGGCGATCACGCAGTCCATCGCGCGCAACCCGTTGGCCAGCCCGGACATTCTGGGGATCACCGGGGGCGCGAGCGCGGTCGCGGTGTTCCTGGTGACGGTGTCGGGTGGGGCCGCCGCGGCGATCGTCAGCTCCGTGGGCCTGTCCGCGGCGGCACTCGCGGGCGGGCTCGGCACGGGTCTGCTGGTGTACTTCCTGGCGTGGCGGCGCGGGATCGACGGCCTCCGGCTCATCCTCATCGGCATCTCGGTGAGCGCTGTGATGGAGGCGATCAGGGTCTGGCTGCTGGTCACGGCCGACATCCGGGACGTGGCCCGGGCCCAGGCGTGGTTGGTCGGCTCGCTGGACAACCGATCGTGGGGCGAGGTCTGGGTGGCACTGTGGTGCACGCTCGCCCTCATGGCCATCGTGTCGTATGTCGCGTTCCACCTGAGGCCGATGCACTTCGGTGACGAGGTCGCGGCGGGCCTGGGTGTCCGATACTCGATGGTGCGGGCGGTCCTGCTGTTGTGCGCGGTGCTGCTGGCCGGTGTGGCGGTGAGCGCGGCGGGCCCGGTCCCGTTCGTCGCGCTGGTGGCGCCGCAGGTGGCGATGCGGCTGTCGCGGTACCCGACGCCACCGCTGCTGGCCTCCGGGCTGGTGGGCGCGCTGCTGTTGATCGGCTCGGACCTGGTGGCGCGTACGGCGCTGCCGGTCACTCTCCCGGTCGGCGTGGTCACCGCCGCGATCGGCGGCCCCTTCCTCGTCTACCTGCTGGTTCGGGCGAACCTCAGAAAAGGGATGTGAAGTTAGGCTAACCTAAGTAAAGTGGGCCTGTGATCACGCATAACCTCACCGAAGTCAAGTTCGGGCTCAAGGACGTCTCACGACTGGCGGCCAAGGGTGTCACCGTCGGCTACGGCGGCCGGGTCGTCATCGACAACCTCGACGTGGTGATCCCGCCAGGCGTGATCACCACGATCATCGGCCCCAACGGCTGCGGGAAGTCCACCCTGTTGCGGACCCTGTCGCGACTGCTCAAGGCGACCAAGGGGACGGTCGTGCTGGACGGTGAGGACATCGTCAAGCTCAAGACCAGGGATGTCGCGAAGAAGCTCGGCCTGCTCCCCCAGGCCCCGGTCGCGCCGGAGGGGCTGACGGTGGCCGACCTGGTCGCCAGGGGGCGCCATCCGCACCAGAGTTGGCTGCGGCAGTGGTCATCGGACGATGCCGCCGTCGTGGAGCGCGCGCTGGCCATGACCGGGGTGTCCGACCTGGCCGACCGCCCGGTCGACGCGCTGTCCGGTGGACAGCGTCAGCGCGTCTGGATCTCGATGACCCTGGCCCAGGGCACCGACCTGCTGTTGCTGGACGAGCCGACCACCTATCTGGACCTGGCGCACGCGATCGATGTGATCGACCTGGTGGACGACCTGCACGAGTCGGGGTGCACCGTGGTCATGGTGCTGCACGACCTCAACCTGGCCACGCGCTACAGCGACAACCTGATCGTGATGAAGTCGGGGTCGATTCTGGCGCAGGGGCACCCGCGTGACGTGATCACCGCTGACCTGCTGCACGAGGCGTTCGGGTTGCGTGCCAGGGTGATCGACGATCCGGTGAGTGACCGGCCGCTCATCGTGCCGATCGGTCGCAGCCATGTCAGCCTCGACAAGAGACAGTGAGGTTAGCCTAACCTAATCCCTGCGTGTTACGGTTTGCCTGCCCTTTGTCAGGGCCGCAGCGGATAGCACGAAAGCAAGGGATTCCGGATGCTTCTCCACCGAACGACAGTTACGACGACCTTGCGGCGGTTTGTGGCAGCGCTGTCCACCGCGGCCCTCGGCGTCGGCCTCCTCGCGGGATGCGGTTCCGACTCGGCGGACAAGCCGACGGTCACCACCGCGGCCACCACGGGCGGCGCGTTCCCGGTCACCGTGGAGCACGCGTTCGGGTCCACCCAGATCACCAAGGCCCCCCAGCGGGTCGTCTCCGTCGGCTACACCGATGACCAGGCCATCCTGGCGCTCGGCGTGAAGCCGGTCGGCATGGTCGACCAGTACGCGAACCCGCCGGGCAAGACTCCCGACATCAACACGCAGTGGCCTTGGGTGAAGGACAAGTGGGGCGACACCCGCCCCGAGGTCGTCATGAACAACGGGGACTCCGGCCCGAACTACGAGAAGATCGCCGCCCTGCGACCGGACCTGATCATCGCGGTCTACTCCGAAATCGACCAGGCCGCCTACGACCGGCTCTCCAAGATCGCCCCGACGGTGGGCCGTACCAAGACCGAGGCGGAGCCGTTCAGCGCGCCGTGGCAGGACAACGCGGTGCACATCGCCAAGGCGCTCGGCAAGGCGGACGAGGGCGCGAAGCTGGTCAAGGGCATCGAGGACAAGCTCGACGCGGCCCGTAAGGCGAACCCGGAGTTCGCGAACCAGACCGCGGTCGCGGTGTCCTGGTACAAGAACTCGGTCGCGCCGTTCACCACCACCGACGTGCGCGGACGCATGGTGTCGGGCATCGGCTTCAAGGGCGCGACGGCGATCGACGAGATCGCCGGCGGCAGCTTCTACACCGTGCTGTCCCCTGAGCGCATCGACCTGATCGACGTCGACCGCATCTTCGTCATCGCCGACCAGGCGGACCAGGACGCGCTGAAGAAGTTCAAGCTGTTCGCCAACCTGCCCGCGGTCAAGGGCGGCAAGGTGTCGTACCTGCTGGACAGCGAGGGCCCGGCGATCGGCGCGGCCATGTCGCAGGGCACCCTGCTGTCCCTGCCGTACGCGATCGACGAGCTCGTCAAGTCGGTCGGCTAGATGCCGGTGAACGCGTTCTGTCCAGTGGTCTGGATGTGAGCACCACCGACACGCCCGTCGCCTCGGCCATCCTGCGCACGGCGACCGGACGCGAGGCCACCCGATGGGTCGCGGCGCACTGCCGCGAGGTGCCATGGCTGACGATCGCCACCGCCCTCACCACGGTGGCCGGGGCAGCGCTCCAAGTGCTGCCGGTCCTCCTGCTCGGCCAGGTGGTCGACGGGGTGGTCGGGGGCGAACCGCGGTCGATCCTGGTCACGATCGGGGTGCTGATGGTGGTCGCCGTGTTGCTCGGCGCGGCGGCCACCGCGGCGTCGACGTACCTGATCGGGCGGCTGGGCGCGGATCTGCTCGCGCGGCTGCGGGAAGGCGCCGTCCGGGCGGTGCTGGGCATGCCGAGCGCACGGATCGAGCAGGTTGGCCGGGGCGATGTGCTGTCCAGGGTCGGTGACGATGTGGCCGTGGTGTCCAAGGGCATCCGGGCGGCCGTCCCCACGGTGCTCTCGGCGGGAGTGCTGGTCGTCATCGCCACGGCCGGCATGTTCGGGCTGGACTGGCGGCTCGGTCTGGCGGGCGCCGGCGCGCTGCCCGCGTACGGGCTGGCCCTCCGCTGGTATCTCCCCCGGTCCGCGCCGCTCTACCAGCGGCAGCGGGAAGCCCAGGCCGACCGCGCGCAGGCGCTGATCAGCGGCCTGAACGGGATCGACACCGTCCGGGCGTACCGCCTTGAGTGCGCCGTCCGCGAGAAGGTCACCAGCGAGTCGTGGCGGGTGCGCGATCTCGGCGTCGAGGTGTTCCGGTACTTCGGCCGGTTCGTCGGCAGGGAGAACCGCGCCGAGTTCATCGGGCTGGTCCTGATCATCGTGGTGGGGTACCTCCTGCTGGAGGCCGATGCCGCCACCCTGGGCGAGGTGTCGGTGGCCCCGCTGCTGTTCCACCGGCTGTTCACCCCGTTGGGCGCCATCCTGTTCACCTTCGACGAGGCGCAGAAGTCGGGCGCGAGCCTGACCCGGCTGGTCGGGGTGCTGGGCGAGGCCCCGGACGAACGGCTGGTGGGCGATGTGGCCGTCGCGCCGGCGGAGGCCGGGCCGTACCCGGTGACGGTGGAAGGGGTGACGTTCAGCTATCCCGATTCCGAGGGGCCGGTCCTGCGGGACGTCGACCTGGCGATCCCGGCGGGCGGTTCGCTCGCGCTGGTGGGGGCGACGGGCGCGGGCAAGACGACCCTGGCGGCGCTGATCGCGGGCATCGGAACCCCGCAGGCCGGGTCGGTGCGCATCGGATCGACCGACCTCGCCGGCCTGAACGAGGCCGAGGCGCGGGCCTTGGTGAGCATCCTGACGCAGGAGACGCACGTGTTCTCCGGTCCGCTCGCCGACGACCTGCGGCTGGCCGCGCCGAAGGCGACCGATGCCGAGCTGATGGACGCGTTGCGCACGGTCGGCGCCGATACGTGGGTGGCGGCGCTGCACGACGGGCTGGACACGGTGGTCGGCGAGGGCGGTGAGCGCCTGGACGGCACCAAGGTGGCCCAGATCGCCCTGGCTCGGCTGGTGCTGGGCCGATCGCCGGTGGTGGTGCTGGACGAGTCGACCGCCGAGGCGGGCAGCCAGGGCGCCGCCGAGTTGGAGCGGGCCGTGTCGGCCGCGTGCCGGGGCCGCACCACGCTGTTCGTGGCACACCGGCTGACCCAGGCGATGGCGGCGGACCGAATCGCCGTGCTGGACGCGGGACGCGTGGTGGAGCAGGGAACCCATGAGGAATTGCTGGCTCTGGGCGGCCGGTACGCGCGACTGTGGCGTGCGTGGCGCGAAGGCAACTAAGGTAAGGCTAACCTTATTTGGAAGGACGGCTGAGTCTTCGATGATGGAACCGAGCACTCGTCTGGCACTGCTTTCTCCCGCGCGCCTGGCCGACGTGCGCCGGCGAACCGGCGAATATCCCGACAGGACCATCACCGAAGCGTGCGCCATCGGGCTGGCCTACTGGGCGACGGGTCAGAGCCCCGACGGCCTCGACCTCATCCCCGGCACCCTGTTCGCCGACGTCCTCGGGTGGGTCGACAACGGCGGGGACGGGGCCGACTGCTGGGAGGTCGGCGCGGACGACCGGAGCATCACCGTCCCCGAGGGCGTCGTGCTGACCGACGCGCAGCTCGCGCTGGACGACCTGGCCGACTTCCCGGACCGGCCCCTGGGCACCGTCAGCCCGTCCAGCGTGGCGGCGCGGCTCGAGGCGCTGGCCGAGTGGAACGACAACAAGGTCGACCGGGTCCGCCCGACCATCGTGGAGATGTTCCGCGAGCAGGCCCGGACCAGGCCGGACGCCATCGCCATCGTCGACGAACACCGGTCGCTGACCTACCGTGAAGCGGCCGAGCTGTCCAACCAGCTGGCCCACCACCTGATCGACCGCGGGCTCACCGCCGAACAGGTGGTCGGGATCTCGCTGGGCCGCTCCGCCGAGATGGTCATCGGTCTGCTGGGCGTGCTCCAGGCGGGGTGCGCGTTCGTGCCGCTCGATCCGCAGTGGCCCGCCGCGCGCCGAGCGGTCGTCGTCGCCGACGCCCGGGTCGTGGTGCAGCTCAACGACTCCGGCGAGCACGACGCGGGTGAACCCGAAGCCGTGGCCGTCGACCTCGGCGACTGGCGGTTCGGTTCGTACTCCACCGAGAGGACCGAGGTCGCCATCCCCGGCCCCGCCCTGGCGTACGTGATCTTCACGTCCGGTTCCACCGGGCGGCCCAAGGGCGCGATGATCCGGCACGAGGCGATCAGCGAGCGCCTGCTGTGGCAGGGCAACGAGATCCTGGGCTTCGGCCACGACGACGCGTCGCTGTTCAAGGCGCCGCTGTCGTTCGACATCTCCATCAATGAGATCTTCCTGCCTCTGGTGTGCGGCGGCAGGCTGGTGGTCCTGCGACCCGGCGGCGAACGCGACCCGCACCACCTGCTGAGCGTGATCGCCGAGCAGCGCGTCACCTTCACCTACCTGGTGTCGTCCATGCTGGACGTGCTGCTGGAGATCGCGGGCGACTCCGGGCGGCTGGACAGCCTGCGGCACGTGTGGTGCGGCGGCGAGGTGCTGACCCCGGAGCTGTACGAACGGTTCCGCACCCGGCTCGACATCCCCATGTACCACGGCTACGGCCCGGCCGAGACGACGATCGGCGTCTCGCACGTCATCTACCGGTGGGCGGCGGAACGCCTGTCGACGTCGATCGGCAAGGCCAACCCCAACACCGAGTTGTACGTGCTGGACGAGGAGCTGCGCCCGGTCCCGGTCGGCGTCGGCGGCGAGCTGTACGTGGGCGGGTTCCTCCTGGGGCGCGGGTACGTCAACGCGCCCGGCCTGACGGCGTCCCAGTTCGTGGCGAACCCCTTCGCCGGGGACGGGTCCCGGCTGTACCGGACCGGTGACCTCGCGCGGTTCGCCCCGGACGGGTCGCTGGACTTCCTCGGCCGGGCCGACAACCAGATCAAGATCCGCGGCATGCGGCTGGAGATCGAGGACGTCGAGGTCGGTCTCGCGGAGCACCCCCGGGTACGGCACACCTGTGTCGTCGCGAAGAAGAACGCGGCGGGCGGCACATACCTGGTGGGGTATGTGATCCCGGCGGCCGGGAGCGAGGACCTGCGGGCGGACGAGGTCACGGCGTGGGCCGTCGAGCACCTGGTCGAGTACATGGTGCCCGCGCACATCGTCGTACTGAAGGAGTTCCCCCTCACGCCGAACGGCAAGCTGGACCGGCGCGCGTTGCCGGAGCCGGTGATCAACGCGGGTACGCTCATCCCGCCCGCCACCGAGAACGAGCGCGTGGTGTGCGCGGCGGTCGCGTCGGTGTTACGGCTGGACGAGGTCGGTGTCGACCAGAACTTCTTCACGCTCGGCGGCGACAGCATTCTGGCGATCTCGCTGTTGAGCGCGCTGCGCGACGCGGGACTCTACGTCACGGCGAGGCAGATCTTCACCAACACCACTGTGGGGGCGCTGGCGGCGGTGGCGAGCCGAGATGATGTCTCCACAGTGGACCACGGGGATGTCGCGACCGGTTCCGTCACGGGGGCGCCCATCGTGCGGTGGCTCGGCGAGACCACGGACGCGATCGACGGCTTCGTGCAGTCGGTGGTGCTGAACACCCCGGCGGACCTGACCGCCGATGCCCTCGACGCGATTCTCGCCGCCGTGGTCAGGCGGCATGACCTGCTGCGCGCCAAGCTGGTGCGCGGCGACCGCTGGGGCTTCGACGTTCCGGAGGCGGGCCAGGCCGTCGCGGGGTGGCAGGAGAGCGACCGGCCGCTCGACGAGTGCGTCGAGCTCGCCACCGCCGCTCTGGACCCG
Source organism: Nonomuraea sp. NPDC046570 (assembly GCF_040645915.1). Classification (NCBI taxonomy): domain Bacteria; kingdom Bacillati; phylum Actinomycetota; class Actinomycetes; order Streptosporangiales; family Streptosporangiaceae; genus Nonomuraea; species Nonomuraea sp. NPDC046570. The sequence goes on along the minus strand of NZ_JBEYZF010000038.1, from coordinate 27,937 downwards.
GACGACGGCGTGATGCATCGTGCTGTCTGGCGGCGCGAGGCACGGCAGTTGGTCGTGGTCGTCCATCACGTGGTGGTCGACGGCGTGTCCTGGCGGGTCCTGATGGAGGACCTGGCCACGGCGTGGCGGCAGCTCGCCTCGGGCACGCCGATCGATTTGCCCCCGGTGGGCACGTCGTTCCGGCGCTGGACGCAGTTGCTGGAGCGCGCGGCGTTCGACGCCGACCGCGGCTACTTCCAGCGTCCCCTGCCGGGAGCGGACGGACCGGTGGGCAGGCGTCCACTGTCCCGAGCCGACACCGTCGCAGGTGAGAGGGTTCAGGCCGTCTCGGTCAACCCCGAGGTCACAGCCGCGCTGCTGGGCGAGATTCCCGCGCGGTTCCACGCGGGCGTCAACGACGTGCTGCTGACCGCGCTCGCCGTCACCCTCGCCCGGTGGCGCCGCGACCTCGGGCAGGATCAGACGTTCGCGCACATCGAACTCGAGGGCCACGGCCGCGAAGGGCGGTTCGTGGCAGGCGCCGCGGGCTTCGAGCCGGAGCTGTCGCGAACCGTGGGCTGGTTCACCACGCTGTTCCCGGTGACCGTGGACCCTGGCGCGGCAGCCGATTTCACCGACCCCGAGTACCTGTCCGCCGCGCTCAAGGCGGTCAAGGAAGACCTCGCCCGGGTGCCGGGCAACGGCGTGTCGTACGGCGCCCTGCGGTACCTGGCCGGCGCCGAGTTCGACGCGTCCGCCCCGCAGGTGTTGTTCAACTACCTCGGCCGCTTCGACGCGGGCGAGTCCGGGGACTGGCAGCTCGCGGGCGCCACAGGGCACCTGGGTGAGAAGCGCGACCCGAGGATGCGCCTGCCGCGCGTCCTGGAGTTCAACGCGATCGCCGAACCCGGCTCGACCGGCGAGTACGAGCTGGTCACCACCATCTCGTGGCCGGCCGGGATGTTCACCGACGAGGACATCGCGACGATCGGCGAGTACTTCCGGGTGGCCTTGGCGGGCCTCGCCGTACTCGACCAGGGCGGCCATTCCCCCAGCGACTTCGGCGCGGTGGCCCTCACACAGGCCGATGTCGACGCCCTGGACGGCCCGGCGCTGCTGGACATCCTGCCGCTGACCCCGTTGCAGGAGGGCCTGTACTTCCACTCGGTCTTCGACGACGACTCGGCGGGCAGCTACGTCGAGCAGCAGCTACTGGCGCTGGACGGCGAGGTGGACGCCGACCGGCTCACGGCGGCGGCCACCCGGTTGCTCACGCTGTACCCGAACCTGGCCGCGCGGTTCGTGGCCCTCGCCGACGGCCGCGTGGTCTCGGTACTGGAGAGCGGTGTGGAGGCGCCGTTCACCGTGCTGGACCGCCCCGGCATCACCGACGACGAGATCCGCGACCACGCCGAGCGGGACCGCCGCGCCGGGTTCGACCTGGCCACCGGCCCGCTGATGCGGTACACGCTCATCCGCGCGGGGTCCGGCGGGACCGTCCTGGTGCAGACCGTGCACCACATCATCGCCGACGGCTGGTCGGTGCCCCCGATGCTGCGCGCGCTGCTGACCGAGTATCACGCGCCGGGGACCGGGTACCCGCGCGGCGGCTTCCCCGACTACGTGCGCCGGCTCGCCGAACGCGACGATGACGAGAGCGACCGGGTCTGGCGCGATCAGCTCGCCGGTCTGCCCGGCCCCGCGCTGGTCGCCGAGGGGCACACCCCGTCCGACCGGTTCGCCGACACCGCCGTGGAGCCGGGTGACGACATCGACGCGGCCGTCCGGTCGGCGGGTGTGCCGCTGAGTGTCGCCGTGCACAGCGCGTGGGCGGTGACGCTGGGCGGCATCGTGCACGGCAAGGACGTGGTGTTCGGCTCGACGGTGTCCGGGCGTGACGCGGATGTGCCCGGCATCGAGGACATGGTGGGTCTGTTCATCAACACGATCCCCGTGCGCGCCCGATGGGCCGGCACCACCACGGCGCGCGAACTGCTCGCCTCCGTGCGGGAACACCAGAGCGCGGTGCTGCCGCACCAGCATGTCTCGCTGACCAGGATCGGCCGCCAGGCCGGCAGCGGTCCCCTGTTCGACACCCTGGTGGTGTTCGACGTCGCCACGGATCTGGACAGTCTGCGGAGGCCCGGCGACGAGCTCGTCATCACCGGCATCGTGAACGAGGGCGCCCCGCACTACCCGTTGACGCTGGTGGTGGAGCGCACACTCGACGGTCGTCCGCGCTTCAACCTGATCTACGACAGCGAGTCGCTGCGGGAGACGAGCGCCCAGGCGATCCTGCGCACGTTCGACCGGACCCTGACCGGCCTGCTCACCCGGCCGGACGAGCTGGTCGACGACCTGGCGCCCGACGACGCCCGACGCCCCGCGCGGATCACCCCGACGACCTTGGGGGGACTGTTCGACGCCGCCGCGAACCGCGACCCGGCCGCCACCGCCGTCACCCGATGCGGTCTCGACGGCAGCACCCGGTCGCTGACCTATGGCGAACTGGCGGACGCGAAGAACGAGCTGGCCTCGGCGCTGCGCGCGGCCGGTGTCGGACCGGGCAAACGGGTCGCCGTCGCCGTTCCGCGTTCCCTTGAGCAGGTCGTAGCGCTGGTCGCGATCGTCTCCGCGGGCGGTGCGTACGTGCCGCTGGATCTGGCGTACCCGGATGAGCGGCTGGAGTACATCCTCGCTGACGCCGCCCCGCAGGTCGTTCTCGTGGAGCGGGGACAGCAGGACCGCTTCACGGAGCTGTCGGCCAGGGCGGGCGTGCCCGCCCGCGTGCTCGTGCAGGGAGACGAACTGCCGCTGGACACCACCGCGCCCGAGGTCAGCCGGCACGACCCGGCGTACGTGATCTACACCTCCGGGTCGACCGGCAGGCCCAAGGGGGTCGTCGTCCCGCACTCCAGCGTGCTGGCGCTGCTCGCGAACACCCAGCCCGACATGGACTTCGGTCCGCGCGACGTGTGGGTCCAGTTCCACTCCTACTCGTTCGACTTCGCGGTGTGGGAGCTGTGGGGCGCGCTGGCGCACGGCGGTGAGCTGCTGGTGCCGGAGTACGGGTTGACCCGCTCTCCGGTCGACTTCCACCGGCTGGTCCGCGAGCGCGGAGTGAGCGTGCTCAACCAGACCCCGTCGGCGTTCTACCAGTTCATCGAGGCCGACCGGCACGCCGGCGAGCCGCTCACCGCACTGCGCCGGATCATCTTCGGCGGCGAGGCGCTGGATCTCGGGCGGCTGCGCGGCTGGGTCGAGCGGCACGGCACCGGCTCGCCCGAGCTGGTCAACATGTACGGCATCACCGAGACCACCGTCCACGTCACGCACCGGGTGCTGACCGACGAGGACTTCGCCTTCGGCGACGACGTCAGCCCGATCGGTGGCCCGATCCCCGGCCTGGTCACCTACCTGCTCGACGATCGGCTCCGGCAGGTGCCGCCGGGCCGGGTGGGCGCCATCTATGTCGCCGGCGACCAGGTGTCGCTCGGCTACCTGGGCAGGCCGGGGCTCACCGCGGGCCGGTTCGTGGCGAACCCGTTCGCGGGCGACGGCTCCCGCATGTACCACACGGGCGACCTCGCCCGCCGTACCCTCGACGGGGAGCTGGAGTTCGCCGGCCGCGCCGACGATCAGGTGCAGCTCAAGGGTTTCCGGATCGAACTCGGCGAGGTGGAGTCCGCGATCAGGGAGCTCGGCGGCGTCGTCGATGTGGCCGTCACCGTGGCCGACAGCGGCGATCACCTGGTCGCGCATGTCGTGGGTCGCGTGCCCGACGACTTCGACGGTCTCCTGTCGGCGAAGCTGCCCGTGCACATGGTGCCGGGCCGGGTGCTGCCGGTCGACGCCCTGCCGCTGACGGTCAACGGCAAGTTGGACCGCAAGGCCCTGATCGAACACGCGGCGCGGGACGACACCCCGGTGGCCACGAGTGACTCCACCCTTGCCGCTCTGGCCGGCATCTTCGCCGAGACGCTACCCGGCTCCGACGCGGACGGCGACACCGACTTCTTCAGGGCCGGGGGCGACAGCATCGTCGCCATCACCGTGGTCAACCGGGCCAGGGCGCTCGGGCTGCCGATCGCCCCGCGAGACGTGTTCCTGTTCAGGACGCCGCGCGCACTCGCCGAGCACCTGGGGACACGCACGCCGCAGGACCCGGCGTCCGCGCCCGCCCGCCACGAGGACGGCCCGCTGACGCCGACGCCGATCATCCTGCGGCAGCGGGAACTGGGCGGCTCCCTCGCCCGGTTCGCCCAGGCCAGGACGCTGGTGGCGGCCGAGGGCACCGGGTTCGCCGACGCCGAGCGCGCCGCGAACGCCGTCGTGGCCGCGCACCCGGCCCTCCGGCTGCGGCTGCGCGTCGAGCACGGGGTGTGGGCCCTGCGCACCGAATCCGCCCGCGCGGTCACCGTCGTCCGTACGGACGCGACCGACGCGACGAGCGCGGCGAACGAAGCCGCCGGGCGGCTCGATCCCGAGTCCGGAGAGGTGATCGCGTTCTCGTGGCTGGCGGCGAGCCGGACCCTGGTGGTCACCGTGCACCACCTCGCCGTCGACTCGGTGTCCTGGCTGATCCTGCTGGACGACCTGGCCGCCGCCATGCGCGGGGCGCCCTTGGCGCCACCGACCACGTCCTACGCCGAGTACGCCGACGCGCTGACCACCCAGTCCGCCCAGGTGGTCGACGACCTCGGGCACTGGGTCGGCACGCTCGAAGCGCCCGTGCTGCTGCCCGTGATCGAAGGGCTGCGGGAGACCATGGTGGAGGTCTCGCCCGACCTGACCGCCCGCGTGACGCGTACCGCGCCCGCCGCGCTCGGCGTCGGTCTCACCGAGTTGCTGTGCGGCGCGCTGCGAACCGCGCTGACGTCCATCCAGCCGTCGCCAGGCGATCTCGCGATCGAGTTGGAGCGGCATGGCCGGGTCCCGGTGCTCGAACACCACGACTACACCCGCACGGTCGGCTGGTTCACCTCCATCGCGCCCGTACGGCTCACGGCGCACACCGACCCCGTCGCGGCGGCGCGCGAGGTCGCGGAGCGCCAGCCGGACGAGCGCGGGCAGGTCGCCTACGGCCAGCTCAGGTACCTCAACCCGCAGACGGCCGCACTGCTGAACGCGCGCCCGCAGGTGCTGTTCAACTACCTCGGCCGGGGCAGCGAGTCCCAGGCGCTGCACCTCGCCGGCGGCGATCAGGGCAGCCCGTACGCCGTCGAGGTCAACGCGTGGATCGACGCGGCCACCGGAAGCCTGCGTGCGGCCTTCACCCTCGCCGAGGGCATCCCCGACGAGCTCACCGAGCACTGGCGGCGCGCGCTGGAGCGGATCGCGGACGCCTCCGAGACTGCCGAGCGGACGGCACCGGTGACCCCGCTTCAAAGGGGCCTGTTCTTCCAGGCCCAGCTGGCGGGCTCGGCCGGACCCTATGTCGCCCAGAGCTACTTCACCTTCGACCGGCGGCTGGACACCGACTCGCTGGCCGAGGCGATGGCGTACGTGATCGCGCGGCACCCGGTCGTGGGAGCCGGTTTCAGCACCGATGCAGGCGGAAACCCGGTCCAGGTCCTCGCAGCGGGTCGGCGGGTCGATGTCCGCACGGTCGTCCTGTCGACGGACGCGGAAGTCGACGCCCTGCGCGCCCATGACCGCGACACGGGCTTCGACCTGGACGAGCCGCCGCTGATCCGGTTGACCGTGGTGCGCCTGCCCGACGACCGCGACGGCCTGCTGCTGAGCTACCACCTGCTGCTGTGGGACGGCTGGTCACGCGAGATCGTGCTGCGGGACCTGTTCTATGCGTATCAGGCCGTTGTCGCGGGAGAGCCGCTGGATCCGGCCCCGGCCACGCCGAGCTTCGAGGACTACGCCCGGGCGCTCGACGCCAAGGACTTCTCCGTGTCGGAACGTTTCTGGGCGGAGCACCTGACCGGACTCCCAGGCCCGACGCTGCTCGCCGGACCGTCACCGTCGCTTTCGGACGAGCTGCCGCGCACACTCGTGCACACGCTCTCCGCCGAACAGTCGGAACTGCTGCGGGAAGCGGCCAAGGTGCACGGTGTCACCCTGAACTCGGTGCTGACCGGCGCGTTCGGCCTGCTGCTGGGCGCACACACCGGCCGGAGTGACGCGGTGTTCGGCGTGACCGTCTCCGGCCGCGAGGGCGAGGGCCTGTCCGGCATCGTCGGCGTGCTGCTCAACACCGTGCCCATGTGGACGCGGGCCCGGCCGGCTGACACGGTACGGGGGTACCTGTCGGCCGTGCAGGCGGCCAGGGTCGCGGCGATGGAGCACGAGCACCTGGGGCTCGGCGAGATCCAGCGGGCCAGTGGGCACGACACCCTGTTCGACAACCTGTTCGTGCTCCAGAACTTCCTGGACCTGGACGCGTTCGCCGAGATGAACGCCAGGCACGGCATCACCGCGGTGCGGGCCGACGACTCCACGCACTACCCGTTCACCTGGGTCGTCACGCCCGGCGACCGGCTCACGGTCAAGCTGGAGTATCGCGACGACGACACGGAGCGCGCCGGTCGTCTCCTGGACGACTACCTGCGCGTGCTCGAGGACCTGGCCCGGTCGACCGGGCCGGTGGGCGCGCTGCGCGGTCTGGGGCAGGAGCCTGAGCCGGCCGAGCGCACGGACGTCGGCACGGACACCGTGGTCGACCGGTTCGACCAGGCGGCGGACCGAAGCCCGGAGCAGGTCGCGCTCGTCGCCCACGGCCGGACCATGACGTTCGCCCAGCTTCGGGACCGCAGTCGCGCGGTGGCGGGTGTGCTCGCCCAGCGCGGCATCGGCCCCGAGATGACCGTGGCTCTCGCGATCCCGCGTTCACTCGACTCGATCGTGGCGCTGTTCGCCGTGCTGCGCGTCGGCGCCGCGTACGTGCCGCTGGAACTGGACCACCCGGACGAGCGGATCGCCGCGATCGTCGCGGACGCCCACCCGGACGCGATCCTCACCGTGAGCGCCGTCTCTCCCCGGCTGAGCGGCGACCTGATCGAGCTGGACCGCCCCCTGCCCGAGGCCGAGCCGTTCGTGACGTTCGCGCCGGACGACCCGGACCGCCTGCGGCACCCCGCCTACACGATCTACACCTCCGGATCGACCGGGAAGCCCAAGGGCGTGGTGACCGAGTACGCCGGGCTCACCAACATGCTGATCAACCACCAGCGTCGGATCTTCGAGCCGGTGCTGGTGGAGCACGCCCACCGGGTCTTCCGGATCGCGCACACCGTGTCGTTCGCGTTCGACATGTCGTGGGAGGAACTGCTGTGGCTCGCCGATGGCCACGAGGTGCACATCTGCGACGAGGAACTGCGCCGCGACGCGCCCCGGCTGGTCGAGTACTGCCTCGAGTACGGGATCGACGTCATCAACGTGACCCCCACCTACGCGCAGCAACTGGTGGCCGAGGGGCTGCTCGACGACCCCGCACGGCGGCCCGCGCTGGTGCTGCTGGGCGGTGAGGCGGTCACCCCGACGTTGTGGCAGCGGCTCACCGAGACCGAGGGGACAGTCGGCTACAACCTGTACGGCCCCACCGAGTACACCATCAACACCCTCGGGGTCGGCACCTTCGAGTGCCAGGACCCGGTGGTGGGCGTGGCGATCGACAACACCGACGTGTACGTGCTGGACCCGTGGCTGCGGCCCGTACCGGACGGGGTGCCCGGGGAGCTGTACGTGTCGGGTGTCGGCATCGCCCGCGGATACCTCGGGCAGCCCGCCCAGACCGCGCACCGGTTCGTCGCGTGCCCGTACGGCGAGCCCGGCGAGCGCATGTACCGCACCGGGGACCTCGTGCTCCGGCGGCCCGACGGGAACCTGATGTACCTGGGCCGCACCGACCAGCAAGTCAAGATCCGGGGGCACCGGGTCGAGCTGGGCGAGGTCGAGGCCGCGTTCGCGGCGCACCCGGCGGTGCGGTTCGCCGCCGCGGTCGCCCAACCCGACCCGCAGGTCGACGGCGCGTACCGGCTGGCCGCGTACCTCGTGCTGGGCGACTCCGACCTGGCGACGGTCGCCGCCGAGGTGGGCACCGGGCTGCCGGACTACCTGCGCCCCACGCACTACGCCCAGGTCGGCACCATCCCGCTGACAGTGAACGGGAAGGCTGACACCAAGGCGTTGCCGACGGCCAAGCCACTGGGCGCGCTGACCTCGTCGGGCGAGCGTGGCCCGGTGACCGAGACCGAGACCGTGGTGTGCGAGTTCTTCGCCGAGGCGCTGGACCTGGATGATGACGAGGTGAGAGCGGTGAGCGACTTCATGTCCCTCGGAGGGCATTCCATGCTGGCGGTGCGGCTGATCGGGCTGCTCCGCCGCGAGTACGGTCCGGTGATCACCATCCGTGATCTGTTCACCCTGCGAACCCCGGAAGCGATTGCCCGGCACCTCGATGACAACTCCTGACGAGCAGCGGCCCCGCACGGGGGCCGACATCCTCTGGACCGCAGTGCGGCGCAACACGGGCCCCATGACCTGGGGCACCGTCCTCATGGGCCTGTACCAGGCGGGCGAGACCGCCTTCCCCATCGCGCTCGGCCTGATAGTCGAATACACGATGCGGGACCGCAGCCTGGGCTCGCTCGGCCTGTCGATCGCCGCGCTGGCCGTGATCATCACGACCGTGTCGCTGTCGTGGCGGTTCGGGATGCGCATCCTGCAGAAGGCCAACACGACCGAGGCACACCGCTGGCGGGTGCAGGTCGCGGCCTGCGGACTCCAGCCGGTGGCCAGGAACGTCGACCTCAAGTCCGGCGAGGTCCTGACCATCGCCACCGAGGACGCCGACCAGACCGCCGACATCATCGAGGTGGTGCCGCTGCTGATCAGCTCGCTCGTCGCGGTGCTGATCACGGCGGTCGCGCTGGGCATGGCCAGCGTCCAGCTCGGCCTGCTGGTGATCGTGGGAACCACCGCGATCCTGTCGATCCTGAGCGTGATGTCCAAGCGGATCGGCGCCAGCACCGGCGAACAGCAGGCCCGGGTGGCGCGGGCGGGTGCGAAGGTCGCCGACCTGATCACCGGCCTGCGCCCGCTGCACGGCTTCGGCGGCAACCACGCGGCGTTCCTGTCCTACCGGAAGGTCAGCACAGAGGCGAAAACCCAGGCGATCACCGTCGCCAGGGTGAACGGCGCGTACGCCGGCACCGCGCTGGCCCTCAACGCGGCCCTCGCCGCCGCTGTGACCCTGACGGCGGGCTGGCTGGCGTTCAACGGCCAGATCACCATCGGGGAGCTCGTCATGGCCGTGGGGCTGGCGCAGTTCATCATGGAACCGCTCAGGCTGTTCTCGGAGATGCCCAAGTACGTGATGATCGCGCGCGCGTCGGCCGAGCGGATGGCGCTGGTGCTGGCCGCGCCACCGGTGATGATCCCGGGGCCGGAGCGCCCGTCCGCGGGCGGAGACCTCGAGGTCGACGGCGTCCGATACGGGTCCCTGCGCGAGCTGAAATTCCACGTGTCCGCCGGCGAGTTCGTGGCGATCGCCGCCTACCAGCCGCGCGCGGCGGCCGACCTCGCGTCCATCCTGGCCGTGAACGTCCCGCCCGACGCGTATGAGGGTGTGGTGCGAGTCGGCGGGCGGGAGCTGGCGGACCTGTCGATCGAGGCGGTCCGCGAGCACCTGCTGGTGAACCCGTACGACGGGGAGATCTTCGCGGGGACCCTCCGCACGAACATCGACCCGGCGGGCGCCAGGCGGAAGGTCCCTGAGGCCGTCGAGGCGTCCATGCTGACCGACGTCGTCGCCCTGCACCGCGACGGACTCGACCACGGTGTCCGCGACCGCGGCGCGAACCTGTCCGGTGGGCAGCGTCAACGGCTGTCCCTGGCCCGCGCCCTCGCCGCCGACACCGACATCCTGGTCCTGCACGACCCGACGACAGCCGTCGACGCGGTCACCGAACAGCTCGTCGCACGCAACATCGCGGAGCTACGCCGGAACCGCACCACCATCGTGATCGCCAGCAGCCCGGCCCTCCTGGACGCCGCCGACCGCGTCCTCGTCCTGGACGACGGCGTCATCACCGCGGAGGACACCCATCGGAACCTCCTCACCACCGACGAGACCTACCGCCTGGCCGTGGCCCGGTGACCTGGACGGGGTGACGGCCTACCTGCGGCACACCCGGGCGTCCTGGATGTCGGCCGGGAGGACGGGCTTGCCGTCCACCGGAGGTGTGGGACCGTCCGGCACCGGCTGGATGCCGCCGGCGGCGATGCGGTCGAGCGCGGCGAGCCCGGCGGCGTCCACCGTGCCGAAGACCGTGTAGTTGGGCGACAGCCCGGAATCACCGTAGACCAGGAAGAACTGGCTGCCGTTGGTGTCGGGGCCGGCGTTGGCCATGGCCAGCACTCCGCGCGCGTACGTCTTGCGCACCCCGGTCGGGTCGCCCGGCCACGGCGGCAGATCCGTGGGCAGTTCGTCCTTGTACCGGTAGCCCGGCCCGCCCTCGCCGGTGAAACCGGGGTCGCCGCACTGCAGCACCTTCAGCCGGTCATACGCGGTGAGCCGGTGGCACGAGGTGACGTCGTAGAACCGATGCCGGATCAGGTGCACGAAGCTCTGCACCGTGCACGGCGCCTTGGCCGGGTCGAGGGCGAGCCCGATGTCGCCGTGGTTGGTCTTGAGCACCGCGGAGACCGGACGCGTGGGGGTGCGGCGCGGGTCCGGCGGCAGCGGCACCTTCCGCACGGCCGGGTCATCGGGGGTCTCGGTGTACTGGCACGGCCCTTTGGTCGTTCTCGGCGGCCTGTCCGAGACCGACGACGAGGCCGGCATCGCGCCGACCGCGATCAGCGAGCCTGTCGTGACTGCGGATAACGCGGCGCGGGCCGCGAGTCGTACCAACGCTCTGCGGGACATCATGTCCTCCACTGCGTGATGATCGCTGGACTTCCTGTGGTCTAGTCGATCTGACCGGCGCAGTCAAGGGTCCTCTTTCCCGGCGGTGTTTGACCGCCACAGCGGTACCTAGGCGCGGCGGTCCTTGACGACGCGGCCGTTCTGGATGACGAGTGTGACGCGGTCGCGGTCGGCGAACAGTTCGGGGGCTTCCAGCGGGTTCCCGGCGAATCCTGCGAGGTCGGCCCGCTTGCCGGCCTCAATGGTGCCGGTCTCCGCCCCGATCCCGAGGATGTCGGCGTTGACCCGCGTGGCCGCGACCAGGGCGGCCATCGGGTCCTCCACCTTGGAGCGCAGCACGAGTTCCTGGCCGCGGCCCTCCTGCCTCGACCCGATGAGGTCGGATCCCGACCCGACGCGCAGCCCCGCCGCCCTGGAGGCGTGGATGGCGTCGATCTGGCCCTGCCAGGCGCCTGCCGCCCGCTCGACGGTCTCCGGCGGCAGGCCGGCCTCGCCCGCGTCATCGAGCAGCGCGCGTATCACCGCCAGGGTGGGCACGTGCGCGACGTCGTGCTCGGCCATCAGGGCGGCCGTCTCGTCGTCGATCTGTGATCCGTGCTCGACGCATCGCGCACCGGCGGCGACCGCGTTGCGGATGCCCGCGTTGTTGTGCGCGTGCACGGTGACGTACGTGCCACGCGCGGCCGCCTCCTCGACGGCGACGGCGATCTCCGCCGTGGACAGCTGCGTGTCGGAGAGCTTGTCGTGCCAGGACACGATGCCGCCGGTGACGCACAACTTCAGGAAGCCGGCACCGCGCCTGAAGGCCTCCCTGGCGTTCTTGCGCATCTCGTCGGGGCCGTCGCACAGCAGGGACAGCGACCGCAGCCCGGGGATCTCGTGATCGGGCCAGTCGGCGGACGGCTCCCACTCGGGCGCGAGGTAGCCGTGCCCGCCGGTTTGGCAGAGGATCGGCCCGCAGTGCAGGATCCGCGGGCCGGGGATCTTCCCGCTCGCCACCAGGCCCGCGAGCCCGGCGTCGATGCCGCCGGTGTCGCGCACGGTGGTGAAGCCCGCGTCGAGCGTCTGCGCGCAGTTCGCGAACATGTCGGCGGCCATCTCGGCCACCGACAGCCGGTTGCCGATGCCGGCCTCGATCGGGCTGGACAGGCCCAGATGGACGTGGGCGTCGATCAGCCCGGGTACGAGCGTCATGCCCGAGCAGTCCAGCACCTCGGCGCCTGCCGGAGGCTGCCCGCCGACCCGGGTGATCCTGCCCTCTTCGACGAGCACGGCCTGCTGGACCGGGTCATGTCCCGATCCGTCGGCGACCGTCGCACCTGTGAGCCACATGTGTTCTCCTGCGGTTGTCGGTCTCATCTGGGGGCGAGGCCCAGCGTCTTCAGGGTGAAGGCCAGCCACTCGGTGTTCTGAGTGATCGCGATCTCTTTGTCCGTCGCCCACCCGTGCCCCACGTCGCTCCACACGCGGACCAGGATCGGCGCTTCGCCGGCGGTGGCGGCCTGCAGCCGCGCCCCGAACTTGCGGGCGTGCCATGGCGGGCAGCGCGGGTCGGTGCCGCCGGCGTCGATGAACACCGCGGGATAGTCGACACCGTCCTTGACCAGGTGGTACGGCGAGAACTCGGCCATCCGCCTGACCTCGCCGGGGTCGGCGGGGTCGGCGAACTCCAGCTCGACCACGTACCTGCCGTAACTGTCACGGCAGGCGCCGACCAGATCGAGTAGCGGCACGCGCGGGACGACCGCCGCCCACAGGCGGGGCCGCTGGGTCAGCGCCACGCCGGACATCAGGCCGCCGTTCGATCCGCCGGTGACCGCGAGCAGGTTCGGGCTGGTGACTCCGGTGGCGACGAGGTCGTGGGCGATGGCGTACAGGTCGGCGTAGCCGTTCTGCTTGTTCGCCAGCCGCCCGCCCTCCCACCAGGCACGACCGAACTCGGCGCCGCCGCGCAGGTGGCAGTGCACGTAGACGCCGCCCGCGGCGACGAAGGCGGCGATGGGGCCGGGGAACTGCGGGGTCCAGGGCACGTTGAAGCCGCCGTAGGCGTACATCAGCGTCGGTCGCGGCCGGTTGAGGGAAACGTCCCTGAGCCGCACGACGTGGTACGGGATCCGGGTGCCGTCCTCCGAGGTGGCCCAGCCGTCCTCGACGACCGCGTTCCCGATCACCACCTCGGGCTCGCGCAGGACCTCCAGCTCCGGCGCCCCCGGCCGGTGGCGGTAGGTGCCCCACGAGCCGACGAGCGTCGAGAACTCGAACAGGTACTCCTCCGCGTGGGCTTTCGCCAGGTTCATCAGCGGGAACGGCTGCTCGGCGAGCGCGCCCCTGCCGGGCAGGGGCACCTGTCCGCGCGCCGCGCCCGCGCCGTCGACGACGCTGACCCTGGCGTAGGTGTCGGCGAGCTCGGACAGGTACAGCAGGTCGCCCACGGGGGTGAGGGTCCTGATCACGGTGTCGGACTCTGGCACGATCTCCCGCCAGGACGCCGGATCGTCCGGGTCCTTGGCGTCCAGGGCGATGGCCACGACCCTGCCGCGCGGCGCGCCGACGTCGGTGACGGCGATCCACTCCTCGCCGACGAGGTGCCCGGCGAGCGTGCCGTCCACCCCGGTGACGAACGGCCGCCACCGCAGCCCGGCCGGGTCGTCCAGGCGGGCCACGGCGACGGGGACCGGGTTCAGCAGGCGCTGAAGGGCCACCGCGTAGGCGCCGTCGCGTGACACCACGACCATGCGGTAGTCCTGCTCCGGCAGCCAGCTCACGCCGTCGACCAGGGTGGTGGAGGGTTCGGGCCCCCTGCGGTGCAGCCACACGTCGTGCCCGACGCTGGTCGGGCTGTCGTCGGTGCCGGTGAAGAAGAAGCCCGTGGAGTCGGGCAGCCAGTGGGCGCCGGCGGTCCAGTTGTCCTTCAGCGGCGTACGCGGCGGATCCTGCAGCGGCGCGCCGGTCTCCGTGTCGATGAGCCTGATGGTGTTGCGCTCGCTCCCGTCGTCGCAGACGCCGACGGCGAGCACGCGGCCGTCGGGCGAGGGGGAGATCCACGACACGTACGGCGGGCGGTCAGGGTTCTCGGCCGCCGGATCGAACAGCACGCGCCCTTCGCCGAAGGGTTCGTCCGCGACGATGACGCGCGCTTGGGAGGCCCCCTCGGCGACGGCGGCGCGGAACCACCGGCCGCCGGCCGTACGCGGGGAGAAGCCGATCCGGGCGACGAAGAAGCGGGCCACGGACTCGCGCAGCCGGTCGAAGTGCGGCCAGTCGCGCACGTAGCTCGCGGTGACCTCCCCCTGCGCGTCCTGCCAGCGCCTGACGTCGTCGCCGTCGCCTTCGAGCCATCGGTAGGGGTCGGGGAAGGTGACGCCGGCCAGTTCGTCGACGTCGTCGGTGACGCGGGTCGTCGGGTACATGTGTGTGAGTCCTTTCGATGCGGGAGCTCATCCCATGACGGTGCCGGAGCTGTCGGCGTTGATCGGCCGCTTCCTGGAGAAGGCACCCAGGTCGACCGTGTGACCGGTGTGCCTGGTGTGGAAGCGCACCGGCTGCCGGTCGTGGTCGGCGCCGTTCTCCACGGCCTGCACCAGCGCCGCCATGAGCCCGCCGACGACCGGCGCGTTCTTGAACTGGTTGCCGCTGGTGCCGATGGCGACGTAGAAGCCGGGCAGTTCCGTCCTGTCGTAGATGGGCGTCCAGTCGTCGGTCACGTCGTAGACACCGACCACGCCTCTGGGCCGGTCCGGCACGCCGAGCGCGGGAAAACGCCGTGCGGCCCTGGTGACCTGGGCACCGAACAGCGCCGCCGTCGGGGCCATGGCCGCCTGCTCCGGGTCCTCCAGCCAGTCGAGCGGGTCGCACTCGGGCTCGGTGCCTCCGATGAGCAGGCCGCCCGCCGCGTCGCCGCGCAGGTAGGTGCCGAGGTCCAGGTCGGCGATGATCGGGCCGAAGCCGGGCGGCGCGGACACGTGGTGGACCTCCTGACGCAGCGGGCGCACTCCCACGGTGAAGTCGGAGCCGACTCCCGCGAGCCGGTTGAGCGCCGCCGACCAGGGGCCGGCCGCGTTGACCACGATCGGGGCGCTGACAAGCGTGCCGTCGGCCAGCCGTACTCCCGTGACCCGGTCGTGCGCGCGCGTCACCTGCACCACCGCCTGCCTGAAGCGGAAGGCGGCACCGCGGCGGGTCGCGGCGGCGGCGAGGTTGGCTGCGGCGAACTGGGGATCGTCGACGAAGCCCGCATCCGGGGTGTAGACGGCGCCCAGCCGCCTGCTCGTCTCCGCCCAGAACCGCTCGTCGTCGAGCCTCGCCGGCGGCCAGTAGCGGCCGGTGTCGATGCCGGGCACCCGGGCGGCCAGCGTGTCCGGGCTCCACTCCTCGTACGCCACGCCCGCCTGGTCGAACAGCGGCAGCACCCGCTCGCGCGGCGCGACCTCGGCGTCCAGCATGGCCAGCCCGGTGCGGTGGTAGCGGGCCAGCGCCTCGCCTTCCGCCGCCCCGAGGTGCTCCCGCCACGCCTCCCAGCAGTGCCTGGACTCCCAGGCGAGCGCCACGCCATCCCAGGTGGAGAAGTTGAATCTGACCACGGCGCTGGACGCTCCGGTCGAGCCGCGCCCGGCGCTGTCGGCCTTGTCCACCACGAGCACGCTCAGGCCGGCGCCTGCCAGCTCGTACGCGATCGACGAGCCGATCACGCCCGCTCCCACGACCACCGCATCCGCGTTCATGCGAGCCAGCCTGCCCCATGGACAGGGCCTCCTTCGACTGACGAATCGATGACCGCCGAGCGCCGCCTTGCGACATCTGTCGCAGAGCGCGGCGCCATCTCGCGACGGTCGCGCATGGTTCGCCCGCAGGTCACTTGCGGAACATGGGGCAAGCCCCCCAGCCGCCCCAAGGAGCGACATATGACGTCCTCGATAACAGACCGAACCTCAGGCAAAAAGATCATCATTGCCAGCGGGATCGGGAACTTCGTCGAATGGTTTGACTTCACCCTCTACGGCTACTCCGCCGTCGTCATCGCCCAGGTCTTCTTCCCGCCCGACGACGGCGCCGCCGCGCTGCTGGCCACCTTCGCCGTGTACGGCGTGGCGTTCCTGACCAGGCCCGCGGGTGCGATCTTCTTCGGCCGGATCGGCGACCGCCTCGGCCGCCGGGGCGCGCTGGCCCTGTCGATCCTGCTCATGGGCGGGGCGACCGCGGCCATCGGCCTCATCCCCGGGTACGCGACGATCGGCGTGGCGGCGCCGATCCTGCTGCTCATCTGCCGCCTGCTCCAGGGGTTCTCCGCGGGCGGCGAGTACTCGGGCGCGGTCACCTTCACCGTCGAGCACGCCCCGGGACAGGGCCGCGGCATGTGGCTGGCGCTGCTCGGCATTTCCACCACGCTGGGGACGGTGGGGGCGACCGCCACCGTGCTCGGATTCAGGCTCGGCCTGGGCGAGGAGGGCTTCACCGCCGGCGGGTGGCGCTGGCCGTTCCTGATCGGCGGGCTCATCTCCCTGGTCGGGCTGTACCTCCGGACGAAGCTGGCCGAGACGCCCGCCTTCGCCGAGGTGGAGCCGGAGCAGCGGCCGCTGACCGAACTCGTGCGCGGCCACTGGCGCGTGATGCTGGTCGTGCTGGTGTACTTCGCGTTCGTCGGCGTCTTCACGCACATAGTCCTCGGCTACATGCCGACGTACCTGATGAAGGCGGTGGACCTGGACCAGACCACCGCGCTCTACCTGACCACCGGGCTGATGCTGATAGGGGTGCCGCTCGCCCCGCTGCTGGGCCTCGTGGTCGACCGGGTGGGCCGTCGCCCGCTCATCCGGATCGGCGTGCTGGGCGGGGTGCTCGCGACGGTGCCGGCCTTCTTGCTCATGGGGACGGGGAACATGGTGGCCGTGTCGGCCGGGCTGCTGGTGCTCCTCGTGGTGATCTTCGGGACCAACGCGGCCGGGACGCTGGCGGTGCTGGAGATGTATCCGACCAAGGTCCGCTTCAGCGGTATGGCGCTGCCGTACAACGTGGCCTATGCGCTCTTCGCCGGCACGGCGCCGCTGGTGAGCGAAGGGCTCATCGGGGCGACCGGCAGCCTGCTGGCCCCGGCCTTCTACGCGACGGCCATCGCGGTGGTGGCCTGCCCGATCCTGTTCCGCGGCATCCCCGAGACCAGGGGCGGCGATCTGCGCACGGGGGTCACCGCAGCTCGATGAGGCGGGCCATCTTGAGCCCGAGGTGCAGGGCGAGGCGGTCGTCGCCGCTGGAGAGCCGTACGCGGGCGATCTCCTCGACCCTGCGCAGCCGGTAGTAGAGGCTGGCGCGGTGGATGCACAGCTCGGCGGCGGTGCGTTTGACGTCGCCCGCGTTGTCGAGGAACGTCTCCAGCGTGCTGATCAGGGTGTCGTTGCCGCCGTCGTGGTCGAGCAGTCGGCGCACGCCCGGGTGCAGGCTGTGGCCGAGCCGCTCGGCGGGCAGCTCGGCCAGCAGGCCGTAGACGCCGAGGCCCGAGTACCACACCACCGGGCCCAGGATCCTGATGATCCTGGCGACGTCGGCGGCCCGCTTGGCCTCGCGGTACGACTCGTGCGCCGCCGACAGTCCCGCGCCGCGCTCGCCCACGCCGATCCAGCACTCCTTGCCGCTCTCCTTGACGATGAGCCGCTGCACGGCGGCGGCGAGGTCGTCGACCTCGCTCGTCGACGGCACCTGCTGGACGAGGACGAGAATGCCGTGGTCGGGCCGTTGGAGGTGGATGGCGCTGCGCGGCGGGACCCTGCGGCGGGCCTGCTCCAGCCCGACGGCCAGAGCCAGGCGGTCCTGCTCGCCCAGCGGCTGGCCGGCCTCGTGCGCGACGGTCGCCACCAGCGCGCACACCTGGCCCGCCACGGCCAGCTCCTCCTCGATCAGGCGCTGCGCCGCCTCGCCTCGCAGCCCCGCGTCGTCCGAGATCAGGTCGCGGACGAGCTCGCGCTCGCGACCCTGGATGAGCTCGCCCAGGAGGAAGTCCCTGTGCAGGATGCGCGCCGCGCTGTCGGCCGCCTGCCGTACGGCCGACGCCTGCTCGCCGGTGACGGGCCCGTCGGACAGCAGCAACCACAGGAATCCCAGCAGCACCTGCTCGTAGCGGACCGGCACGCACACGCGGGCTATGCCGAGCCCGAGGTCGATCCGGACGGGCACGGTGAACGGGTCACGGGCCCGCAGCGCGCCGCTCTCGTGGAGGTAGACCACCAGCTCGGGCGACACCCTCCTTTGCATGATCGACTGCAGGCGGACGTTGTCGACGTCGCCGGTGTGGGAGTTGTAGGCGAGGAGGCGGATGTTCGGGTCGTCGATGGCCACAGACCGGCCCAGGCGCGCGCCCAGGCTGTCGACCAGCTGCTGGAGCTCGGAGGCCACGAGCGCACTCTACGACACACGGCGCGCTATCAGCCGATATTTCACGACATATGCCGATGTGCGCTCTCGAGCCTTGCATCCCTAGTGCGGTAGGCGCAGTCCTGCGATGAGGAGTTCGACCAGTCGGCGTGCGTCGTAGCGGGGATCGTTGTCCGCGCCGATGCAGAGGTTCCCGACGCCACGCATGAGTTCGTAGGCATCCATGTCGGAGCGGATCTCGCCGGCGACGGCCGCGGCTTCGAGCAGCTGGGCGCACACGGGCACGAGCCGGTCGAGGAAGTAGGCGTGCAGCGTGTCGAAGCCGGCGTCGCCGGACTGCAGCACGGCGGCGAGTCCGTGCTTGGTGACCAGGAAGTCCACGAACAGGTTGATCCATCGCCCCAGGGCGGCGTGAGGGGTTTCGCTCCCCGCCAGCAGGGCTGGACCGGCCTCGGCGCAGGCCTCGACCTGGTGCCGGTAGACGGCGATGATGAGATCCGCTCGCGTCGGGAAGTGGCGGTAGATCGTGGCCGTCCCGACGCCGGCCTTGGCCGCGATGTCGCGTACCGGCGCTTCGACGCCTGAGGTGACGAAGATCGCGGCGGCCGCGTCGAGCAGAGTCTCCTCGTTGCGCCGGGCGTCCGCCCGTTTGGGCCGGGCCGCCTGCCCTGTGACCCCGCTGTCGTTCATCGCACTGTTCCCTCCGCTACCGAGCTTGCTAAACGGGACATCGTTCCGTATCGTCAAACGGGACAAGGTTCCGCTTACTCATGATGCCAGAGCGAGCCACGCATTGTCACCACGATTCACCCGCAGTGGAGGAGACACGGTCATGCAGTACCGCACCTTGGGCCGCACTGGTGTGCAGGTCAGCTCCCTCGTGCTCGGCGCGATGAACTTCGGCGCGATCGGGCGCACCACCCAGGACGAGGTCACCGCCATCGTCGACGCCGCCGTCGAGGCCGGGATCAACCTCATCGACACCGCCGACAGGTACGGCGACGGCGAGTCGGAGGAGATGGTCGGCAAGGCCATCGCCGGCCGCCGCGACGACATCGTGCTGGCCACGAAGGCGAGCATGCCGATGGGCGACGAGCGCAACCATCAGGGCAGTTCGCGCCGCTGGCTGGTCACCGAGTTGGACAACAGCCTGCGCCGCCTCGGCGTCGACCACGTCGATCTCTACCAGATCCACCGGTGGGACCCGGCAACCAGCGACGAGGAGACGCTGTCGGCTCTGACCGACCTGCAGCGCGCGGGAAAGATTCGCTACTTCGGCTCCTCGACCTTCCCGGCGTACCGTCTCGTGCAAGCCCAATGGGCCGCCCGAGACCACCACCTGAGTCGTTACGTCACCGAGCAGCCCAGCTACTCGATCCTGCAGCGCGGGATCGAGGCCCACGTACTGCCCGTGGCCGAGCAGTACGGGCTCGGTGTGCTGGTGTGGAGCCCGTTGGCCTCAGGCTGGTTGTCGGGCGCGATCCGCGAGGGCCGGGAGATCGCCACCAACCGCTCGACGTTCATGCCGCAGCGCTTCGACACCTCCCTTCCGTCCAACCGCGCCCGGCTCGACGCGGTCGAGCAACTGGCGAAGGTCGCCGACGAGTCCGGGCTGACGATGATCCAGCTCGCGCTCGGTTTCGCGACCGCGCACCCGGCCGTGACCAGCGCGATCATCGGCCCCCGCACGCTGGACCACCTGCACTCGCAGCTCGCCGCCGCGGACACGGTGCTCTCCGCCGACATCCTGGACGCCGTCGACGCGATCGTCGCACCCGGCGTCGACCTTGCCGCACACGAAAAGCTTGATACTCCGCCCGCCCTGCTCGACCCGTCGCTCCGCCGCCGCCGCTGATCGCTCATGGACGATTGACCAAAGGGCTCGAGATACTCCTCAACGGCATTCGCCAACCGGCAGGCTGACCTCCGGCGGAAACTGATCCTCTAGAAGCGACGCAGTGCCTCTTGCCGGGGAAGTTCGGCGCCGCGGCGGTAGGCCTGCTCGTACCTCGAAGCGCCCAGTTGATCCGCCAGGTCGGCGGCGAGCCGGCCGAGCTCCGGGTCGCCCGCGTCGAAGGCGCCGCGGATGACCTCGCTCATTCCCAGCGCCGTGGCCGCCTCCTCGGGACGGCCCTCCAGCCGCAACAGCCATGCCAGCAACTGCGCGGCCGTCGCGATGTCGCGCACGGCGTTCGCGCCGCGGATCGCGGACGCGCCGAGCACCGCGTCGGGCAGCAGCGTCCGGGCCTTCGCCGCGTCCCCGCCGGACAGGCGGTTGGCCATTCTGGCCGGGGCGACGCGGGCGGCGACCGCCTCCGCCGGCAGCGACAGCTCACCCGCGACCATCTCAAGCCGGTCGAGCGCCTGATCGGCGCGGTCGAGGTCCCCGGCGCGCCGGTGCAGGTCGGCGACGCACAGGAGCAGCTCGATCTCCGAATGCAGCGGCCCACGCCCGCCCGCTCTGCGCTTCGCCTCCTCGATCTCACGCCATGCTCCCGCCAGGTCGCCCAGGCGGGCGTGCTCGAAGGCCAGCGCGGTACGGAAGTACAGCTCCTCCTCGAACAGCCTCAACGGCACCACCAGGTCGAGACTCTTGGTAAGCGCGGCGATGGCCGAGGAATGGTCTCCGGCCATGGAATGAGCCCTGGCGATCCCGGCCAGCGTGACCGCGTGGCCGTACCGTTCGCCGAGCTGCTCGTACAGCGACAAGGCCCGGTCGCGTGACCGGACGCTGCCCGCCCAGTCGCCCCGGTCGCCACGGATGAAGGACTCCACCCAGTGCGCGCACGCCCGCGCCCAGGTGTCCGGCCGCTCCTTGGCCTGGGCGAGCTCGCGTTCGGCGAGCTCGTGGAGGCCGAGGAAGTACGCCATGGGCAGGATCACCAGGAGCAGCGTCGGATAGCGGTCCATGGCCCTGGCGCGGACGCAGTCCTCGATGGCCGACGGACTCGGCTGCCCCTTGATGACCAGCAGGTCGATCGCGGTGAACGCGGCGCGTACGTCGTCGGGCAGCGCGTCGCCGAACCGCAGCACCTCGCCGACGAGCGTGCCGAACCTGGCGTCGTAGCGGAGGTTCCAGTGCGCGTACAGCGATCCGAGCAACCGCCAGGCCGTCTCGGCTGAGCCGTCGTCGATGGCGGCGCGCAACGCGAACACCATGTTGTCGCGTTCGGCGTCGAACACCGACAGCCAGGTCACCTGGTCACGCGAGCGCACCGTCGGCTCCTGCTCCTGCGCCAACGTCACGAAATAGCGGGAGAAACGCTGGAGGAGCCGAGGGCGCTCCTCCGCCTCAAGCAGGCGGCTTGCCGCATATGCCCGGACGGTCTCCAGCATGCGATAACGCCCGTCGCTCGCCACCACGAGCGACTTGTCGACCAGCGAGCCGAGCACGTAGACGACGTCCACCTCCGGCAGCAGCTCGTCGGCGCACACCGCCTCGACGGCCGCGTCACTCGCGGAGGCGGGAAAGATCGACATGCGGCGTGCGAGCACCCGCTCCTGCTCGGTCAGCAGGTCCCAGCTCCACTCGATCACCGCGAGCAGCGTCCGCTGGCGCGGCATCGCCGCCCTGTTGCCCGAGCTCAGCAGCCGGAACCTGTCGTCGAGCCGCTGGGCGATCTGCCCCACGTCCATCGACCGCAGCCGGGCGGCCGCCAGCTCCAGCGCCAGCGGCAGCCCATCGAGCCTGCGGCAGATGTCGACGACCGGCCCGCTGCTCGACTCATCCAGCGCGAAGCCGGGCCGCATGGCGACGGCCCGGTCGACGAACAGGCGTACGGCTGTCGCCTCGTCCAGCGGGCCGAGCGGGCACAGCGCCTCACCGGCGATGCCCAGCGACTCCCTGCTGGTGGCCAGGATGACGAGTTGCGGCAGCCGTTCGAGCAGTTGGTCGCAGAGAGCGGCCGCCGCCTCGACCAGGTGCTCGCAGTTGTCCAGCACCAGCAGTGCCGCCTCGGCGCCGAGCAGGTCGGCCACCTGGTCGATGGCCGGTCCGCGCCCGGTCTCCGGCGGCCGGAAGTCCCGCGGGCTGAGTACGCCGAGGATCTCCTCCGCGAGCCGTTCCGGGTGGCTCACCCCGGCGAGCGCCACGAACCACGCCCGCCCGCGGCGGTGCGCCGCGTGCCTGTGCACCGTCTCCACAGCCAGCCTGGTCTTGCCCGCCCCGCCCGGTCCCACGATGGTGACCAGCCGCGACCTGTCGATCAGCTCGGCGAGCATCGCCAGCTCGTCGTCCCTGCCGACGAAGCTGGTCAGCCGGGACGGCAGGCGTCCAGGCGGCGCCTCGGACCGCGCCTGCGGCTGATCGAGCTCGCCGCGCAGCACCGCGAGATGGGTCCGCCGCAGCTCGGCGGAGGGGTCGACGCCCAGCTCGTCGGCGAGCCTGGCGCGGATCTCCTCGTACGCCCCCAGTGCGTCCGACTGCCTGCCCACCGCGTAGCTGGCCCGCATCCGCAGGCCGGCCAGCCGTTCGCGCAGTGGGTGGGCCGCGACGGCCGACTCCAGCTCGGGCAGGAGCGCGGCGTGCCGTCCCAGCAGCAGCTCCGCCTCGAACCTGTCCTCCATCGCCGCGAGCCGCAGCTCGGCCAGCCGTACGGCGGGCGGCCCCGCGAAGGACGCCAGGGCGGGCAGATCACCGAGCGCGTCCCCCTTCCACAGCCCGAGCGCCTCGGTGAGCACCCGCGCCGCCTCCTGCGCCCGGCCCGCGGCCAGCTCCCGCCTGCCCAGCGCGCTCAGTTCCTCGAACCGGTGCGCGTCGACCTGTTCAGCGGTGACCGGTAGCCGGTAGCCGCCCCTGACCGAGTCGACGCTCACCACGCCGCGCAGTGCCCGCCGCAGCCGCGAGACCGCCGCCTGCAGGGCGTTGGCGGCGTCCTGCGGAGGGTCCTCCCCCCACAGCCCGTCGACGAGCGAGTCGACCGTCACCGCGCGCCCGGGGTCGAGCGCCAGCCTTGCCAGCAGCATCCGCAGCCGCGCCCCGCCCACGTCGACGGGGCGACCGTCGTCGTCGTGGACCATCACGGGCCCGAGGAGTTGGATCCGCATCGCGGTGGCCTCTCTGCACTGGTTAGCGGTTGTACAGCTTCTTGGCCCACACGTAGCCGCCGACGCCGATGATCGCGCTCCAGAGTAGGGCCAGCCACACGCTGTTCCCAGGCGGGGTGCCCGTGACGAGGCTGCGCACCGCTTCGATGATCGGCGTGAACGGCTGGTTCTCCGCGAACCACCGCAGCCCGCCCGGCATGGAGGCGGTGGGGACGAACCCGCTGCCCAGCATCGGCAGCAGCATGAGCGGCAGCGGCAGGTTGCTGGCGATCTCCACGGTGCCCGCGATCAGCCCGAGCGCGACGGAGAACCAGGTGAAGGCGAGGGAGACGGCGAGCAGTACGCCACCGGCGGCGAGCCAGCCGGTGAGGTCGGCGGGTGAGCGGAACCCGATGAGCAGCGCCACCCCGACCACGACGACCATGCTGAACACCGTCTGGAGGATGCTGCCGACCACGTGCCCGGTGAGCACGGAGACACGGGCGATGGCCATGGTGCGGAACCTGGCGACGATGCCCTCGGTCATGTCGGTGGCGACGGAGGTCGCCGTGCTCTGAGCCGCTCCGGCCACGGCCATGATCAAGATGCCGGGGGTGATGTAGTTGATGTACTCGGCGCGGCCGCCCAGGCCGCCGAGCCCGTCGCCGAGTGTCCCGCCGAAGACATAGACGAACAGCAGCAGGAAGATCACCGGGGTGCCCATGGTCATCATGGTCAGCGCCGGGTAGCGGCTGAGGTGCTTGATCTGGCGGCGCAGCATCGTGGCGGAGTCGAGGATGGCGTTCATCAGGCAGGGTGCCTTTCCGAGGTGAGGGCGAGGAACACGTCGTCGAGGTCGGGGGTGCGGATCTGCAGGTCGGCTACGGTGATCGAGTCGCGGTCGAGCCGGTCGAGCAGCTCGCGCAACGCGCGCACGCCGCCGTCGCTCGGCACGTGCAGGGTGAGCGCCTCGTGGTCGCGCGTGGCCAGGTCGAGCGTGCGTGCGGCCGCCTCGAATCCGATCTCGTCGGCGAACCGCAGCGTGACGTGGCCGCCGGGCACCAGTCGCTTGAGCTCGTCGGCCGAGCCCTGGGCGACCAGGTTGCCGCGGTTGAGCACCGCGATGTGGTCGGCGAGCTGGTCGGCCTCCTCCAGGTACTGCGTGGTCAGGAAGATCGTGACGCCCTGCCGTACGAGCTCGCGGATGATCTCCCACATGGCTCGGCGGCTGCGCGGGTCGAGTCCGGTGGTCGGCTCGTCGAGGAAGATCACGCGGGGGCTGCCGACCAGCGTCATGGCGAGGTCGAGCCTGCGCCGCATTCCGCCCGAGTAGGCGGCCGCCGGCTTGCGTGCCGCCTCGACCAGGTCGAACTGCCGGAGCAGCTCCGCCGTACGGCTGCGCCCGGCCGCTCGGCCGAGGTGGAGCAGGTCGGCCATGAGCCGGAGATTCTCCTCGCCGGTGAGCAGGCCGTCGACGGCCGAGAACTGGCCGGTCACGCCGATGGCGGCGCGCACGGCGTCGGGCTCGCGGTTCACGTCGTGGCCCGCGACCAGCAGCTCGCCGCCGTCCGCCGAGATGAGCGTGGACAGGATGTGGACCATCGTGGTCTTGCCCGCGCCGTTCGGGCCGAGCAAAGAGAAGATCGTTCCTGCTGCGACCCGCAGGTCGACGCCGTCGAGCACGGTGTGCTCGCCGTACGCCTTGCGCAGGCCGGAGATTTCGATCGCGTGGTCGGTCATGATCAGCTCCTGGGGTGGGTGCGGCGGATGAGGATGTTGCCGTGGAGGCTGACGGCCCTGACGTCGACCGTGTCCGTGGCCGAGGCGCGTTCGTCGAGGAGGTTTCGCACGGTGCCGTGCTTGGCGTCGACGTCCAGGTGGGCGGTGACGCCCTCGCTGACGCCCAGTTCCATCTGGCCGGAGCCGCATTCCAGCGTCACGGTGCCGCGTACCACCTCGCCGATGCGGATGTTCCCGTACTTGCTCGATGCCGTGACGTCGGCGTGGGCGTGCTCGACGGCGATCTCACCCGATCCCGATTCGGCGCGCAGGGCGCCCGCGACCGTGCCGATGCGGATGTGGCGGTAGGTGGTCTCGGCGCGGGCGTCCGCGTGGACGAGCCCGACGACGACGTCCCCCGAGTCCGCCTTGACGTCGATCGTGTCCGCTTCGCCGAGCTGGACGTGTCCGTGCGCGCTGTGGATCCGCACCTGGCCCAGACGTCCGTCGCAGCTCAGGTCGGCGGCGGCGGCGATCCTGGCGTTGAGGTCGGAACCGGTCGGCACGTCGAGCATCACCCTGATCGAGCCGCCGCGCCCGAGCCAGGCGCGCGACTCGACGCCGGGATCGGTGACTCGGAGGCGGCCTCCGGCGTACTCGACGAGCGTGCGCTCGGCCGCCTTCACGTCCTTGTGCGAGGTGGGGTCGGTGGGCAGGACCTGGACGACGGCTTCGTGGCGGTCGTTCGCGGTGATCTGTACGGTGCCGAAGCTGACGTCGAGGGTGACGCCGATGGGCTCAGAGGTGGTGAACCTGGGCATGGCGCTCCTCGTTCTCGGTTGCCGTGGCGCGAACGATCACGGTCGCGGCCGCGGCCAGGACGACCAGCGCCACGGTCGCGAAGGCGGCGAGGGTCATGGCATCGGGGTGGATCAGCGACTGGCCGCGGTGCGCCTGCCAGTTGACGACCGCGAACAACCCCGTGTAGCCGAGGCAGGCGATACCGACCAGCCGGGCACGGACCCGCTCGTCGCGCAGCCAGACGAACCGGGCGGAGAGGGCGACCAGCAGGGCCGCGAACAGCAGCAGCACCTGAATGCCGTGAAGCCCGACAAAGTGCGCCACCCGCCAGTCGCCGCCGGTCACGCTCCAGTTGGTGAGGGGCATACCGTGCCCGTCGGGGTCACCGATGCCGTGCCCCTGGTACATCTGCACCTGTACGCCGTTGGCGTCGGTCACCGTACGCGGGTAGATGCCGGTGACCAGGTAGAACACCGGTACGAGCATGCCGAGGATGGCCAGCCAGATTCCCGCGCGCATCGCCCTGGTCATGGCGCGGTCGATGACCCGCTGACGCAGCACCAGGAACGCCATGACCAGGTTCGCGATGAACAGAGCCCCCACGCCGAACGTGAAGATCGGCGTCAGCACCAGCGTGACCGGGTCGGTGTCGGCGTTGAAATGGCTGAACGTCCCGCGCGCCGCCTGGGCGGTGATCGCGGCCAGCTCGACCACGGCGCTCACCGCGAACACCGTGCCGAGCCACCATCCGAACCGCTTGGCCCGGGTCAGCCGGGTGAGCAGCCAGGCGAGTGTGCCGCAGTACATCGCGAAGGCGAAACCGAACTTGGCGGGCTTCAGCCAGACGGACTCGGCCAGTAGCCGCCGGTCGTCGACCATCATGCCGATGGCGCCGGCCAGCGTCAGAAGGATGAAGAGGCCGACGGCGACCATCAGCGGGCGGTGCCACCGTCGCCAGGGGGTGAGCAGGATGTTCATGGCGCTTCCTCCGAAAGGGGCTCTGATGCGCCTGACGATGCGCGAGCGACCTGACGGAGCCCTGACGCCCCGATCATGATCTTGTCAGCGCCCCAGGGCGGCGCGTCAGAAGCGTGTGGTGCGCCAACTCTTTGAGCAGCGACATGCCACCCGTATTCGGGACTCTGGGCTAGAGGGGCGCGGCGGGTTTATGTGGGCTCCCCCAAAGGCGCGCCATACACACTTAGTAATGGATATTCAACGCCTTGTAATGATCCCGCCTTCATGGCAACGTCTCATTTGACTCTAGGTAGTTGAGTCGTCGCTTTCCATGACGAAAGGAAGGTCTCGACATGGCTCATTGGCAACACATCCCCGGCGGCCTGGCCCGGATCTCGGCCGGATCCAGGAACAACGTGTGGGGCGTCAACGCCACCGGAGGCATCTACCGCTACACCAACGACGACGCCAACCCCTGGGTACAGATCCCCGGCGGCCTCAGCGACATCGGCGCAGCCGCCGACGGGACCGTCTGGGGCGTCAACGCCGACGGCGCCATCTTCCGCTACACCGGAGACCAGGGCTCCACCCACTGGGCCCACATCCCCGGCGGCCTGGCCCGAATCTCAGTCGGGTCCAGAAGCAACGTCTGGGGCGTCAACGCCACCGGAGGCATCTACCGCTACACCAACGACGACGCCAACCCCTGGGTACAGATCCCCGGCGGCCTCAGCGACATCGGCGCAGCCGCCGACGGCACCGTCTGGGGCGTCAACGCCGACGGCGCCATCTTCCGCTACACCGGAGACCAGGGCTCCACCCACTGGGCCCACATCCCCGGCGGCCTGGCCCAGATCTCGGCCGGATCCAGAAGCAACGTGTGGGGCGTCAACGCCACCGGAGGCATCTACCGCTACACCAACGACGACGCCAACCCCTGGGTACAGATCCCCGGCGGCCTCAGCGACATCGGCGCAGCCGCCGACGGCACCGTCTGGGGCGTCAACGCCGACGGCGCCATCTTCCGCTACACCGGAGACCAGCCAGGCTAAATCCGGTAACTCGGGATCTCCGCCCCGGCAGGCGCCTGGGGCGGAGATCGGGTCCACACCCTCACTCGCCGATGTGGAGTACGGCGGCGCCGGTGACGCGGTCGGCGGCCAGGTCGGCCAAGGCCCGATCGGCTTCGTCCAGGCCGTAGGGAACGGTGGC
>NZ_JBEYZF010000037.1:0-65819 GCF_040645915.1 Nonomuraea sp. NPDC046570 | reverse complement strand
CCGGCACGCCGCCAGCGATGATCAACACAAGCGCCGACACGAATGAACTCACCGGTGCCGACCTGTCAGGAGGACGGGCGTTCCTCTTCACCGCGAGGTTCAGCCCAGGCGGGAGATCGACTTGAGCTCCAGGTAGCCGTTGAGGCCCTCGGGGCCGAGCTCCCGGCCCACGCCGCTGGCCTTGTAGCCGCCGAAGGGGGCGTTGGCCTCCAGCATCAGGCAGTTGACGCCGTAGGTGCCGGTGCGGACCTGCCGGGCGATGTCCATGCCGTGCTCGGCGTCGGCGGTCCACACGGTGCCGCACAGGCCGTAGTCGCTGTCGTTGGCGATGCGGACGGCGTCGGCCTCGTCCTCGTAGGGGATCACGGCCAGGACCGGGCCGAAGATCTCCTCGCGGGCGATGCGCATGTCGTTGGTGACGCCGGAGAAGACGGTGGGGGCGACGTACCAGCCGCGGTCGTAGGGGCGGTCGAGGCCGCCGATCGCGACCTTGGCGCCCTCGTCCATGCCGATCCTGATGTAGCCCTCGACCCGCTCCTGCTGGCGCTTGGCGACCAGCGGGCCGATGCCGGTCGCGGCGTCGGCGGGGTCGCCGACCTGCTGGGACGAGACCATCGCGGTGACCGCGTCGAGCACCTCGTCGTAGCGGTTGCGGGAGGCCAGGATGCGGGTCTGGGCGACGCAGGCCTGGCCGTTGTTCATCAGCGAGGCGATGGCCAGCATCCCCATGCTGGCGGCCAGGTCGGCGTCGTCGAGCACGATCGCCGCGGACTTGCCGCCCAGTTCCAGGCTGTAGCGCTTGAGCTGTTCGCCGCAGATGCTCGCGATGCGCCGTCCGGCCGCGGTGGAGCCCGTGAAGGCGACCTTGTCGACGCCGGGGTGGGAGACCAGGTGCTCGCCGGTCTCGCGGCCCGCGGGGACGATGTTCAGCACGCCCGGGGGCAGGCCCGCCTCCAGCACCATCTCGGCGAGCAGGTAGGCGTCCAGCGGGGTCTCCGGCGCGGGCTTGAGCACGATCGTGCAGCCGGCCAGCAGCGCGGGCGCGATCTTGGTCATGCTGACGAACTGCGGCACGTTCCACGGCACCACGGCGGCCACCACGCCGACCGGCTCGCGCCTGACGGTGATGGGGCCGAACAGGCCGGGGCGCTGGTCCTCCTGCTCGAAGGTCCTGCCGTACTCGGCGTAGAACTGGAGCATGCTCAGCGGCTGCGGGGCCTGGGCGAGCTGGGAGAAGGTGATGGGGGAGCCCATCTCCTCGGTGATGAGCGCGGCCATGTCCGCCTGCCGGGCGGCGTAGATCTCCGCCAGCCGACCGATGGCCTCGGCCCGCTCGGCGAAGGTCAGGCGCGGCCACGGCCCGTGGTCGAAGGCCTCGCGGGCGGCCGCGACGGCCCGGTCCATGTCGGCGGGTGTGCCGTCGGGCACCCGACCGACGACCTCCTCGGTGTGCGGGGAGACGACCTCGATGGTGCGGGTGCCCGCCGGGGTCACCCAATCGCCCCCGATGAACAGTTTGTCGTGCTGGCGCATGTTCGCGAGCCTCCTGTCGGTCTCCACTCTAGGAAACCGAACCATGTTCTGCCGGGGCGCGCAAGAGGGATACGGCTCGCCCGAGCCGTACCCCTCAGGGCCTGTCGAGCGTTACGGCTGGGCGCCCAGCAGGTGCTGCATGGAGCGCTTCACCAGGTCGGTCCGCATGGCCTGGGTGGTCAGGGCCTCCGCGCCGAAGCCGAGGTAGACGGTGTCCTCGGTGGTGATGCCGCCGCCCTCCTCGAAGACCTGGTCGGTGCGGAACCAGTTGTTGACCGAGGGCGCCGAGCCCGCGGGCGGCCCGGCCGCGGTCCAGCCGCCGAAGTCGGCCTCGAACGAGGTCTGCTCGGCCGTGGCGCCGTCCAGGGTCACCTTGGTGTCGTCCACGAAGACGCCGGCGCCCTGGGTGGCCCAGTCGCTGATGTAGGAGAGCGAGAGCTCGACCTTCTTGCCCGCGTACGGCGTCAGGTCGATCTTCCACTCCTGCCAGCCGGAGGAGTTGCCCGAGGCGGCGTGCCACGAGCCGGTGCTGCCGGTGGGCTCGCAGTTCGGGCCCTGGTAGTGGGTGGTGAACGGGTGGATGTCCCGCCAGTGCTGCCCGCCGGGGGTGCTGCAGGTCTGGCCGACGGACTGGCTGGTGTGGCCGTTGGCGTCGGGCAGCGTCGTCCAGTCGTCCTGGCCGACGGTGTGCGCCTCGACGGTGAAGAAGTCCCAGTCGGGCTCGGTGTCGCGGGAGACCCAGAACGACAGGTCGCCGCTGCTCTTCCCGGTGAGGTCGACGGTCTTGGTCACCCGCTTGTAGGAGACGTCGGCGATGCCGCTGTAGACGTCCCAGGAACCGGTGTGCGGGTCGAACGGGCCGCCGGGGCGGTCCCACTTGACCTGCGCGGAGCTGGCGAACAGCGGGAACTGCGCCTTCGGCAGGATCGCCGAGGTCGCCACGTAGGAGCTGTTCTGGCTGGGCTCCAGCGTGCCGCTGTAGCCCTCGAAGGCGCCGCCGAGGCCCTTGAGCGCGAACGGGTTGCCGGTGCCCGCGTCGGTGCCGCCGTTCTCGAAGTAGACGTAGGCGCCGAGGTAGTACTGCTGGAAGTCGTTGAAGACGGGGATGCAGGGCGGGTCCGACGGCTGGCCGCACTCGGGCTGGTTCGGCTGGTCGGGCTGGTAGTAGTAGCTGCCGTTGGCGTGCTGGGCGTAGTCGGCGAACTTGCCCGCGTGCAGCAGCTTGCCGCCCTCGTTGAGGTAGTCGCGGACCGCGAGCTCGGTGTCCACGCCGCCCTTGGAGAGCGTGCCGCCGACCTGGCCGGGCGAGCGCGGGATGATGTCGTCGCCGGTCTCCCAGACGACCGCCTGGTAGTGGCTGAGCACGCCGAGTGGGTGCGGGGCCTTGCGGCCCATCTTGTCCATGTCGTACACGTCGGAGCTGTAGCCGGCCTCGGCGAGGCTCTTGACGTACTCGTCGGCGTACTTCGCCTCGGTGACGCCCTGGACGGGGCTCAGGCCGGTGACGTCCTCGGTGGCCAGGACCAGCACCTTGCCGCCGATGTCGTCGGCGACCTTGTAGGTGAAGGAGGAACTGGTACGGGTCAGCGACTTGAACCAGACCTTGACCGAGTCGCCGGACTTGGTGCCGGTGATCTTGCCGCGGAGGCGGTGGTAGTAGCCGTCGTAGCCCTTGCCGTACCGCTCGCCGCCCTTCCACTCGCTGGTCAGCGCGGTCTTCGTGGGCCCGCCGTTCACCTTGTACTGCACGACCACGGGGCCGAGCTTGCGCTTGGCGTTGACCTGGACGACCTGGTTCTTGCCGTGGCTGGTCTCGAAGTCGTCGACCACGAAGTCGGGGGTCGTGTTGCCCAGGTGGCTCACCGGTTCGACCGGGTTGACCGCGGACTTGGCCACGTCGAGGGCGAACGGGATGTTCTTCTCGAACTCCGCCTGGACCAGCGCCTCGTCGTCGGGGAAGACGAAGCCGCAGCCCGCGCAGCCCTCGTTGAGCTCGGGGGTCCACGACAGCGTGCCGTACTTGGCGTGCGCCTGGTCGTTGGTGTCGCCGTTGGTGGTGTAGAGCTCGGCGCCCAGGTCGGGGTCGAAGCCGGGGATGGCCGGGTTCGCGTCGGTGCCCGAGAGCGCCTCGTAGACCGGGTTGTCGGCGGTCTCGGTGGCGATCTGGACGCCCAGCGGGTAGAGCAGCAGCGCGCCGTAGGAGTGGTAGTTCACCTGGAACTTGAAGCGCAGGCGCTTGAGCAGGCCGTCCATGGCCCTGGTCTCGGGCTCGCTGAGCGCGGCGGTGCCGCGGTAGGTCTCGCTGCTCGGGATGCTCGACGAGCCTTCCTCGTCGTAGTGGAAGTTCGTCGAGAAGTTGCGGTTGAGGTCGACGCCGTCACCGTTGGTGATCTGCCCGTCGCCGTTGATGTCGCGCAGGTTCTTGCGCCACAGGCGGTTGCCCTCGGTGAAGGTGAAGTCGTAGCCGTCGGGGTTGGCGACCGGCAGGAACCACAGCTCGGTGCGGTTCAGCATGCTCTTGAGCGCGTTCTTGTTGGCCACGACGTGCTTGAGCAGGCGCAGGTTGACCTCGGTCGAGATCCACTCGCGGGCGTGCTGGGTGGAGGAGTAGAACACCGCGGGCTTGATGCCGTCGGGCAGCACCCCGGCCAGGGTGCTCACCTTGACCGCGAGGATGTCCTTGCCCTGGATCGTCTTGCCGATGCTCTGCAGCTTGACGATGTCCTTGTTGGCGTTGGCGATGCTCTTGAGCTGGTCGGCGACGCCGCCCGGCTCAGAGTAGGACTTCCAGACGGTGTAGCCTCCGGCGGCCTGTGCCTTGGCCGCCTCGAGCTGGCTCTGGCCCTGCGGGTTGCGCACGGGCTCGGGTTTGTGGCCGAGCTTGGCCAGCCGGTCGAGGTCTACCTTCGCCGCGGTCAGTTCGACGTGCTCCTTGTCGCCCTTGATCTCCTGCTGGACGACGTCGAAGCCCTTCTCCCTGAGGGACTGCGCGGTGCCGAGAGGGCTGTCGAGTTGGTAGAGCTCCAGCCGGTCGGCCGGGGGTAACGGGTCCTCTGACGCGGCGGCCTGCCCCGCGACGAGGACGGTGGAGAGGCCGAGAATGACGGCCGTGACGAGAGCGAGTGGTCGAGACACGGTCTGCCCCTTCGCAGATACGAGTTGATCGGAATCTCGCTCGTTGCGATGACATGGACAAGGCCCAATTAATTACGCGCGTTTGTTAGAACCATCACAAAGTGGTAGATAGTTCGCCAAAGGCCCACGAGTTCCTCTGTTCGGGTGGCAGGTATCAAGATCATCTTCTATAGTCGCTCCGTCAGGGAGGGGAGGGGGAGCGTGAGATCCGGCCGTTTCGCCGTACTCGCCGCCGTCCTCGTCGCGCTGCTCGCCACCCCCCTGCCGCAGGCGGCCGAGGCCGACCCTGACACTCAGGCCAAGCTGCGCAAACTCACCAGGGACGCGGCCGCGCTGAACAAGCTCTACCGAGGCAAGATCGAGAGCCTGGAGGACACCAGGCTGGCCGCCAAGAAGGCCGCCGACCGGGCCACCTCGCTCAAGGCCCAGCTGGCCAGGGCGGAGGCCGAGGTCAGCCAGATCGCGCAGAGCACCTACATCGCCGGGCCGCTCGACATCAGCCGGCTGCTCAGCCTCAACGTCGAGCCGGACAAGGCGCTCGGGCAGGCGGCGAAGATGACCCACCTGAGCGACGAGCGCACCAACCGGCTCAACCAGGTCAGGGAGCTGATCGCGAACGCCGACAAGGCCCGCAAAGCGGCCAGGGGCAAGGTCGACGCGCTGCAGAAGGACATCAACAAGATGAAGGCCAAGCGGCGCGACGTGGAGAAGCTGCTGGCCAAGTACGGCTTCCAGACCCCGACCGGCGGCGCCGGACTGACCCCGCGCATGATCTCGGTGCGCGACGAGGTGCTGCGCAACTTCCCCATGCCCTACAACTACGGCTGCCTGCGGCCCGGCGACCCGGGAGAGCACGGCAAGGGCCGGGCCTGCGACTTCATGATGAGCTCGGGCGGCCGGATGGCGTCGGGCGCCGACGCGGACCGCGGCGACGCCCTGGCGCAGTGGCTGATCGACAACGGCAACCGGCTCGGCGTCATGTACATCATCTGGAAGCAGCGCTACTACGACATCCGTACCGGCGGCGGCTGGGACCCGATGTCCGACCGCGGCGGCACCACCGCCAACCACTGGGACCACGTGCACGTGTCGGTGTTCTGACCGGCTCCTGCTCTTGATCTCACCTTGGGGCGGCGAATAGGCCAGGATGGGGGCATGACGAGTACGCTTCGCCGCCGCCCGGCCCAGCGCCGCAGCGCGGAAAGGGTCGAGCGCATGCTCGACGAGTGCGCGCTCCTGCTCGACGAGGTGGGCTACGACTCGCTGACGACCAAGGAGGTGGCCCGGCGCGCCGAGGTGCCGATCGGCACCTTCTACCAGTTCTTCTCCGACAAGCAGGGACTGGTGCGCGCCCTGGCGCTGCGCAACCTCGACGCCTTCCTGTCCAGGATCGGCACCCGGATCGGCGAGACCCACCTGGGCCACTGGACCGACCTGATCGACCTGGCGATCGACGAGTTCGTCCTGATGAAGCAGACCACCCCGGGGTTCGCGATCGTCGACTTCGGCGAGGTGCGCGCGGCCCCCGGCGGCCCGACCCTGGTCGGCACCGACCGGATGCTGGACGCGGCGCTGGAGAACAACGTCATCGTCGCCGACCGGCTGCGCGCCCTGACCATCGACCTGCTGGGCGCCCCAAGCGGCGCGGGGCTCGACCGGGCGCTGCGGGTCGCCGTGGAGGCCGCCGACGCGGTGCTCAAGCTGGCCTTCCGCGAACGCCCCGACGGCGACCCCGAGCTGGTCGCCGAGTGCAAGCGACTCGTCCGGCGCTATCTGGCCGATCACCTCCTGTGACAGTTGACCTGGAGTGCACTCCAGGTGCCATGCTGCCGTGGTGAGCGTCTACACCCCTGCCGAAGTGGTCGAGGAGACCGGGTTCAGCCTCGACACCCTCCGCTACTACGAGAAGATCGGCCTGCTCGAACCGGTCGGGCGCAACGCCTCGGGCCAGCGTAGGTTCACCGAGCAGGACGTCGGCTGGCTCGGCACCATCCGCTGCCTGCGCGACACCGGGATGCCCATCGCGGAGATGCTTCGCTTCGCCCAGCTCGTCCGCCAGGGCGACCACAACATGGCCGAACGGGCCGCGCTGCTGGAGGAGCACGACCGCAGGGTCCAGGATCAGATCGCCAACCTGATCGAGCGCCAGCGCTACATCCACAACAAGATTGCCTACTACCGAAGCGTGGCCTGACCGGCGCTTGGGCGGCCGGCTGTTAGACCAATGGCCATGGCCGGTCCCAGGGCGAAACGGATCAACATCCCGCTGCGCCGCGTCGCTGTGCTGTGCGCCGCGATGATGTTCGCGGTGCTCGCCAACATCACCTACATCCAGGGCTTCCGGTCCGCCGGTCTGCTGGCCGACCCGCGCAACCAACGCCTGCTGATCGCCAGGTTCGACCACCCGCGCGGCGACATCCTCACCCGCGACGGCACGGTGATCGCCAGGAGCCGCCGGGCGCCGGGACGCTTCGAGTACCGCAGGCGGTACCCGGAAGGGGAGCTGTACGCGCCCGTCACCGGCTACGTCTCGCTCTACGGCGTGACCGGGATCGAGCAGGCCGAGGACGCCCGGCTGTCCGGCGAAGACCCGAAGGTGCGGGTCCGCTCGCTGGTCAGGGACGGCACCGTGGACGGCGCGGACGTCCGGCTCACCATCGACGCCGACGCCCAGCGGGCCGCCTACGAGGCCCTGCGCGGCACCGGCAGCCGGGGCGCCGCCGTCGCGATCGACCCGGCGACGGGCGCGATCCTGGCGCTGGCGTCCTACCCGTCCTTCGACCCGAACCGCTACACCACCTTCGACGCCGACCAGTTGACCAGGGCGGACCGGCGGCTGCGCGCGGACCCCGCCCACCCGCTGCTGAACCGGGCGCTCAACCAGAACTACCCGCCCGGCTCCACCTTCAAGATCGTCACGGCCGCGGCGGCGCTGGCCGCAGGCCACCACGTCTCCTCCACCCACGTCGCCTCGCCCGCCCGGATGCTGCTGCCCGGCACCGCCACCTACCTGCGGAACTCCGGCGGCGAGTCGTGCGGCGACGGGCGGCCGTCCCTCGCCTACGCCTTCCAGGTCTCCTGCAACACCACCTTCGCCGGTCTCGGCCTCGCCCTCGGCCAGAACGTCCTGGGGCGGCAGGCGGAGGCGTTCGGCTTCAACACCGACGACCTCGCCGTGCCGCTGCCGGTCTCCAGGAGCGTCTACCCCAGCGGCCTGGACCAGGCGCAGACCGCCATGTCGGCCATCGGCCAGCACGACGACCGGGCCACCCCGCTGCAGATCGCCCTGCTGTCGGCGGCCGTGGCCAACGACGGGACGCTGATGCGCCCCTACCTGGTGGAGGAGGTACGGCTGGCGGACGGCTCGACGATCCAGCGCGCCGAACCCGCCGAGTACCGCGCCACCATGGGAGCCGATGTGGCCAACCAGCTCACCGCCATGATGGTCGCCGTCACCCAGCCGGGCGGCACCGGGACGGCGGCGGCCATCCCCGGGATCGCGGTCGCCGCCAAGTCCGGCACCTCGGAGACCGTCGCCGGCGCGGAGGACCACGCAGTCTTCACCGCCTTCGCCCCCGCGGACGCCCCCCGGGTGGCCGTCGGCGTGCTGGTCGAACACGCCGGCTTCGGCGGCGACGTCGCCGCCCCGATCGCTCGCGCCATCCTGCAGGCCGCGCTGAGCTGAGCGCCCGGTCGCGCGGGCGGGCGAGGTTGGTGCCGGTTTGGGAGAACCGGATAGGGATCACGGGCATCCAACCAGGTATGACCGAAACGGCCTCCGTGCCGCCCTGGCAGGTTCGCTGCGCTGTCGTTCTGCTGTGGTCCGTGGTTCCGATCGGGTTAGTCGTCGGGGTGATCAACGTCGTCGCCGTCGCCGCGACCGACGCGGCCCTGCCGTACGCCCCGGTGGTGGTGAACGCGGAGGACGTGCCGGAGGCGCTGCGGCAGTTCGCCGGAGTCGCCCTGGAGCGGGCCGCGCTCATCGCGCTCGGGTTCGCCGCCGCAGCCCTGCTCCTCGGCACGCTCGCCTCGCTGGTACGGCGAGGCGTCCGCCGCCGTCCCGCCGCGCTCCCCCTCCTGGCCGGCGTGATCGGCACCGCCTACCTGCTCGGCCTCACAGTCGCCTATTTCGGCGACCCCATCAGCAGCTTCGAGCGCGTGCAAGGAGCTGACGCCCTCCTATCCGAGGTGCCGTTCGACATGGACGCGGCCACACCGCCCTGGTTCGCCCCCGCCCTCGCCGTCACCCTCACGGCGGCGGCCACAGCCCAGATCACCGCCATGGTCCTGATAGCCGGACGAACGACGACCATCTGGGTACGACGGCCGACGCCAGAGGAGGGCACCTCGGCCCGTGCCGCGGTCCTGGCCCAGCTCGGGCCCGCCTTCGTCGCGGTCTACGCGCTGGTCGGCTACGCCGCGATCTGGGTCGCCGGGGACGCGGCGGGCGGCGGCTGGTCGGTCCGGATGACGGCCGGGTCGGCGAACACGGCGACGACGGTGTTCACCACCATCCTCGGCTTGCTCGCCCTCCTGCTGACCTGGTGCGCCCGGCGCGCCCGCCGCGGGACCCCGGCCGGTGCGGGGTCGGGTGCGCTGACGTCGGCGGGCGTGCTCACCGCGCTCTACCTCCTCGCGCTGTACGCCGCCTGGAGGTTCAACGCGATCAGCCCGTACGTCCTCTCCGACGACCAGAGCGGCTTCAGCGAGGCCCGGCCCTGGTGGCAGCCGCCCGCCCTCACCCTCACCCTGGCCCTCGCCGCACTGGCCCAGGTGGCCGGCCTGGCCGGGCTCAGCGGTAGGCCGACGCCTGCAGCGAGTACAGGTCGGCGTACAGGCCGTCTAAGGTCATGAGCTGCTCGTGGGTGCCCTCCTCGACGACCTTGCCGTGGTCCAGCACGTAGATGCGGTCGGCGTAGCGGACGCTCGCCAGCCGGTGGGTGATCAGCAGGACGGTGCGCCCGTCGGAGTGCGCCCGGATGCGCTCGAACAGGGCGTGCTCGGCCCTGGCGTCGAGGGCGGCGGTCGGCTCGTCGCAGATGAGCAGCGGCGCGTCCCGGTGGAAGCCGCGGGCCACGGCGATGCGCTGCCACTGGCCGCCGGACAGCTCCTGGCCGTCCTTGAAGCGCCGGTCCAGGAGTGTGCGGTAGCCGTACGGGAGTTCGGCCACGACCTCGTCGGCGCCGGCCACCTCGGCGGCCGAGACCAGCGCCGCCTCGCCCTTGTCGGTGCCCATGGTGATGTTGTAGCGGGCGGTCAGCGGCCAGCGGGTGTGGTCCTGGGCGATGACGGCGGTGTTCAGGCGCATCGCCTCGGGAGGGACCAGGCGCAGGTCGAGGTCGTCCCAGGTGACGGTGCCGCTGTCGGGTTCGTACAGGCCGGACAGGATCTTGGCCAGGGTGGTCTTGCCGGAGCCGTTCTCGCCGACGAAGGCGACCACCTCGCCCTTGCCGATCTCGATGCTCACCCCGCGCAGCGCGGGGTTCTCGTTGCCGGGGTAGGTGAAGGTGATGTCCCCGGCCCTGATCAGCTCGAAGTCGGCGGGCGCCGCGGCGGGACGCGGCGCGGCCAGGCGCCGCTCGGCCCCGGCGCAGAAGTCCAGGAAGTCGGTGAAGTACAGGCCCTCCTCGTAGAGGCGGTTGGTGGCGTACATCAGGTTGGCGAGCGAGGTCTGCGCCGACCTGATCGCCAGTACGGCGGTGCCCGCGACCGCCAGCGGCACGGCCCCGGCCGCAAGCAGCAGGCCGAGCGCGACGTAGACCAGGCCGGTGCCGAGCCCGCCGAGCGCCTCGCCGACCAGCCTGGCGAACGTCTGCCGCCTGGCCAGCCTGAGCAGCACCTCCTGCTCGGCCCGGGCGACCGCGTCGTACATCCGCAGCAGGAATCCGCGCATGGTGAACGAGCGCACCTCGGCGGCGGCCCTGCGCTCGGCCAGCAGCTCGGAGATGATCCACTTGCGGCGGCTGACCGGGATGAGGGCGTACAGGGTGGAGTAGCGCATCTTGGCCGTGCGCACGGCGGCCCACGCGTCGGGGAGGACGGCGAGCACCAGCAGCGGCAGCAGCACCGGATGGAGCACGCCGAGCACGCCGGCCACGGCCACGATGCCGATGAGCGCGGTCAGCACGTTGATCGCGGTGGCCACGACGGCGTCGGCCATGGACACCCCGCGCGTCCTGGCCCGCTGGAGGGCGTCGTGGAACTCTGAGTCGTCGTAGGAGGCTAGGTCGACGAGGCTGGTCAGGCCGTACAGCCGCTCCTCGATGACGCGGGAGACCTGCGGGTCGAGGCGGGACTGCGCCCAGCCCGCGGCCGCCTGGGTGGTGGTGCGCAGCACCGCCGCGGCGGCGACCAGGATCAGGCTGGGCAGCGCCGCCGTGACCCGCTCGGCGGTCGGCCCCTCGCTGAACAGCGCGTAGAGCACGCCGGTGGTGGCCAGCAGGCCGAAGGCGGTGAACACGCCGCCGAGCAGGTTGAGCGCCACGGTGGCCACGGTGTCGCGGGGGCTGGCCCGCCAGGCCAGGCGCAGGGCCTGGCCGACCAGAGCGGGCAGCCGCCGGGCGATCGTCAGGAAGCCGACCTCGGTCAGCTTGTCGGTGTGCGCGTACCAGTCGGAGATGGATAGCTCGCCTAGTTCGAGTGGTTCTTCCGCGTCCGCCATGACTGCAGTGTGAGCTGAGTCACCGACAAATCTCCAGGGGTGTGAGTACGCCATGCGGCGGACGGTGATCGGTGGAACACTTCGAGTGATGCTCCAACGTCAGATCCACTCAGGCACCGTGAACGCGCCGAGCAACCTCCCGGTGGAGGCCAACGCGTTCATCGGGCGCGCGTCCGACGTCGGCGAGCTCCTCGACCTACTCGCGGCGGCCCGCGCCGTGACGCTGTGCGGCTCGGGCGGGATCGGCAAGACGCGGCTGGCGCTACGGGTGGCCCGCGAGGCCGCCGCCACGTTCGCCGACGGCGTCTGGCTGGTCGAGCTGGCCGACGTCGACAGCGGCGGCCGGCTCGCCGAGCATGTGGCGATGGCGCTCGGCGTGACCGCCTACGGCGCGGTGGACGCCACCCAGGCGGTGGTGTCGGCGCTGGCCTGCGGGCGGCAGCTGGTCGTGGTGGACAACTGCGAGCATCTGATCGACGAGTGCGCGCGGCTGTGCGCGCGGCTGCTCGCCTCCTGTCCCGAGCTGCGGCTGCTGGCCACCAGCCGCGAGCCGCTGCGGGTGCAGGGGGAGACGGTGTGGCGGGTGCCGCCGCTCTCGGTCACCGCGACCGCCGACGCGCGCAGCGACGCGGTGCGCCTGTTCGTCGACCGGGCCGGCGCGGCCAGGCCCGACGCCCGCTGGAACGGCGCCGACGGCGAGGCGGTGGCCGCGCTCTGCGCGGCGCTGGAGGGCATCCCGCTGGCCATCGAGCTGGCCGCGGCGATGACCAGGGTGCTGTCGGTCGAGCAGATCACGGCCCGGCTCTGCGACCGCTTCCACCTGCTGACCAACGGGGCGCGTACGGCTCCCGCCCGCCAGCGCACCCTGCTGGCCACGGTGGAGTGGAGCTACCGCATGCTCACCGGCCCGCAGCAACTGCTGCTGCGGCGGCTGACGGTCTTCCGTGGCGGCTGGACCCTCGGCATGGCCGAGCGGGTGTGCACGTCCCCCGGGCTGCGCGTGGAGCAGGTCCTGCAGACGCTGACCGAGCTGGTCGACAAGTCCCTGGTGCTGGCCGACGAACTCATCGGCGAGGAGGTCCGCTACCGGATGCTGGAGACCGTCCGCGACTACGCCAGGCAGTTGCTGCCGCCCGGCGCGGGCGACGACGGCCTGCGCCAGCGGCACCTGCTCTGCCTGTGCGAGATGGCCGCGCACGGTGGCGAGCTGATCGCCCAGCGGTCGCGCTCGACCTGGCCCGAGGTGTGCCGGCAGATGTCGATCATCGACGCGATGCAGCCCAACCTCTACGCCGCGATGGGCTACGCGATCGCGACCGGCCAGATCGAGCGCGGGCTGCGGGTCTGCACCGACCTGCACTGGGCGATCATCAGCGGCGGCCGGTTCGACGAGTACGTCCGGCTGCTCGACCGGCTGCTGGAGAACGCCGCCGCGGCGCCGCCCGGACTCGTCGGAGAGGCGTTGGCGCTGCGCGCGGCGCTGTGCTACTTCGGCGGAGACGCCGGGCCGGTGGTCGAGCTGGCCACCAGGTCGCTGAGCCTGTCGAGGCTCGGCGGCAACCGGACGGGCGAGGGGCTGGCGCTGATCGTGCTGTCCATGTTCGAGCCGCGCGGCGCCGAGGAGTCGCTGCGCCGGGCCTTCGAGCTGGCCCGCGAGGCGGACGACGGCTACCTGGAGGCGTTCGCCCTGTACGCGCAGGCCATGCGCGCCCAGCTC
Organism: Nonomuraea sp. NPDC046570; assembly: GCF_040645915.1. Lineage (NCBI taxonomy): Bacteria > Bacillati > Actinomycetota > Actinomycetes > Streptosporangiales > Streptosporangiaceae > Nonomuraea > Nonomuraea sp. NPDC046570. The sequence goes on along the minus strand of NZ_JBEYZF010000037.1, from coordinate 52,773 downwards.
GCCGGGCGGCTGCGCGAGGCCGAGCGCGGCTACCTCCTGCTGCTGGACAACCAGCGCGACGCCAACGACTGGGGCATGGCGATGGCGATCATCGGCCTGGCCGAGCTGGCCCACGGCCGGGGTGACCTGGCCGCCGCCATGGACCACTACGAGCACGCCCAGAGGCTGCTGGACACGCTCGACTACCGGGGCGAGCGCATCCGCTGCCTCAACGGCCTCGGCCGCATCGCGATCGAGCTGGGCGACGTCGAGACCGCCCGCGCCAGGCTGGCCGAGAGCCTGAGCCTCAGCAGCGGCCTCGGGCGCCGGGCCACCGCCGTGGAACTGGTCGGCGCCTTCGCCGAACTGGCCTGCCTGGAGGGCGACCACTGCCGTGCCGTACGGCTGGCGGGAGCCTCCGCCGCGCTGCGGCAGCGGATGGGGGTGGCCGAAGGGGCCGGGGTGGGCACCCGCGCCGAGGCGATCACCGCGGCGGCCCGGAGGGAGCTGGGCGAGCCGATGGTGGCACGGCTGTGGAGCGAGGGGGTGACCCTGCCGTGGGCCAGGACGGTGGAGTACGCCCTGTCCGATCCCCCCTCGGGCAGGCCGGTGCCGCCGCTGGCGGAGCCGGTTCGGGCCGCCCCGGCGGGGGTGCTCACCGAGCGGGAGCGCGAGATCGCCGCGCTGATCGCCCGCGGCCTGTCCAACCGGGCGCTGGCCGACGAACTGGTGATCAGCCCGGCCACGGTGGCCAGGCACGTGTCCAACATCCTGGCCAAGCTCGGATTCACCTCCCGGATCCAGGTGGCGGCCTGGGTGATCGAGCATGTGGGCGGGCCACGCGGATAGCACGGCGTACACAGGTGGCGGGCCGGGGCGCGCCCGCCTACACATCCCCGCCCGTCGCGTATACACCCTCGAATGGCCATCTCGGCGCATGCGCGCGGCCGGTCGCCCGCCTAGCGTTCTCGATGTGATCGACCGGCGGCGCAGACCTCGTCCCCAGACCTCAGGGGCGCTCACGCCTGAGGCCGCGTTACCGGCCGGTCCTTCGGGGACGTCGCGTACCTCGCTCGCCGGATCTCCTCGGAGGGGTGGGGGTTCGTGCACGGGTGCGCGACAGCGGGCTCGAGCCGCGCAGGGCTCGGGCCCGCCCAACCATGGGAGAGCCCTCGATGAATACACATCGCTCTACATACATCGGGGGATGCTGTGTCCCACGGGCCGGGCATACCGTCTGCGGTATGACGCCGACACCCACCCCGTCGGCCACAGGCACCGTGATCCGCGAGGTGTTCGGCGGGGCCTACGACCGAGGCGACCGCCCCGCCCTCATCGACCTGCGCGGCGGCCTGGTGTACGGCTACCGCAAGCTGGTCACCGAGGTGACCGTGGCGGCCTCGGGGCTGGTGCGCAGGGGCGCCAGGCGCGACCAGGTGGTGGGCGTGCTGGTCAGCACGGCCTGCGCGCAGACCCTGGCCGTGCACACGGTGCTGGCGGCCGGGGGTGTGGCGGCGCCCGTCGACCCGGCGCTGCCGCCGGAGCGGGTGGCCGAGCTGCTGAACGGCTGGGACGCGCGGATGCTGATCACCACCTCGGACCTGGCCGACACGGCGGTCCGGGCGGCCGACCAGTCCAGGGTCAGGCAGGTGCTGTCGTTCGGCGACGCGCTGGACACCATCGACTTCGCCGACCTGTTCGGGCTGGAGCCCGCCTCGCTGCCGTCCATCGACCCCCGGACCCAGCAGGCCGTGGTGACCGCGGGCGGCGTCCCGCTCACCCACCGGGCGGTGCTCGCCAGGATGGCCGAGCTGGACGTCCCGGCCCGGCTCACCGAGGCGGACGTGCTGCTGGTGACCTGGCCGCCGGACGGCGGCTACGACCTGGTGGCGCTCATCGGCCTGGCCGTCGCCAGGGGAGCGCTGGTGGTGGCCGCCCACGGGCTGGGCCTGGCCGACCTGCCGGCCACCGTGCACGACTTCGGGATCACCGTCACCGCGCTGCCCGACGGGTCGATCGAGCGGCTCTGAGCCGGAGAGAGCGCTCCCCGGCTATGCCGAGCTGTTACCACCCACGCCTTGACGCCCCTGTGGGCGGAATGCGTTGATGGCCCTACTGACAACGTTGTCAAATCGGTCTCGGGGGTCGGAAAAGGACGGTGCGAGATGCGACGACGATGGCTGGTGACCGTCGCGATCACCATGACGAGCGTGCTCGGCCTGACCGCCTGCGGAGGCGGGGGCGGCACGCCCACGGACAAAGCCTCCGGCGGCGGGGGCGACGCCAAGAAACAGGTCGAGGTCTTCTCCTGGTGGACGGGCCCCGGCGAGGCCGACGGCCTCAAGGCGATGCGGGCGATCTTCGAGCGGGAGAACCCGAACCTGACCTTCTTCGACGCGGCGGTCGCGGGCGGGTCGGGCGACAAGGCCAAGGCCGTCCTGCAGTCGAAGCTGCAGGCCAAGACCCCGCCCGACAGCTTCCAGGGGCACGCGGGCGCCGAGCTGCAGGGCTACATCAAGGCCGGTGACCTGGAGCCGCTGAACTCCCTGTACGACGAACTCAAGCTCAGGGACGTCTTCCCGGCCCAGCTCGTCGAGCAGATCAGCACCGGCGGCCAGATCTACTCCGTGCCGGTGAACATCCACCGCTCGAACGTGCTGTGGTTCAACCCCGCCGTGCTGAAGGAGGCGGGGGTCGCGGGAGCGCCCAAGACGATCGAGGAGTTCATCGCGGCGCTGGGCAAGGTGAAGGCCAAGGGCAAGATCCCGCTCTCGATCGGCTCGGAGTGGACGGTCACCCACCTGATGGAGAGCGTGCTGCTCGGCTCGCTCGGCACCGACGCCTACAACGGGCTGTTCAAGCCCGGCGCCAACTGGGCCGACCCCGCGGTGACCAAGGCGCTGGACAGCTTCAAGACGATCATGTCCTTCGCCGGCGACCCGCAGGACGACTGGCAGCCGGCCGCCCAGCAGGTGGCCAACGGCGAGGCGGCCTTCAACATCATGGGCGACTGGGCCTACGGCTACTTCCACAACCCGCCGGAGGGCGGCCTGGGCAAGCAGTCGAAGACGGACTTCGACTGGGCGCCGTCGCCGGGCACCGAGGGCACGTTCCTGTGGCTGTCGGACAGCTTCACGCTGCCCAAGGGCGCCAAGAACCGGGACGGGGCGGTGGCCTGGCTGAAGGTCGCGGCGAGCAAGGAGGGGCAGGACGCCTTCAACCCGAAGAAGGGCTCGATCCCCGCGCGCAAGGACGCCGACACCTCGCTCTACACCGACTACCTCGCCGACTCGCTGAAGGACTGGGGCGGCGACAAGCTGGCCGGGTCCATCCAGCACGGCGTGAGCGTGAACCAGCCGTGGCTGGCCTCGATCAACGAGGCGGTCGGCCTGTTCCTGGGCACCAAGGACGTGGCCGCCCTGCAGACCGCGCTGGCCGACGCGGCCAAGGCCAACACGCAGTGACGCTCGTCACCCTCGCCTCACACCCCCTGGAGGGGGCGTGAGGCGGGTCCGCGCCTGGCTGCCGGGCCTGCTGCTGGTGGCCCCGTCGATCGTGGCGATCGGCGTGTTCGTGTACGGCATGCTCGGCTGGAACCTCCGCCTGGCCATGACCGACCAGCACGACGAGCTGAGCGAAGGGACGTTCGTCGGCCTGGACAACTTCGTCGGCATCTGGGACCAGCCCCGGTGGCACCTGTCGGTGCAGCACGCCGTGCTGTTCACCGTCGTGTTCGTGCTCGGCGCGCTGGTGCTGGGCTGGCTGCTGGCCTTCCTGATGGAGAAGGGGATCAGGGGCGAGGGCACCTTCCGGGCGATCTACCTGTTCCCGATGGCGATCTCGTTCGTCGCGACCGGGATCGTCTGGCGCTGGCTGATGAACTCGGGGCAGGACGAGCGGGCGGTCGGCCTGAACCGGCTGTTCGATGTGATCGGCCTGCCCCAGTGGGAGTGGTTCAGGAATCCCGACTGGGGCATGGCCGCAATGGCCATCCCAGCAATCTGGCAAATGTCCGGATATGTCATGGCGTTGTTTCTGGCGGGGTTCCGGGGCGTGCCCGAGGAGTTGCGGGAGGCGGCCCGGGTGGACGGCTGCACCGAGTGGGGGGTCTACCGCCACATCGTGCTGCCGCTGCTGCGCCCGGTCACGCTGACCGCGCTGATCATCCTCGGCCACATCTCGCTCAAGGTCTTCGACCTCATCGTCGCGGTGTCCGGCAAGCAGATCATCACCGACGTGCCCGCCGTGTTCATGTGGGTGGCGGTCTTCGACTCCCACGACCCGGCCAAGGGGGCCACCATCGCGTCGTACATCGTGCTGAGCGTGGCGGTCTTCGTGATCCCCTACCTGATCTGGTCGGTGCGCAGGGAGCGGCGCCGGTGAGCGCGCGGGCGGTGTCGTGGGTCAGGTTCGCGCTGCTGATCGCCTTCGTGCTGGTCTTCCTGATCCCGGTCTACGTGCTGCTGGTCACCAGCTTCAAGCCGCTGAGCGAGGCCTCGCCCGGCCAGGCGTGGAACCTGCCCGCCACCTGGACGCTGGAGGCGTGGCGGGTGGCGTGGGAGAAGCTCTCGCCCGGCCTGCTGAACAGCGTCCTGCTGGCCGTGCCCGGCGCGCTGCTGTCGTGCGCACTCGGCTCGCTGAACGGCTATGTGCTGTCGAAATGGCGCTTCCCCGGCGCCGACCTGCTGTTCACCCTGTTCCTGTTCGGCATGTTCATCCCCTACCAGGGGGTGATGATCCCGCTGGTGCGGCTCCTGGTGAACCTCAACGAGGTGACCGGGCTGCAGGGCGTGTTCTACGGCGGCATCCCCGGGCTGATTCTGGCGCATGTGGTCTACGGCATCCCGATCTGCACGCTGATCTTCCGCAACTACTACGTGACGATCCCCGACGAGCTGATCGAGGCGGCGCGGGTGGACGGGGCCGGGCTGATCCGGGTGTACCGGTCGATCGTGCTGCCGGTCTCCGGGCCGGCGATCGCGGTCGTGATCATCTGGCAGTTCACCTCGCTGTGGAACGACTTCCTGTTCGCGGTCTTCCTCACCGGGCCGCAGAGCTGGCCGGCCACCGTGCTGCTGAACAACATCGCGGGGGCGCAGGCCACGCCGTACAGTCAGCAGATGGCGGCGGCGCTGCTGTCCTCGATCCCCACCATGCTCATCTACCTGTTCCTGGGGCGCTTCTTCATGCGCGGGCTGATGGCGGGGGCGCTGAAAGGTTAGGGGGCGACGCCCGTGGCCAGGGCGTCGCCCAGCGGGGTGCGGGCGTACAGGACGCTGCGGCCGGTGCGGGTGCCCAGGATCAGGCCCGCCGCCCGCAGGGCCGCGAGGTGGCCGCCGACGGTGCCGAGGCTCTGGCCGAGCAGCGCGGCGAGCTGGGTGGTGGTCGCGGGCTCGGCCAGCTCAGCGAGCAGGCGCGCCCGGGTGCGGCCGATCAGCCGCCGCAGCCCCTCGCCGCCGGGGTGCGGCATGGCGCCGACCCCGCGCGCGGGATAGACCAGCGCGTACGGCCAGGCCTGGTTCAGATAGGCGCCCAGCCGGGCCCCGAACACGGTCGGCACGAACAGCAGCCCGCGCCCGCCGGGCCGGTGCCGCCCTCCGGCGCTGAGGCGCAGCTCGATCACGCCGTCCCGCCAGCGCACCTGCGAGCTGAGATCGTCCAGCGCGGCGGCCCAGCCGAACGTCGCCAGCCGCCCGGCCCGCTGCACCACGTCCCGCTCCAGCACGGCGCGGAAGCGCGGCCACGCCGTGGAGACGATCTCCTCCCACAGCGCCTCGAAGCCGTCGGCCACCAGCCGCACGACCTCGTCCCCGAGCAGCGTCCGCCTGGTCGCCTCGGGCACGCGCGGCAGCTCGGCCAGCACCCGGCGGACCTCCTCGTGCGCCCGCTCGACCGGGGTGGCCCGCACGGCGGCCAGCTCCAGCTCGAACGGCACGTTCACCCCGGTCGGCGGCGGCGCGATGAAGTCCACGTTCGCGTTCCCCCGATTCCCGGAGATCGCCAGCGCCGCCCGCAACCCGGGAAACCCCCGTTCGAGCCCCCGGTACGGCTCCCGCCACCGCTCCACGAACCGGCGGTGCACCCCCGCTTCGTGCTTGCCCGCCAGCACCCACAGCGCGTGCATCGTCTCGATGAGCGGCGAGATGGCGAAGCGGCTGGCCGCGACATCCTGCAGGCTGACCTCAATCGTGGTCATATTTCACGACCTTTCGCCTATTTCCGAAAGCTTAGCCGGGGCGTGCCCGGCCCCCCGAGCATCGGAGGTGTGACAGAGGTGTCCGAGCGTGGAGCCACGTTCAAAGACGTGTTCGCGGTCAAGGAGTTCCGGGTGCTGTTCGGCAGCTTCGCGCTGCTGGTGGGCGGCGACTCGGTGAAGATGCTGGCCCTGTCCGTGCTGGTCTACGACAGGACCGGCTCGCCCGGCCTGTCCGCGGCGGCCTACATGGCGGGCTGGCTGCCGTACATCTTCGGCGGGCTGTTCCTGCTCTCGCTGGCCGATCGCCTGCCGCCGCGCGGGCTCATGATCGCCGGTGAGGTGGTCCGGCTGGTGGTGTGCCTGCTGATGGCGTTCGCGGGGCTGCCGGTGTGGGCGATGCTGGCGCTGGTCCTGGTCAGCGGGCTGTTCTCGCCGGTGTTCGGCGCGGCGCGGAACGCGCTGCTGCCCGACCTGCTGCCCGGGGACGCGTTCGTGCTGGCCCGCTCGCTGCTCGGGGTGACCTCGGCGAGCGCGCAGATCGGCGGGATGGCCCTGGGCGGCGGGATCCTCGCGCTGACCGGTCCGGCGGGCGCGCTGGCCCTCACCGCGGGGTTGTCCGCCGTGGCGGCGGTGGTGCTCAGGTTCGGGCTGCCGTACCGGGCGGCCAGGAACGCGGGCGGGCGGGGGACGATCAGGACCACGCTGCGGGTGAACCGGGGGCTGGCGGCCGACCGGCGGGTGCGGGGGCTGCTGCTGGCGATGTGGGTGCCGGTGATGTTCCTGGCGGGGGCCGAGGCGGTGCTGGTGCCGTACCTGGGGGCGGCGGCCGGGGTGGCGCTGGCGGCGGCGGCCTGCGGGATGGCCGTGGGGGAGTTCGTGGTGGGCCGGTTCGTCGCGCCGGGGACCAGGGAGCGGCTGTCGCTGCCGCTCGCCGCGATGATCGGGGTGCCGTGGCTGGGGTTCGCGCTGCAGCCTGGCGTGGTGGTCGCCGCCGCGCTCGCCGCGCTGTCGGCCGGGTGCATGGCCTACCAACTGGGGTTGCAGCGCCGCTTCGTGACGGCGGTGCCCGAAGACGTGCGCGGGCAGGCGTTCGGCCTGCAGTCGGCGGGCCTGATGACCGGCCAGGCGGTCGGCGCCGCCCTGGTCGGCGGGCTGGCCGAGGTGACCGGTACGCACCAGGCGATCGCCGTCTCCGGGGGCCTGGCCATCCTCGCCGCGCTAGCCCTGGCCCGGCCGCTCCGCCCCGAGCTCCCCTGAGCCGCGCGGGACGAGCCTGACGGGCAGCGTCAGGTGCTCGGCGGGCCCCTGGTCGCCGCCGATCCGGCGGAACAGCAGCTCGGCGGCGGCCCGGCCGAGGCCCGCCGGGTCCTGGGCGATCACGCTGACGCCGGGGGTGAGCAGATCGGCCAGCTCGAAGTCGTCGAAGCCGACCAGCGCCAGCCGCCGTCCGGCCAGGGCGCGCAGGGCGGTCACGGTGAGGCGGCCGTTGCCGGTGAACACCGCCGTGGGCGGGTCCGGGAGGGCCAGCATGCGCTCCAGGTCGGCGCGCAGCCGGTCGAGGCCGGGCGGGGCCATCGAGACCAGGCGGTCGTCGGCCAGGTCGCCGAGGGCGTCGCGGTAGCCGTACAGGCGTTCGGCGGCCGTGAAGATGGACGGGCTGTCGCCGAGGAAGGCGATGCGGCGGTGACCGTGGCGGCGCAGGTGCGCCACGGCCAGCCGCGCGCCGCCCGCGTTGTCGCACAGCACCGTGTCCACGTCGAGGCCGGGGCCGGGAGGGCGGTCGAGGAACACGGCGGGCGTGCCCGCGTCCAGTTCGGGACGCAGGTAGGAGTGGTCGGATCCGGCGGGTACCACGATCAGGCCGTCGACGCGCCGGGCGCAGAAGGTGAGCACCAGCTCGCGCTCCCTGGCCGGGTGCTCGCCCGAGGAACCGCTGAGCACCAGGCTGCCGTGCCTGAGCGCGACGTCCTCGACGGCCCGGGTGACGCCGGAGTAGAACGGGTCGGCGACATCCTCGATGACCAGTCCGACACTGGACGTACGGCCCCGCCGCAGCACCCGCGCGCTCTCGTTGCGGCTGTAGCCGAGCCGCTCGATGGCCGTCCGCACCCGCTGGGCGGTCGTCGCGTTCACCCCGGGCTCGTCGTTGACCACCCTCGACACGGTCTTCAGCGCCACCCCGGCCGCGGCGGCCACGTCCTTCATCGTCGGTCTCACACCTGGATCATTTCTCACCCGCGGACCATGGACAACGTTGTCAGGGATCGCAGCGCGTGGTCGCGTCCACGCCCAGATCCAGCGGGCCAGAGGTGAACGATGAGCCGTCCCCGGCCGGGAGATATCGTTTCCCGCGTGCCTGAGACGCCGTGGAGATCGGCCCTTCTGGTCGCCGGGTTCGTCCTGGCCGCGCTGAACATGCGCCCCGCCCTGGCGGGGATCTCGCCGCTGCTCGACGAGATCATGACCGATGTGGGGCTGACCCCGGCGGGCGGCGGCGCGATCACCACGGTCATGGTGGTGTGCCTCGGCCTGTTCAGCGCCCTCACCCCGATGCTGGCCAGGCGGATCGGTCTCGACCGGACCCTGCTCGCCGCCCTGCTGCTGCTCGCCGCCGGGATCGCGGTGCGCAGCCTCGACGGGGCGCCCCTCCTCTACCTGGGCGCGGCCGTCGCGGGCACCGCCATCGCCATCCTCAACGTCGCCATGCCCGGCATCGTCAAACACCACTTCCCCGGCAAGATCGGCGTGTACACGGCCGTCTACGTCACCGGCCTGGTGGCGGGCGCCTCCGCGGCCTCCGCGCTGATGATCCCGCTGGAGCGGGCCACCGGCTACGACTGGCGCGGCGCCTCCGCCCTGCTGGCCGTGCCCGCCCTGGCCGCCGCCGCGCTCTGGCTGCCCCAGACGTTCCGTAGCGAGCGGAGCCCCGGCAACGGCCCGCGGCATTTCGCCGCCCTCATGCGCAGCCCCGTCACCTGGTACGTCACGGCCTTCATGGGCCTGCAGTCGATCACCTTCTACATCGTGCTCGCCTGGCTGCCGACCATCTTCCAGGAGGCCGGGCTGCCCGCCGACCAGGCCGGATACCTGCTCGGCCTGACTAACCTGGCCCAGGTCGCGGCCACGCTGACGGTGCCGCCGCACGCGGGCCGGGCCCGCTCGCAGGTCCCGCACGTGGCCGCCGCGGCGGTGCTGACCATCGCCGGGTACGCGGGCGTGCTGCTCGCGCCCACGACCCTCCCGTGGCTGTGGATGATCGTGCTGGGGCTCGGCCAGGGCGCCTCGATCGCGCTCGCGCTGCTCATCATCACGCTGCGCGCGCCGGACGCCTCCTCGGTCACCGCGCTGTCGGCGGTGGCCCAGTCGTTCGGGTACGCGCTGGCCGCGCTCGGGCCGGTGCTCATCGGCGTGCTCCGGCAGGTGTCGGGCGGATGGACGGTGCCGCTGCTGGCCGGGCTCGCCCTCTGCCTGATCCAGTTCACCGTAGGCGTCATGGCCGGTCGCCCTCTGCTACCTTAGGTAAGGCTAACCTTTTTATCTGGAGGGCCTGCCCGTGCCGCTCGCCGAGTTGACCGGCGTCCTCGAACGCCTCTCCGCCGAGCGCGGCGGCGTGCTCGGCGTGCCGCCCGGCCTCCTCGTCGAACCGGACGACGGGTGGACGCCGGTGACGGAGCTGCTGCGGGAGCCGTACGAGCTGCTCGGGGGGCTGGTCGAGCAGACGGCGGCGCGCTGGGACGCGCCGCGGCATGTCGGGGCGGCGCTGCTGTGGAAGTCCTACGGGTACTGGCACACCGTGCCGATGGCGCTCGGGTGGGCGCTCGGGCGGCGGGTGCCGATCATGCGGCTGGCCGACACCTACGTCAAGGTCTCCGGCACGGGGCTGACCATCGGGGCCACGGCCGTGTCCGTCGCCTCCGACGCCGCCGCCATCCGGGCCGCGCTGCTCGACGGGCAGGCGCCGCTGGTCGCCGCGATCAGCTCGCTGGCCAGGGTCGGGCAGCGCACGCTGTGGGGGTCCACGGCCGAGGCGTTCGCCCACCCGCTGCGGCACTTCGTCCAGGCCGACTACATGGAGCTGCTCGCCGCCGTCGGCGCGCCGGTCGACGGGCTCATCGAGCGCACCGCCGACGGCCACCGGCGCAAGACCTGCTGCCTGTGGGTCACCCTGCCCGACGTCCAGCCGTGCGCCACCTGCTGCGTCCGGTGCCGCTAACCTCCCTGGCATGATCCCGCACCGGCCCATCGTCATCGCCCACCGGGGCGCCAGCGCGCACCGGCCCGAGCACACCCTGCTCGCCTACGAGGCCGCGATCGCCCTGGGCGCCGACTACATCGAGCCCGACCTCGTCGCCACCAGGGACCACGTCCTGGTGGCCCGGCACGAGAACGAGATCTCCGGCACGACCGACGTCGCGGCCCGCCCGGAATTCGCGGCCAGGCGCGCCACCAAGACGATCGACGGGCGGACGGTCACCGGCTGGTTCACCGAGGACTTCACCCTCGCCGAGCTGAAGACCCTGCGGGCCAAGGAGCGCATCCCCGACCTGCGGCCCGGCAACACCGCCTTCGACGGCCTGGCCGAGATCCCCACCTTCGAGGAGATCGTCCGGCTGGCGCGGCGGCACGACGTGGGCGTCTACCCGGAGACCAAGCACCCCGGCTACTTCGACTCGATCGGCCTGTCGCTGGAGGAGCCGCTGCTGGAGGTGCTGGAGTCGGCCGGGCTGCGGAAGGTGTTCATCCAGTCGTTCGAGACGGCCAACCTGCGCGAGCTCCGGCTCAGGACGCGGCTGCCGCTCATCCAGCTCATCGGGGCGAGCGGGGCGCCGTACGACTGGGTGGCCGCCGGGGACCCGCGCACCTACGACGACATGGTCACCCCCGAGGGGCTGCGCGAGGTGGCCGAGTACGCCGCCGGGATCGGCGTGGACACTCGCCGGGTCGTGCCCGTCGGGCCGGACGGCAGGCTGGGGGAGCCGACCACGCTGGTCGCCGACGCGCACCGCGGGCGGCTGGACGTGCACGTGTGGACGGTGCGCAACGAGAACGCCCAGCTCCCGTTCGACCACCGGCTCGGCGACCCGGCCAGCCCTGCCTACGCTCAGGCCACCGGGGACGTGATGGGGTGGTTGGCCAGGCTGGTGGAGCTGGGGGTCGACGGCGTGTTCGCCGACGACCCCGGCCTGGCCCGTGCTGTACTCGCCGGACGGGGTCAGGCGACGACGACGTCGTCCAGCGGGCGGAGCTCGTCGGCGTAGCTGACCGACACCCGGCGCATCACGCCGGACTCGTCGATGGAGTACTGCCCGAGCCGCCACAGCGGCGGTGAGTACGCGTGGATGGACACGCTGCGGTCCACCGCCCCGGTGAGCCGGTGGATGTGGTCGGGGCCGAAGGAGAACGACTGCCCCTCGGGCACGACGGTCTCCAGGTGCTCGCCGCCGATGCGCGGGTTGCACTCCCGCAGCGCGCCCTGCACCACGTGCACTGCGCCCGAGGAGATGTCGTGGTCGTGCCAGCCCGTGTCGTCCTCGGGCCGCCAGCACAGCAGCCAGACGTCCACGTAGGCGTCGCGGTAGAGCGAGGCGTAGTGACGGCCGCCGTCGGCGGGGAAGTCCACCTCCTGCCGCCACTCCTCCGGATTCGCGGCCAGGTCGTTCACCAGCTCGCGCAACTCCCGCCGGTCCAGGGTCCGTTCGGGGAGCCCCGCGCAGGTCCGCTCGTCCTTGAGCTGGTTCGTGTTCACGTACGAGACTCCTTTCGGCCTAGGAGGCGGCGGGGGTTGGTGACGCGGATGGCCTGGTCGGCCGCCGCGCCGAGTCTGGGGTCGGGGGCGGTGGCGTAGGGGGCGTCGGAGCCGTTGACGACGACGTCGATGCCGAGTTCGCGGACGACCGCGTCGATCGCGCGCGGGCCGTAACTGGAGGTCTCCAGGTAGAAGCCGGGGTCGACCTGGCCGCGACCGGTGCCGCCCCTGGCGATCAGCCGTTCGGAGTGCAGCGGCGCGAGCCCGGCCAGCAGCGCGAAGCACACCCGCAGCCCGGGGTGCCGCGGCCGGACCACGGCGTGGAAGTGATGCCACGCCTCGTGCATCTGCTGCACGTACGGCACGACGGCGGCCCACCACCCGGGCCGGCCTGGCCGCCCTGCGGCAGGTCCCGGGTGCACGAACAGCGGGAGGTCGCGCTGCACGAGGAGGTCCAGCAGGCGGTCGTCGGGGTCGGCGGTGGCGGGGATCTGCAGCCCGGCGAAGCCCCGGTCGAGGTCGTGGGCCAGGCGGCCGGGGTCGGGCTCGCTGTGGCAGGTCGCGGCCCACGCGCCGAACCGTCCGGGCAGCGCCAGGGCACCCTCGTGGTAGGCGTCGATCAGCGGCCAGGCCTGCTCGGGCGGGAGGAACTCGATGCCCAGCGGGCTGGACAGGGAGACCAGGGCGAGGTCACCGGTCTCCCGGACGGCGGGGTCGTGGTCGGCGGGGTCCACCTCGTACGGCGGCTCCCCGTCGAGGTGCAGCGTCCACCCGTCGAGGTAGGGCGGGGCCGTGCGGCGGCGGAGCGCGTCGACGAAGGACGGGGTCCAGACATGCTGGTGCACGTCGATGCTCACGACCACTCCTCCCTCTATTTCCTACTAAGAATATAGGCAAACCTGCTGCGCTGCGGAATCGGGCTTGTGAACCGATTCAGTGATGCGTTTCAGTGAACCGCTTCACAAGAGAGTCTGTCAACATGCCCGGCAATCTGTCGGCGTCGCGGAATAAGCTGGCGTGATGCCTCGAAAACGAGCGACGATCCGAGAGGTCGCCCAGGCCACGGGACTGTCACCGGCAGCCGTGTCCTACGCGCTGCGCGGTCTCCAGGTCTCCGAGGAGACGATGGAGCGGGTGCGGGCCGCCGCCGCCGAGCTCGGCTACGAGGCCGACCCCATCGCCCGAGCCCTGGCCAGCGGCAAGACCGGCATGATCGGCGTGCTCTGCGGCTCGCTGGAGGACCTGTGGCAGCAGTCGCTCGCCGTCGGCATCAGCAGGGGCCTGCGCGAGAAGGACCGCTACGCGCTCATCCTCGACGCCGTGGGCGACCCCGCCAGGGAGCGCACGCTCGCCCAGCAGCTACGCGACCAGCGGGTGGACGGCCTGATCGTGCAGCCGGTCGATCCGGCGGCGACCTTCTGGGCCGCGCTCTGCGAGAGCGTGCCCGTCGTCACCATCGGCGACGGCCTGGCCGGGGCCGGCGCCGCGGGCGAGGTGGTCTTCGACAACCGCAAGGGCGTGACGCTCGCCCTCGAACACCTGCACGCGCTCGGCCACCACCGCATCGGCGTCCTCACGCCCACCAAGGCGAGCACCCCCGACCGCCCCGCCGACCTGCACGTCAGCGCCGAGGGCGAGCGCCTGGGGCTCGACATCACGGTGGCCACCGCCCCGCACGGCCTGGCCGCCGCCACCGAGGTCGCCGGCCGCCTGCTCGGCGGCGACCGCCCCACCGCCGTGTTCTGCTTCTCCGACTCGATCGCCTACGGGGTGTACGCGGCGGCGGCCGAGCGCGGCCTGTCCATCCCCGGCGACGTCTCGGTGATGGGCTACGACGCCCACCCCATGTCCGGCCTGCTCAGCCCCGGCCTGACCACCGTCGACTGGAACATCGGCGGCATCGTCCGGGCCGCCGTCCGCCTGGTCTCCGCCGCGGCCGACGGAGGCGCCCGCCGCCGCCGCGTCGTGCAACTGCCCACCCTCCGCGAACGCGCCTCGGTCAGCCCGCCTGCGGCCTGAGCCGGAGCCGGGCCTGGATGAGGGCCTCGTCCAGCGGGTGGTCCGGTGGGGGCGGGGGGTTCAGGGCGCGGGTGGAGGCCACATGCTCGCAGGCCAGGATGATCTCCAGGGGTTCGACGCAGCGCAGGGCGTGTCTCGCCGCCTGGGTGGCGAATCCGGCGTGGTCCTCGGTCCCCCGGGAGATCACGGCGGTGGCGCCGGTGACGGGAGCGGCCAGGTGCCGCAGTTCCGCCAGGGCGTCCTGGGCGATGTACTCCAGGATCATGACGCCGGACTCGCCGGGCGTCGCCGCGAGGAAGGGCAGGTGGCCGGTGTAGGCCGGGTCCATCAGGGTGGCCAGCCGGGCGGTGCTGAGCTGGGCGGTCGGGACCACGGCGGCGCGCAAGGCGTCCAGTGCCAGGGCGATCGGGGCCGAGTGGAAGTTGCCGTTGTGCCAGGCCAGGTCGCCGGCGATCAGCGGGTTCTCGGTGGCGGCGTTCAGGTCGACGGCGACGACCTGGTCGGCTCGCTCGCGGGCGTCCACGGCCGCGCCGTGCACCTGCGCGAAGGCGCGGTAGCCGTACGGGTCCTGGATTCTGGTGGCGTGCTCCCGGGAGAGCAGGCCGCGCAGGCGCGCGGCCGTGACCGCCTGTCCCGGATGCGGCCTGGCCTCCTGTACGGCCCCGGCGAACGGCTCGGCCGACGCCCCGGTGGCGACGAAGGAGAGGGCGGCGACGTCGACGGCGACGTCCAGCAGATGCCCGAGGGAGTGACAGGCCAGCGCCGCGTCACCCAGAGTGGCCGCGCCGGAGGAGATGAATGGCAGCGCGTCACCGGAGGCCAGCGCGAACCGCGGCTCGGCGGCGGGCGGGGCGAAGGCCGATGGCGAGCTGGGCGCCCGCCAGGGGACCTCCCCCAGCAGACAGAGGGCGGTGGTGGCCAGGGCGGTGAGGTCGCCGGTGCCGATGGCGCCGTACCGGCGGATCGGAGGAGTGCGGCCGGAGTTGATCGTGTCGGCCAGCACGGGCAGCAGACGCGGGTCCACGCCCGAGCCGCCGGCCAGGAGTTGGTTGAGGCGGACGACGAGCATCGCCCGCGCCCGCACCTCCTCGACCACCGGCCCGGCGCCTCCCGCGTGGCTGCGGAGCAGGGCGAGCCCGCCCGCCGCCACGTCCACGTCCTTGTTGGCGCCGACCCCGGTGGTCTGGCCGTAGACGGCGCCGGACAGCGACCTGGCGGTACGCCAGGCGGTCCGGGCCCGATCGAGGGAGTCGATCGAGACCGGCGCCCGGCCGTACGCCGCCGCGGAGACCTGCGCGCAGGTCAGACCGGAACCGTCGAGGCGCATGGGACTAGTCGGGGATGATCAGGTCGAGCAGCCAGCTGACCACGGCCACGATGATGCCGCCCAGCAGGGCCGTCCAGAAGTCGTCGACGTGGAAGGGGACGTTGAGCTGCTCGGCGATCCAGCTCGTCAGCAGCAGCAGACCCGCGTTCACCACCAGGGCGAACAGTCCGAGTGTCAGCACGTAGAAGGCGCAGCCGATCGTCTGGATGATCGGCTTGAGGACGGCGTTGATGACACCGAAGATCAGTGACACGACGACCAGGGTTCCCCAGTACTTGGCCGTGGTCGTGGTGGTGATCTCGATGCCGTCCAGGAGTTGGGCGGCTACCCAGAGGGAGACCGCGACTACCAGGATTTTGATGATGAACTTCACGCGACAGCATCCTCGCACTTCTGGCCGGGGGTTCGATAGAGGCGCAGGGCCGCCAGGGGATAGAGCATCACGCTGAGGACCCCGGCGGTGACCATGGCGGCGGCAGTGCCGGAGGTGATGGCCCCGGCCTCGACGCCGGCGGTGGTGAGCACCACGATCAGCGGGAGGCCCGCGGCGGCGAACAGCGCGAGCGCCTTGGCCTCGCCGGGCCGCAGCGCCGGGTCCCGGCGGTGCAACACATACGTGGGCAGGCCGCGGACCAGCAGGAACAGCAGCAGGAAGATCGGGATCAGCAGCAGGCTGGCCGGACTGGCGACCAGTGACCTCAGGTCGAGCTTGACGCCGCTGACCACGAAGAAGAACGGGATCAGGAAGCCGAAGCCGATGGCGTCCAGCTTGGCGGAGACGACGTGTCCCTCGACGGGCGAGCCCGCCTCCATCGCCAGCCGTACCACGATGCCCGCCGCGAACGCGCCGAGCAGCACGTCCAGCCCGAACTTCTCGGCGATCCACAGCATGCCGACCAGCGTGAACATGACCAGGCGGACGGCGAGCTGGCCGCTGCCGCCCATGGTCGCGGTGACGAGCTGGGCGAGCATCGGGTGGCGGGGGCGGGCGGCCATGACGGCGGCGACCAGCGCGATCAGCGTGAACAGGACGATGGGGATGAGCGTGTGCAGCTTCCTGGCGTCCTCGGAGAAGACGAACGCCATCGCCACGATCGGCCCGAACTCGCCCAGCGCGCCGATCGCCAGCACCCGCCCGCCGAACGGGGTGGGCAGCGCGCCCGCGTCCCGGACCATCGGCAGGATGGTGCCGAGCGCGGTCGTGGTGACGGCCAGCCCGACCACCTGGCCCGCGATGCCGAACCCCTGCGTGGCCAGCCCGAAGCTCACGCCCAGGACCAGCGAGACGAACCACCCGATGGTCGCCAGCCTGATCGGCCTGCCCTTGATCCGGTCGAACTCGATCTCGTAACCGGCCATGAACAGCAGCATGGCCAGCCCGAACTGGGCGAAGGCGTCGACCACGACGTCCATCACGACCCAGCCGAGCACCACGGGCCCGGCGAGCACGCCGAGCAGGATCTCCAGCACCACGCCGGGCATCCTGACCCAGCCGGCCAGCACCGGCGCCAGCATGCCGGCGAGCACGACGACCAGGACGCTCGTCAACGCGCTGTCGGACATACACGTGGTGTGCCCCTCGGTCACTCTTTGTAGTCGCCTACGGTGGGGAACATGGAGAATCGCACGCGGGAGATCCGTCTGGCGTCGCGGCCGAGCGGTTGGCCGACCGCCGAGACGTTCGACCTGGTCACCGCAGACCTGCCGGAGCTCGGCGAAGGTCAGGCGCTGGTCCGCAACCTGTACCTGTCGGTGGACCCCTACATGCGCGGGCGGATGAGCGAGGCGAAGTCCTACACGCCGCCGTACGAGGTCGGGAAGGTGATGATGGGCGGCGCGGTGGGCAAGGTGATCGACTCGCGCACCCCCGCGCTGGCGCCCGGCGACCTGGTGCTCCACGGGTACGGCTGGCGCGAGCACGCCGTAGTGGACGGCACCGACGCCCGCCAGATCGAGCCGGTCCCCGGGCTGCCGCTCTCCGTCTACCTGGGCGCGCTCGGCATGCCGGGCCTGACGGCGTACGCGGGGCTGCTGGACGTGGCCGCGTTCAAGGAGGGCGACGTGGTGTTCGTCTCCGGCGCGGCGGGCGCGGTCGGCGGCATCGTCGGGCAGATCGCCAGGCTGAAGGGCGCCGCCAGGGTGATCGGCAGCGCGGGATCGGCGAAGAAGGTCGACTATCTCACCGGCACGCTGGGCTTCGACGCCGCCTTCGACTACAAGCGGGCGCCGGTCGCCGAGCAACTCGCGGAGGCGGCCCCCGACGGGATCGACGTCTACTTCGACAACGTGGGCGCCGACCACCTGGAGGCGGCCATCGGCGCGATGAACATCCACGGCCGGATCGCCGTCTGCGGCATGATCGCGACCTACAACGCGACCGAGCCGCCGTGCGCGCCGCGCAACCTCGGGCAGCTCATCGGCAAGCGGATCACCATGCGCGGCATGCTCGTGCGCGACCACGCCGCCCGCATGCCCGACCTGGTCCGCGACGTCGGCGGCTGGCTGCGCGACGGCAGGCTCGTCTTCAGGGAGACCGTGGTCGACGGGCTGGAGAACACGCCCCAGGCGTTCCTCGACATGCTGCACGGCGCAAACACCGGAAAGATGATCGTTCGCCTTTGATGGCGTTAATGAGGCCGATTCAGGGGGAGAAGCGGTCAAGGGGAGGGAGTGACATGGACAGTGAGGCTCTCGATTCACTGCCGGCCAGCGAACTGCACGAAAGGGCTGTGCGCTACGCGGTGCGCCACGGGGACTTCGGGTTCCTGTGGGACCTGCTCAGCAAGATCCCGGCCGCCGAGGTGGCGAGTGGGCACTCCGGCGAGGCCGCCAACGACCTGAGCAGGGTCTCCGCGCTGCTCAGCGATGCCATGAGCGCGGGCGAGGGCCACCTGGGAGAGGCGTTGCGGCCGGTCTACGTCGAGTACCTGACCAAGCATCCCGACGCCTGATCAGTCCGTGAGCCGGGCCTCCGCCGATCCGCCGTGCCCGGATCACGCCCTTTGCCGTGCCTTGAACAGCGGGGGCCTCGGCGTCCTCGCGGGCACCTCCAGCCTGGCGAGCGCGCCCCTGACATATCTGGCGAAATCGCGCGGGCCGGTGACGTACACCTCGCGGTCGGCGACATCCGGGACCAGGCGGGACAGGCCCGAAGCGCTCATCAACTCCTTGGCGCGCGGGTCGTGCTCGGCGCCCTCCACCACGATCAGGCGCTCGGCCAGGTCGCGCAACTCCTCCGCGCAGGCGGCCTCGTACTCGTCGCGGGCCCGGTAGACCACCACGGGGCGCTCGGCGTCGCGCAGCGTGGCGCGCATACGGCCGACGCCGGTGCCTGAGGCGATCAGCAGCGTGCCGTACCTGGTGCGGGCGTTCGAGCGGGTGGTGCGGGTCCAGACGGCCACGATCAGCGCGGAGCCGTACAGCAGGAACGAGCCGGTGCGGCTGAGGCCGGTCACGTACGCGCTGGTGGTGAGCTGGTGGGCGACCATCAGGAAACCGGACAGGTAGGCGGCCAGGCGCAGTCGTCGCCAGGCGTCCTCGCTGAGCCAGCCCTCGGCCGCGTGCACGGTGATCAGGCCGAGCGTGACCAGCAGCGCGGCGCCGGCGAAGGCGCTGGCCTGCCACGGGTAGCTCCAGCCGGGATGGATGGCGCCGAACTGGCCGACGGCCACACCCGCCCAGAACAGGACAGGCCACAAGGACTTGTGCTGGGCGGCCCTGAGCTGGTTCGTTCTCTCCTGGGGCGCCTCGCGAGTCAGCGTGCTGGTAGCCATGACTGAGACGATGCGCGACGGAGATGAGATTTGCGTGAAGACGACATGAGTAAGGGTGACGTTCTCGTCGTCGACGACGAGCCGCAGGTGCGCGACGCCGTGGCGCGGGCTTTGCGGGTGGAGGGCTACCAGGTGGCGTCGGTGGCCGACGGGGTCACCGCGCTGGCGGTGGCCGCGGTGGACCGGCCGGACCTCATCGTGCTCGACGTGATGATGCCCGACATGGACGGCCTGCAGGTGTGCCGCAGACTGCGGGCGGAGGGCGACCGGACGCCGGTGCTGATGCTGACCGCGCTGGACGGGGTCGGCGACCGGGTCTCCGGGCTGGACGCGGGCGCCGACGACTACGTGATCAAGCCGTTCGCGCTGGAGGAGCTGTTCGCGCGGGTGCGGGCGCTGCTGCGCCGTACCTCGGCCTCCGGCGGCGCCCTGGAGTACGGCGGGCTCGCGCTCAACGTGGAGACCCGGCAGGCCCGGCGGGCGGGACGGGTCTTCGACCTCACCCGCACCGAGGCGGCGCTCCTCGAACTGCTGCTACGCAACGCGGGAAACGTGCTGACCAGGGAGCTCATCCTGGAGCGCATCTGGGGCTACGACTTCACCCCCGGGTCCAACTCGCTGGAGGTCTACATCCGCTACCTGCGGCGCAAGACCGAGCAGGGCGGCGAGGCACGGCTGATCCAGACCGTGCACGGCCTCGGGTACGTGGTGCGGGAGGGGCATTGAAGCTGCATCTGAGGCTGGCGCTGGCCGCCGGGATCGCGGCCGCGACGAGCGTGCTCGCGGTGCTCGGAGTGGCCTACTACGTGGTGTGCCGCCGGGCGGAGAGCGTGGTCGGGGAGATCGGGCGCTGGCAGTCGGAGTTCGGCTGGCCGTTCGCCGCGGTCGCGGCCGGCGGGCTGGTGCTGGCCGCGGGGTTCGGCTGGGTGGCGGCCGGGGCGTCGCTGCGACCGCTGTCCACGCTCACCCAGACCGCCGGGCGGATCGCCGTCACCCGCGACCTCGGCCTGCGCATCACCGTGGCCAGGGACGACGAGATCGGCAGGCTGGCCGCCAGCTTCAACACCATGCTGGACGCGCTGGAGCGCTCGGCCAAGGCGCAGAAGCGGCTGGTGGCCGACGCCTCGCACGAGCTGCGCACGCCGCTGACCGCGGTGCGCACCAACGCCGAGCTGCTGGTCAGGGGCGACGTGCCGGAGGGCGAGCGGGCCGAGGTGGGCCGGGCCGTGGTCTCGGGCCTGGAGGAGCTCACCCACCTGGTCGCCGACCTGGTCGAGTTGGCCCGCGACGAGGAGCCGGCCGCGCTGGTGGAGGAGGTGCGCCTGGACGAGCTGGTGCTGCGCCAGGTCGACCGGGCCGCCGCGCACTGGCCGTCGACCACGTTCTCCTGCGCGGTCGAGCCGACCCCCGTGCGCGGCGTGGCCGACCGGCTGGCCCGCGCGGTGGCCAACCTGCTCGACAACGCGGCGAAGTACGGCCCCGCCCGAGGGCAGGTGGAGGTGTCGCTGCGGTCGGGCGTGCTGGAGGTGCGCGACCACGGGCCCGGCATTCCCGCCGCCGACCTGCCGTACGTCTTCGACCGCTTCTACCGTGCGCCCGGCGCCCGCGCGAGGCCCGGCTCCGGGCTGGGGCTGGCGATCGTCCGGCAGGTCGTCGACAGCCACGGCGGCACGGTCCTCGCCTCCTCGGCGACGGGAGGCGGCACGCTGGTGCGGCTGGTTCTCCCGGTAGGTTCGTGAACATGGCGAATGTGCGGGTTGAGCGGACTGACGATGGTTTCGTGGCGACCAACTCCCGGGGCGCCCGCGTGGCGATCGGCAGTGGTGACGAGGAGGGGGTGTTCACGCCGGTCGAGTTGCTGCTCGCGGCCGTCGGCGGATGCAACATCGTCACCGTGGAGCCCCTGACCGCGAAGCGCGGGCACCGGTTGCTGCGCCTGGCGATGACGGTCGAGTCGGAGAAGGTCGAGCCGAACCTGCTCGGGCCGGTCACGGTGACCTACGACGTGGAGGTTCCGTCGGAGCAGGCGGACGAGGTCTTCCGGGCGGTCGCGGAGCGGGTGCACGACAAGTACTGCACGGTCAGCCGCTCGCTTCAGGAGGGCACGGTCGTCCGCTTGGCTCTCCCCTAGGCTGTTTAGGGACATAATCGACTCCGTCATGACGAGTCCGTTGCATTCGGCTCTGTAGTGTTTAAGCAGGTCAAGGGTGCTGCGACTGACTTGCAGACTTTTGCCGATGCGGACGCGGAGGGGGACCGTCGTCTGCGAGCGGGACCGCCGACGCTTCGGGGGAAGGTGTCGGCCTGGACCGCGGTAGATCGGAGCCGGGTAGTTGGGGGACTACCCGGCTCCGATTCATGCTCGGACCGGACTGGCCGGATTCATATGTAGTCTCCGGTTTGTGCACAAAGTCCTGATTGACTGTGATCCTGGTATCGACGACGCGCTGGCCATCACGCTTGCGCACGGCTCCCCTTCGCTGGAGATCGTCGGGATCACCACCGTGGGCGGCAACGTCGACCTCCACCTGACCACCGCCAACGCGCTGGCCCTGCGGGAGTTCCTCGACCTCGGCGACGTGCCGATCACCCCCGGCAGCGCGGGCGCCCTGCTGCGCGAGCGGATCCACGCCGCCCGGGTGCACGGCGCGAGCGGCCTGGCCGACGTGATCCTGCCCGAGCCCGTGCGCACGGTCGCCGACGGGCACGCGGCCGACTTCATCATCGACACCCTGCGGGCCGCGCCCGGCGAGATCACGCTGGTGGCCGTCGGGCCGCTGACCAACGTGGCACTGGCCGTACGGCGGGAGCCCAGGATCGTGGAGTGGGCCCGGTCGCTGGTCATCATGGGCGGCTCCTACACGCGGGGCAACACCACGCCCGCCGCCGAGTTCAACATCCACGCCGACCCCGAGGCGGCGGCCATCGTGTTCGGTGCGGGGTGGCAGGTGACGATGGTCCCCCTCGACGTCACGCTGACCGCGCTGGTCACCTCCGAGGTGCTGCGGCGGATGGAGAACCTCGGGCGGCTGTCGGACCTGGTCGTGCCCTGCTGCCGCTACTACGGCGTGGTGACGGCCGTGGGCGGGCCCGCGATCCACGACGCGTGCGCCGTGGCGTACGTGATCGATCCGTCGTTGATGACCGTGGTTCCGGCGGTGGTCGAGGTGGAGACCCTGGGGCGGCACACGGCCGGGATGACGGTGACGGACTTCAACGTGGGCGACCGGACGCCGAACGCGCTGGTGGCGACGTCCATCGACGTGCCGCGCTTCTGGGACCTCGTGGTGGAGGCTTTCGGGAGGGTGGGGGAGCGTCTCGGCTGATGTGCGAGCGGTGCTTCGCTGCTGCTACAGTTACTCCCGTCGCAAGCGCCGCTAGCTCAGTTGGTTAGAGCAGCTGACTCTTAATCAGCGGGTCCGGGGTTCGAGTCCCTGGCGGCGCACCCGATGACGTAGGGCGTTCTCCGAACTTCGGAGAACGCCCTACGTCGTTGTGCGCATCCATCGGGCCCAAAAGGTCATGTTCTTCCTTCGCCGTATTCTCCCAAGCTCAACCCTGATAAATGGGTATGGAAGAACGTCAAGCGCGACTTATGGTCGCCATCTGGCATCTAGCCCAGCACACACGCATAAAGCGCGCCATTTTGGCTATTGGTGAGGCTTTGTAGATTGTTGGCGACCGGATCGAATAATGGCGGGATTGTGCTGCGCGCCCGCAGGGTAGCCCATAAATGGCTATTCGAAAGGTTCGGTCGGGCATAGAAAGGAATTCCACTTATGGCTTACTTCTCCGGAGGGGCCGGAAAAGGATTTCGCGTAGGAGCGACCATTGTCGTGGTGGCGACAGCCTGCACACTGAGCACTCTTGCGGCGAACGCTCAAAGTGGCACTGGTTCCAACACGATCGCCGAGGAAGTCTCACCACCGCCGCGCCACAAGACGGGTCTCCACGCGCCCGGCCGCTGTCACCCTCGCCACCATCGCAAGTGCAAGCACAAAGCCTGCCACTGCCCTCCTGGCCCGGCGGGTCCCACAGGGCCGGCTGGACCTGCGGGACCGGCGGGCCCCCCGGGACAGCCCGGCTCCAGCGCCGGCATCGACACCGCCTTCCAGGGGAACAACAAGTTCGTCGGTAGCGCCCCCGGAAATGGAAGTACCTTGGTCCGGGACCCTCGGACAATACCCAGATGGCACGATATTTCCGGTCTCAGTGGCTACCCGGGCAATGTCACCGACGTGTCCCTGGCCGTCATGGGTAATCGGCTCCATGTCACGGTCCGGAGTTCAACAGGGCGGATCGCTCAGACGAGTTGCCGGGTGAATCCACGACCGGGAACGGGCGGAAATCCGGCATGGCCCGGAAACTGCGGACCCTTTGTCAACATGACACCTCCCGCGTAGTTGTTTTGGATCGCCCCTCCGGGCCGCCGTACCGGAGGGGGGTCCACTCGTCAGGAGGGGGAGGCTCATCCCCAGGGATTCGTGAGCTCCTCGCTCGTCGCGGACGAGCCGCCGGTACGGAGCGCGAGCACGACACGGCCGCCGGCCCCGGCCCCGACGGCCAGGCTCCTCGACTGCCAGACCCCGTTGCACTCCTTCGTCCGGGCCACCTCGTCACCCCTGCCGCGGGCCGCCGACCACAGCTCGAACCGGGCGCAGTGGCCGTCGCCGGGACCCGAGTCGCGGAGCTGCCCGGAGACCGTGACCCACACGCGCTTCTCGACACGGTCCCTGCGCCAGGTCACCGTGCCGTTCCGAAGCTGTGCCCTGGCCTTGCCGGTCTCCGGGTACTGCAGGTAGGGGAGTTTGTAGGACTTGACGTCCATCCCGTTCCGGGGCGATGCCGAGGCCGCCGACGGTGCAGGCAGCACCGTGGCGAGCGTCAGGCCCGCCGCCACCACGGCGTGGAGAGATCGCTTCAATGTGCCCCCAGTGTCGCTGAAGTGCGCTCGGGGTGAGGATCGGCTGTCTCGGTATACGGGCGGTATATCGGCAGGGCTACGACCCATGTGGTGATCTTGACAGTGCGCTTTGCCGCGAACGATGGTGAGATGACAGGAGATTCGCGGACGTGGGGCATGGGTGGAGTTCCGGATACTTGGGCCGCTGGCCGTGGCGGATGGGGAGATCGACATCGGGGGTGCGGGTAAGCCGCGTCTCCTGCTCGCGCTTCTCCTGTCGCGGGCGGGCCGGCCGGCCCCGATCGACTGGCTGACCGAGGCCATCTGGGGTGACGACCCACCGCCCTCGGCCCGGCGCAACATCCAGCTCTACGTGTACCGGCTGCGGCGCGCCCTCGGCCCGGAACGCATCGTCGGGCACCGGGACGCCTACTCCATCGACGCCTCCGATGAGCAGGTGGACGCGCTGCGGTTCCAGCGGCTGGCCGGTGAAGGGGACGCCGCGCTCGCCGGAGGGCGCCCCGGTCAGGCGGCCGAGTACTTCAGGAGGGCGCTCGCGCTGTGGCGGGGCGAGCCGTACACGGACTTTCCGGAGTGTCTCCCGCTCGTCCTCGAGGCGGATCGGCTCACCCAGGCGCGCCTCGCCGCGCAGGAGAGGTGCGCGGAGGCGGAGCTGGCGCTGGGCCGGGCCGCCACGCTGATCCCGGAGCTGTCCGAGCTGGTCGGCAGGCACTCGCTGCACGAGCGGTTCAGCGCCCAGTTGATGCTCGCCCTCTACCGGGCGGGCCGCAGGGCCGAGGCTCTGGAGATCTTCCAGCGGATCCGGCGGGAGCTCGTCGCCGAACTGGGCCTGGAGCCGGGCACCGAGCTGCGCGAGCTGCACCGGCGCGTGCTCGCCGACGACATACGGCTGCTGCCCGGGCCGCCGAGCAGGCTGCCGTCCGACATCGGTGACTTCGTGGGGCGCGACGACGAGCTCGTCCTGATCGAGAAGCACCTCTCCGCGCGGGAACCGCGGGCCGGGGGCGGTGCCGTACCGGTCGTCGTGGTGTCGGGGCAGGGCGGTGTCGGCAAGAGCACTCTGGCCGTGCGCGCGGCGCACCGGCTTCGGGCGTCCTATCCGGGCGGGCAGCTGTACCTGGGCCTGCGGGGGACCGAAGCCCACCCGCTGACGCCGCTGGAGGCGCTGGAGCGCCTGCTCCGGAACCTCGGCGTCGAGGGGCCGGGCGAGAGCGCCGGCCTCGACGAGATGGCGGCGCGGTTCCGGCAGGCGCTGTCCGGGCGTCGCCTGCTCGTCATCCTCGACGACGCCGGGAGCGTGGAGCAGATCCGGCACCTGATCCCGGGCGATCCGGGATGCGGCGTGATCGTCACCAGCCGCCGCCGGCTGGCCGGGCTGCCGAGCACCGCCCGGGTCGAGATGCGGGTCCTGTCCGACGCCGAGGGCCTGGACCTGCTGAGCCGCGCCGCCGGCGCCGAGCGGATGAGGGCCGAGCCGGACGCGGCCGCCGAGGTCGTACGGCTCTGCGCCGGGCTGCCCCTGGCCGTCCGCATCGCCGCCGCCCGCCTCGCCACGCGCCCGCACTGGGCGATCTCGGACCTCGTGCACAGGCTCGCCGACGAGCGCCGCCGCCTGGACGAGCTGACCGTGGACGACCTGGACGTCCGCGCGAGCGTCGCGCTCGGTTTCCGGGGTTTGGCGGCGGACGACCGGCGGGCGCTACGGCTGATCAGCCTGCTGGGATCGTCCGGGTTCACCCCCTGGGCCGTCGCCGCGCTCCTCGACCTGCCGCTCGACCGGGCACTCGAACTGGTCGAGGAACTCGTCGACCATCGGCTCCTGGAGATCGTCGGCGGCCGGGGGCCCGAGGTGCGGTGCCGTACCCACGACCTCGTCCGGGTGTACGCGGCCGAGCGGGCCGCGGCGGAGGAACCGGCGGAGGAGATCGCCGCCGCGGTCGAACGGGTGGCCGAGGTCAGCCTGCGCATGATGGGGACGCTGGCCACGCGGCTGCCGCTGGCGCTGCCGAGGCTGCACGGCCCGCCGGAGCCCGCCGACCTCGCCGTGGTCCCCGGCCCCGACTGGCTCGCCGACGAGGAGGAGTTCCTGGTCGGCCTGGTCGAGCGCGTCGCGGAGTCCGGGTTCGACGAGCTGGCCTACGCCCTCATCGAGGCGCTGGTGCACGCGCTGTTCGCTGTGCACAACCGGTTCGGTCCCTGGAACCGCGCGCTGGACGCCGCCCACGCGTCCGCGCGCGCCGCCCGCAGCCACCGCGTCGAGGCGGCGGTGGAGAGCGGGCTCGGACAGCTGCGCTACTGCGAGGACCGGCTCGGCGACGCCAAGCGGCACTTCACCCGGGCCCTCCTCCTCTACCGGGACCTCGGCGACGAATGCGGCGAGGCGAACGCGCTGAACGGCCTGGGCACCGCGCACAAGGAGCTCGGCGAGCACCGGGAGGCGATGCCGCTGCTCACCCGGGCGCGGCTGCTCTGCCAGGAGTTCGGCGACGAGGAAGGCGTCGCGCACGCCCTCTACGGCCTGGGCGCGGCGCACCGGGAACTGGGCGAGGACCGGTTGGCGGCGGCCCGGCTGGGCGCGGCGGCGCGGGCCTTCCGCAAGGCCGGGCACCGCTCCGGGGAGGTGATCGCCCTCCGCGGGATCGGCCTGGTGTTCCGGGCGAGAGGAGACCTCGCGCGGGCGGAGACCTGGTGCGCGGAGGCGCACCGGCGGGCGGCCGGGCTCGGCGACCGGCACCTGTGCTGCTACACCGGCCAGGCCCTGGCCAAGGTCTGGCTGCGCACCGGGCGGACCGACGAGGCCGAGCGGCTGCTCGCCACCGGCCTGGGCGTGAGCACCGACCTGGGCGACCGCTTCGGTACGGCTCTCGCCCTGCGCACCCTCGGCGAGGCGCACCTCGCGGCCGGACGCCCAGACCGCGCGCTCGACCACCTCCACCTGGCCCTGGCCGCCTGGCAGGAGATGGACCACGACCTCTGGACCGCGCGCACCCACCGGGACCTGGGGGCGGCGCGGGCCCGGCTCGACGGCTGCGCGTCCGCGCACGAGCCGTGGCGTTCGGCCCTGCGCACCTTTACGAGAACGGGCGTGCGTGAGGCGGCGGAACTGACCGCCTGGCGCCGGCGGTGGGGCTGCGGCTGCGACCTGTGAGCGGAATGTCGGAGCGGATCTCTACACTTCGCGGGCATGGTGAGAGTGAGCTGCGTCGATGGGACGACCCCGGGTGAGCGGCATGAGGCGTAGCGGTGTCCTCCGGAAGTATCTCGAGGACCTCCGGATCGACGTGGCGCTCGCGCTGCTGAAGCACGCCGACCTCTACATGCCTGTCCTTCTCCAGGGTGTGCCGCTCACCGGGCGCCTCGACCTGGCGGAGGCGGTCATCGGCCGAGCCGCCAGGATGGGGGTGTACTTCGCCGACGACCTTCTCATCAGCGCGGTCGGCGCCTGGCTGGAGGCGGGCCGCGTGCTCCCGGGGGCGGTGGTGGGCGTGATGCGGCGTACCGCGCAGCGCCTGCGGGCCGGGAGCGAGCTCCACGACCAGGTCGCCCTCCTGGGCCTCCCCGTGCTCAACCCCGGCGAGGTCTGGGCGGATCAGGTGCTCGCCGACCTGGCCGTGCTGGGGGAGGAGTGGCGGGAGCTGGTGGCGCACGCGATGACCGCCACCTCGGCCAAGCCCTCCGGCAAGTGGGAGGAGCGGGCGCGGCTGCTGCTCGGCGCGGCGGGCCGGGAAGCCGCGCGGGCGAGGATCGCCGGGTGGCTCGCCCTGGTGGGGCGGCCGCGGAGCCTGCCTGACCGCCATCTGGACGATGCCGCGTTCGACCCGTACAACGCGGTCGGCGTTCGCGGGCTGGTCTGGACGCTCGCCCTGCTGCCCGCGTCGCCGGACAGTGCGCGGTTGCTCGGGGACCTGGTCGAGACGGCGCTGCGCAAGGTGCCCGGGATCGGTGCGCGGCACCCCATGGTGGCCAACGCCGCCGTGTACGCGCTGTCCAGGTCCGAGGGGGAGGCGGCGCTGGCCCAGCTTGTCCGGCTGGCGACCCGGATCACCTACAAGGGCACGCTGAAGGTGCTCGGCGCGGCCCTCGACGCGCGGGCCGCGGCGCTGGGGCTGTCCCGGGAGGAGGTCGAGGAGCTGGCCGTACCGGCGTATGGGCTGACCGAGGTCGGGCGTAGGACGGAGGTGCTCGGGGAGGCGACGGCGGAGCTGGTCGTGGCCGGTTCCCGGGCGGTCGTCAGGTGGCGGAACGCGGCGGGGCGGGAGGTGAAGGCGCCGCCGGCGGGTGTCCGCCGCGACCACGCGGAGGCGCTGGGCGAGTTGAAGGCGTCGGTGAAGGACATCGACAAGATGCTCTCCGCGCAGGTCGAACGGCTTGACCAGCAGTTCCTGGCGCGGCGGGCCTGGCCGTACCGGAGCTGGCGGGCGCGGTATGTGGACCATCCGCTGGTCGGGACGCTGGGCAGGCGGCTGATCTGGCTCGTCGACGAGGTGCCCTGCGCGTACGCCGACGGGGAGCTGCGCGGCATCGATGACGCGCCGGTCGTCGCAGCCGGGGACGCCGAGGTGCGGTTGTGGCATCCGATCGGGCGGGACGCGGGCGAGGTGGCGGCCTGGCGGGACTGGCTGGAGCGGCACGCGATCACCCAGCCGTTCAAGCAGGCCCACCGCGAGGTCTACCCGCTCACGGCGGCCGAGGAGAACACGGGCGTCTACTCCAACCGGTACGCGGCGCACATCCTGCGCCAGCACCAGTTCCACGCGCTGGCCGCGCTGCGCGGCTGGCGGAACAAACTGCGGCTGACGGTCGACGACACCTGTCCTCCGGCCGTCCGGGAGTTGCCTCACTGGGGGTTGCGGGCCGAGTTCTGGGTCGAGGGCGACGGGGGCGAATACGGCGCCGACACCCTCGACTCGGTCGCCTACCTCCGGCTCGGCACCGACCAGGTGCGCTTCTATCCCCTCACCGCGCCCGAGAACCACGCCCAAGCCTGCGGCGGCGGGTACGAGCAGTGGCTGCGCGACGGCGAGGATCCGGTGGGGCCGCTTCCGCTGGAGCAGGTGCCCGCGCTGGTGTTCAGCGAGGTCATGCGGGACGTGGACCTGTTCGTCGGGGTCGCCAGTGTGGGGAACGACCCGGAGTGGCAGGACGGGGGGCCGGACGGGCGGTTCCGCGAGTACTGGACCTCCTACGGGTTCGGGGAGCTGTCGGGGAGCGCGCGGACCCGGTGGGAGGTGCTGGAACGGCTGGTGCCGAGGCTGGCGATCGGTGACCGGTGCGAGCTGGAGGGGCGGTTCCTGCGGGTGCGGGGCGAGCTCAGGACCTACCGGATCCACCTGGGGTCGGGGAACATCCTGATGGAGCCCAACGACGAGTACCTGTGCATCGTGCCCAAGCAGGCCGCCGAGACCGGCGCCGGGCAGGTGTTCCTGCCCTTCGAGGGGGACCGGGTGCTGGCGATCATCCTCAGCAAGGCGCTGCTGCTGGCGAAGGACACGGAGATCACCGACCCCACGATCACCCGGCAGATCCGCCGGTGGGAGGCCGGCGCGCTCGCCTAGGGGACTCTGGCGACGACACCCATCGGCTCCTGGGTGGAGCCGATGTCGAGGAACTGGCGCGTTCCCTGGCGGGCGAGCAGGTCCACGACCCGACGGGGGCGATTTCAGGAGGCCGGGGTGGAGCGCCGCGTGAGGTATCCCCTGAGGAAGACCAGGGGGGTGCCGATCAGTGACGCCAGCGCGCAGTAGAGCAGCGGCATGTCGGTGAAGGTGGCGAGCGTGAAGAACAGGATGGGGAGGATGACCAGGTCGTCGAGATAGGGGTGCGCGTCGCTCCAGGCGACCATGCGGTCCCAGATGAGCAGGCTCGTCGCCTGCAGGCCGTACAGGGTCCCGGCGGCGAGGCCCATGACGAGCCCGCGTTCGCCGGCCACGGCCAGTGACGCCAGCAGGGCGACCGGGAAGGCGAGCAGGCGGAGCCACAGAGGCGGGCGGGACCAGCCTTTGCGGGCCGGGGGAGCTTCGTCGTTCGAGTGCGTCATGGGGACCTCCAGGGGAGAACGGTTCACCCCGTAGGGCGTTCCATCCCGTTCCACGGCATTTGGGCAAGTGGTGGTCAAGGCGGATGCAAGCGCGTGCTCTTGACTGGAGGCAGGCGGGGGACCCTGGGAGGAGGCGCGCGCATGGCACCGGAGCTGGATGTCCGCCCATCGACCTGCGAGGGGAACGTTGAGTTCGCGCTCATGGCCGGAGAACGGGCCCTCGCCGTCGAGGGGAACCTGCGGGACGGCCGCCGCTGGTTCGACGCGGCCTACCTCGCCGCGCACCGCCTGGGGAACGGCCCGGGGATGGCCCGCGCGGCCCTCGGGCTCGGCGGCGTGTGGGTGCACGAACACCGCACGGCCGCGGACGCGGCGCTGGTGCGCGCCCGCCAGCACCAGGCGCTGGCCATGGTCCCCCCGAGATCCGTGCCGGCGCTCAGGTTGCGCGCCAGGCTGGCGGGGGAGGCCGACTACCGCGCGGGCGAGCACGCCGCGATCTTCGCGGTGCTCGCCGAGGCCAGGACCGTGGGCGACCCTGTGGCGCTGGCCGAGGCGCTGAGCCTGGCCCACCACTGCGTGCTCGGACCCGGCCACGGCGCGCTGCGGCTGGAGCTGGCCGAGGAGCTGATCGGCCTGGCCCCGCTCACCGGGCGTCGCGGCGACCTGCTCATGGGGCTGCTGTGGCGGACCGCCGACCTGTTCGCCGCCGCCGACCCGCACGCCGAGCGCTGCCTGTCGGAGCTGCGCGGCCTGCTCGCGGCCGAGGATCACCTGGCCGTCGGGTTCGTGGTCAGCGCCATGGAGGTCATGCTCGCCGTCCGGGCGGGCCGGCTCGCCCAGGCGGAACAGCTCGCGGCCGCCTGCGCCGAACGCGGCGCCGCGGCCGGCGACATCGACGCCACCGGCTGGTACGGCGGGCAGCTCGCCTCGATCCGCTGGTACCAGGGCCGCCTCGCCGAACTCCTGCCCACGCTGTCCGAGCTGGTCAACTCCCCGATGCTGAGCGCGGTGGACAACGCCTACTTCGCCGCCCTCGCGGTGGCCGCGGCGAGCGCGGGCGACCGGCGCCTGGCCGTGTCCATGCTGGCCCGCCTGCGCGGCCGGGACCTGGCCGACCTGCCCCGGTCGAGCAGCTGGCTGAGCACCATGTGCGGGGTGGTGGAGGCGGCCCACCTGCTGGCGGACGCCGACACCGCCGCGCGGGCGGCCACCCTGCTCGCCCCCTTCGCCGATCTGCCGATGATCGCCAGCCTGGGCGTCACCTGCTTCGGCTCGGTCCGGCAGGCCCTCGGCGTGGCCGCGCTCACCACGGGCGACGCCGACGCGGCGGCGGCGCACCTGCGCGCCGCCGTACACGACAACCTGGCGCTCGGCCACTGGCCCGCGGCGGTTCTGTCCCGCTGGCGGCTCGGCCAGGCGCTGGCGATCCGCCACGGCTCCCGCGACGAGCGGGCACGCGCCGAACTGGAGACCGCCACCCGGGAGGCCGGGGAACTGGGCATGGCGCTGCCCGCCTGCCGGGCGGCGGCAGAGGTCCGGGCGCCGATGATCGTGTGCCGCCGCAGGGGGCGGCAGTGGCGGATCGAGCTGGGCGGCCGGGTGGCGCTCGTCGAGCAGAGCGTCGGCATGCGGCACCTGGCGACGCTGATCGCCAACCCGGACAGCGAGATCCGCGCCTGCGACCTGGCCGCAGGACCCGGCGGCGGGCCGGACGACGGCGACGGCGCCTCGGCGCAGCCGCTCCTCGACGACCTGGCCAGGCGCACCTACCGGCAGCGCCTGGCCACCCTGCAGGACGAGATCGAGGAACTGGAGGCGATGAACGACGCCGAGCGCGCCGCCGCGCTGCGGGCCGAACGCGAGTGGCTGGTGGACGAGCTGGCCGCGGCCACCGGCATGGGCGGGCGCACCCGACGCTTCACCGGGCACGAGGAACGGGCCAGGATCGCGGTGGGCAAGGCGATCAGGCGGGCCGTGAACCGGATCGCCGCAGCGGACCCGGTGATCGGCGACGAACTTCGCGCCACGGTGCAGACCGGCCTGCGCTGCAGCTACCGGCCACGCTGAACCACCCCCGGGCCGCGTACGGCTACAGCGTGGAGGGCAGGCGGAGGTCGGCGAAGACGCCCCGGTGGTCCGTGCCGGGGACGTCGAGGATCTCGACCTGGGTGACGGACACCCGGCGGTCGGCCAGGACGTGGTCGATCGTGATGATCGGCGGTATCTTCCTGCCGTTCGGCCAGGTCGGCACCAAGCCCTTACCCACCTGGTCGGCCGCGTCGGCGTACCCCCGGTCCAGCAGGTCGCGCATCGCGCGGTGGTCCAGGCTGGCGTTGAAGTCGCCGGCCAGGACGCGGATCACGTCGGGGGAGGCCGAGGGGAAGGCGTCCAGCGCGGCGTTCCACTCGGCCTCCATACGGCCCAGCGGCGGGTTCGGGTGGATGGCGGCCACCTGCACCCGCTCGCCGGCGGGCAGCGTGAGGGTCGCGGCGGGCATGTTGTGCCCGATGGGGGTGAACAGATCGTCGAGCGGGGCGAGCGGGTGCTTGGCGAACAGGCCGCTGCCGGTCGCCCCCCAGTCGGCCTGCAGCACCCGGTGCGGCATGAGCGTGCCGAGCCCGGCCGCGTCGAGCTCCGTGACGCTCTCGGGGGTCAGCTCCAGGGCGCTGAACACGTCGGGCCGGTACTCGCGGACCAGCTTGACCACGGCCTGCGCGTCCGCCCGGCCGAACAGGTTGACGGTCAGCACCCGCAGTGGGGCGCCCGCGGCCTGTGGCGTACCGGAGCTGGCGTGGACGCTGTCGGCCGGGGCCGAGAACGCGCGCGGCGCGACCGTGGCGGCCAGCGCGAGGCAGGCGGCCAGGGCGACGGCCGCCGCCGGGCGGTTGCGCCTGACCACCAGCAGCGCGGTCAGCAGGGCCAGCACCACCGCGTACGGCGTCATCGTCATGAGCTGGGTGGGGAACGAGCCCTGCTCCAGGCCGCCGACCCGGACGATCGCCCAGAGGGCGAAGAACGTTGTCACGGTCCACGACAACCAGCGCCCGCGCCGCCTGGGACGCCGCGCGCCGGCGTCCTCGGGGATCGGCTTCGTCTCGGTTGTGATGCTCACCGTGTCGCTCGTCTCGCTAGTGCCGTGGTTTCCAGGCTTGACCCTAATCGGCGTTCGTGCAGCTTTGGTGCAGAGCCAGGGGCGTGGCGCCTTTGTCCACAGGCTTTGGCGGAGAGTGGCGAAGCGGTGACTTTGTGTGATCTTCTAGGGGGGAGGCAAGCGTGAAGGGGGCAGTCGGATGCGTTGCGGGCTCGGGGTGGCCGCGTCGCTGGTCTGCGTCGCGTCACTGGCCGCGGCCTGCGGGGCGGACGAGGAGGGGGGCGTGCCGGTGGTCAACCTGTACAACTCGCCGCAGCAGAACATCGACGCGATCGCCGACCGCTGCACCCGGCTGGCCGCCGGACGCTACCGGATCGTCGTCAACGTCCTGCCCCGCGACGCCGACGGCCAGCGCGAGCAGATGGTGCGCAGACTCGCCGCCGCCGACCCCGGCCTCGACGTCCTCGGCCTGGACGTGACGTGGACGGCCGAGCTGGCCCAGGCGGGCTGGATCCGCGAGTGGACGGGGGAGCACGCCGAGCGGGCGCGGGCGGGGACGCTGGCCAAGCCGCTGGAGACCGCGATGTGGCGGGGCAGGATGTACGCGGCGCCGTACACGACGAATGTGCAGTTGCTCTGGTATCGCGGGGATCTGGTGGAGCGGGCGCCGCGGACGTGGCGGGAGCTGATGGAGGCGGCAGCGAAGCTGGCCGCGCAGGGGAGGCCGCACTACGGCGAGGTGACCGGCGCGCAGTACGAGGGGCTGGTCGTCTGGTTCAACAGTGTGGTCGTGTCCGCGGGCGGGAGCATCCTGACGCCGGACGGGATGCGGGTCGCACTCGGGCCGCCCGCGCTCAAGGCGCTGCGGGTGATGCGCGACTACGCCAGGTCGAAGGCCGCCGACCCGTCGCTACCCAACACGCACGAGGACGAGGCGCGGCTCGCGGTCGAGGGGGGCAGGGCCGCCTTCGAGGTCAACTGGCCCTACGTGTACGCGTCGATGGCCGCCAACAAGCCGGAGCTGCTGCCGAGCTTCAGATGGGCGCCCTACCCGGGCATCGACGGGCCGGGGGCCTCGCCGCTCGGCGGCGCCAACTTCGCGGTCAGCCGCTACTCGCGGCACCCGGAGGAGTCGTTCCAGGCGGCGCTGTGCCTGCGGGACGCGGAGAGCCAGAAGACCGCCGCGGTCAAGGACGGGCTGCCGCCGACGATCGAGGCGGTCTACGACGATCCCGAGATGGTCAGGCCGTACCCGATGCGGCAGGCCATCCTCGACGCGCTGAAGAGCGCCGCGCCCCGCCCGAAGACCCCCACCTACCAGAACGTCTCGACGGTGACCTCGGCGATCCTGTCCCCGCCCGCCGCGATCGACCCGCCCGCCACGCTGGCCGAACTGCGGGAGCAGATCGCCGACGCGCTGCGGAGCAAGGGGGTGCTGCCGTGAGCCACCGGGCGGGCAGGGCACGGGCGCTGCTCAGCGAGGGCAAGCGGTCCGAGCGGCGGCTGGGGCTGTGGCTGAGCGCCCCCGCGATGATCATCATGGTCGCGGTGACCGGCTGGCCGATCATCTACTCGTTCCTGCTGTCGCTGCAGCGCAACGACCTGCGCTTCCCGCAGGACCAGGTGTGGATCGGCCTGGACAACTACGGCACGGTGCTGGCCAGCCCCTACTGGTGGAACGCGTTCTGGGTGACGATCCTGATCACCGTGGTCAGCGTGGCCGTCGAGCTGGTGCTGGGCATGCTGCTGGCGATCGTGATGTACCGCACGCTGGTCGGCAAGGGCCTGGTCCGCACGGTGATGCTGATCCCGTACGGCATCGTCACCGTGGCCGCCGCCTACGGCTGGAAGTACGCGTGGACGCCGGGCACCGGCTGGCTGGCGAACCTGCTGCCCGCGGGCAGCGCCCCGCTCACCGAGCGCGGCCCGGCGATCGCGATCATCATCGTGGCCGAGATCTGGAAGACCACGCCGTTCATGGCCCTGCTGCTGATGGCGGGCCTCGCCGTGGTGCCGGAGGAACTGCTGCGGGCCGCCTCCATGGACGGCGCGAGTCGCCGGCAGCGCTTCGTCCGGGTCACGCTGCCGCTGATGAAACCGGCCATCCTGGTGGCGCTGCTGTTCCGCACCCTGGACGCCTTCCGCATCTTCGACAACATCTACGTGCTGACCAACGGCGCGCAGGACACCAGCTCGGTGTCGATCACCGCCTACCACAACCTGATCGGCGGGCTGAACCTCGGCATCGGCTCCACGATGTCGGTGCTGATCCTGATCACCGTGGCGATCATCGCGTTCATCTTCATCAAGATGTTCGGGGCCGCCGCGCCCGGAGGTGACGGCCGATGAAGGCCAGATGGGCGCTCGTCGACCTGGTGGTCCTGGTCTACGCGCTGGTGCCGGTGCTGTGGATCGTGTCGCTGTCGTTCAAGGACCCCAGCACGTTCACCGACGGCTCGTTCGTCCCGACCCGGTGGACGTGGGCCAACTACTCCGGCATCTTCCGGAACGACGACTTCACCCGCGGCCTGATCAACTCGATCGGGATCGGGCTGATCTCCACGTTCGTCGCGATCCTGTTCGGCACCATGGCCGCCTACGCGGTGGCCCGGCTGACCTTCCCCGGCAAGAAGGTGCTGGTCGGCTTCTCGCTGCTGATCGCGATGTTCCCGCAGATCTCGCTGGTGACGCCGCTGTTCCAGATCGAGCGCGGTCTCGGGCTGTTCAACACCTGGCTGGGGCTGATCCTGCCGTACATCACCTTCGCGCTGCCGCTGACCATCTACACGCTGTCGGCGTTCTTCCGGGAGATCCCCTGGGAGCTGGAGAAGGCGGCCAAGATGGACGGGGCCACCCCGTTCCAGGCGTTCCGGCAGGTCATCGCACCGCTGGCGGCGCCCGGCATGGTGACCACCGCCATCCTGGCCTTCATCACCTGCTGGAACGACTTCCTCTTCGCCATCTCGCTGACCTCCTCCAACGCGGCCAGGACCGCCCCGGCGACGATCTCGTTCTTCACCGGCAGCTCGCAGTTCGAGGATCCGACGGGGTCGATCTCGGCGGCGGCCGTGGTCATCACCGCACCCATCGTGATCTTCGTGCTGTTCTTCCAGCGCCGGATCGTGGCCGGCCTCACCTCAGGAGCCGTGAAGGGTTGACCGATGGCTGAGATCGTCCTCGACGGAGTGACCAAGAGATACCCCGACGGCACCACCGCCGTCGACCGCTTCGACCTGCGGATCGCCGACCACGAGTTCGTCATCCTGGTCGGCCCCTCGGGCTGCGGGAAGTCCACCACGCTGAACATGATCGCCGGCCTGGAGGACATCACCGAGGGCGAGCTGCGCATCGACGGCGCGCGGGTCAACGAGAAGGCGCCGCGCGACCGCGACATCGCGATGGTCTTCCAGTCCTACGCCCTCTACCCGCACATGACCGTGCGGGAGAACATCGCCTTCCCGCTCAAGCTCGCCAAACTGGCCAAGACCGAGATCGACGCCAAGG
Organism: Nonomuraea sp. NPDC046570; assembly: GCF_040645915.1. Taxonomy (NCBI): domain Bacteria; kingdom Bacillati; phylum Actinomycetota; class Actinomycetes; order Streptosporangiales; family Streptosporangiaceae; genus Nonomuraea; species Nonomuraea sp. NPDC046570. The sequence continues at coordinate 16,177 of NZ_JBEYZF010000037.1, read as the reverse complement.
TCGAGCACGCGGCCGACCTGCTCGACCTCAAGCCGCACCTCGACCGCAGGCCCGCCAACCTGTCCGGCGGCCAGCGGCAGCGGGTCGCGATGGGCCGCGCCATCGTGCGCAGCCCGAAGGCGTTCCTCATGGACGAGCCGCTGTCCAACCTCGACGCCAAGCTGCGGGTGCAGATGCGCACCTCCATCTCGCGCCTGCAGAAGAACCTCGGCACGACCACGGTGTACGTCACGCACGACCAGACCGAGGCGATGACCCTCGGCGACCGGATCGTGATCATGCGCTCGGGCCTGATCCAGCAGGTGGGCGCCCCGCAGGAGCTGTACGACCACCCCGCCAACCTGTTCGTGGCCGGATTCATCGGCTCCCCGTCGATGAACTTCCTGCCCGCCGAGGTGTCCGAGGGCGGCCTGCGCACCGGGATCGGCACCATCCCGCTCGGCGACCGGGTGCGCCGGGCGATGGCCACCCGGCGCGTGCCCGGCGAGGTGATCGTCGGGCTCCGGCCCGAGGCGTTCCAGGACGCTGCCCTCGCCGGCGACCCCGGCCACGGCGGCACGTTCACCGACAGCGTGGACATCCTGGAGTCGATGGGGTCGGAGAAGCTCGCCTACTTCACGCTGGAGTCGGGCGCCGCCCAGTCCGAGCACCTCGCGGAGGTGGCCAGGGACGCCGGCGCCGACGACGTGCCCGGAGTGGTGCAGATCGTCGCCCAGCTCGACCCGAAGTCGGCGGCGCGCGAGGGGCGGCCGATGAAGATCTGGTTCGACTCCGACGCCGTCCACCTGTTCGACCCGAAGAGCGGGAGCAACCTCACGGAGGTGTGAGGGGGAGCCGGGCGGTCACCTCGAAGCCGCCCTCGTCGCCGGGGCCCGCGGTCAGGGTGCCGCCGTGCGCCTCGGCGCGGGCGCGCATGGCGGCGATTCCGCTCTCGGGGCCCTGCTCGGCGGGGGAGGGGCCGTCGTCGGTCACCCGCAGGGTGAGCTCGGCTCTGCCGTACCCGATCTGGATGGTGGCGGTCGCGCTGGGGCCCGCGTGGCGCAGGACGTTCGTGAGGGCTTCCTGGGCGATCCGGTAGGCCGCGTGGCTGAGCGGCGCCGGGAGGTAGGCGGGCTCGCCGTCCCGCTCCGGCCGTACGGCCAGCCCGGCCTGGCGCATCGCGTCCAGCAGCGCGTCCAGCCGGTCGAGGCCGGGGCTCTCGCCGTGCAGCAGGCCCGTGGTGGACTGCAGCTCGCGCAGCGCCGCCCTGCTCGCCGTTCTGATCGCCCGCAGCGCCGCGACCGCCTCGGCCTCCTCCTCGTTCAGCAGGTGCAGCGCGGCCGAGGACTGCACGCCGATGCCCGCCATGCTGTGGCCCACCACGTCGTGCAGCTCGCCCGCCAGCCTGAGCCGCTCGCGCGCCTCGGCGCTCTCGGCGCGGGCGCGGGCCAGCTCGCGCCTGCTCCGGACGACCTCGGCGGCCAGCAGCGCGGTCGTGGGCAGCACGAGGCAGGCGGCGGCCAGGGCGGCGCGCTCGCGTAAGGCCTGGCCGGGCCAGGTGGCCACGGCGACCACCGCCAGCGCCACCCCCACGGCGGCCGGCGCCCAGAGGCGGCGGGCGAGCAGGGCGTGCAGAAGGCGGCGATTGGTGGGCATCGCAGGCGACTCTACGGCAGCGCGGCCGGTGAGCTCCGGCCGGTTCGTCAGGTGGGCACCCGTTCCAGCAGGCTCTTCAGGTCGTCGGCGTGCTCCTCCTCCTTGGCCAGGAGCTCCTCGAACACCCTGCGGGTGGTGACGTCCTTGTCGCCGAGCCACTGGATGATCTCGGTGTAGGAGGCGATGGCGACCCGCTCCGCGACCAGATCCTCCTTGATCATCTCCTTGAGGCCCAGGCTGGCGTCGTACTGCGAGTGCGACCGGCCGGAGAGCGTGTCGGGGTCGAAGTCCGGAGCGCCGCCGAGTTGCACGATCCTGGCGGCCAGCTTGTCGGCGTGCTCCTGCTCCTCGCCGGCGTGCTCCAGGAACTCCTGGGCCACGGACTCGGCCTGGATGCCCGAGGCGGTGTAGTAATGGCGCTTGTAGCGCAGGACGCAGACGAGCTCGGTGGCCAGGGCCTCGTTGCACACCTGGATCACGCGCTCCAGGTCGGCACCGTAGGCGTCGGTGATCGGACCCTTGCCGATCTCCGCCCTCGCGCGCTCGCGGATGGTGTTGATGTCGGTCAGGAACTCAGCCATGGCCCGCATATGCCCGCGCAGCGGGGCACGATGCTCACGCCCTGGCAAACAGGCGTGCATCTTGCGATCACTTGGGATTGACCAGCCCGCTTCGGGGCAATCGGTGTGACCATGAGCACCGTTGCCGAGCAGTTCGTCGAGGTCCTGCTTCAGGCGGGCGTCCAGCGCATCTACGGGGTGGTGGGCGACAGCCTGAACCCCGTGGTCGACGCCATCCGCCGGGCCAAGGGCATCGAGTGGATCCACGTCCGCAACGAGGAGGCGGGCGCGTTCGCCGCCTCGGCGGAGGCGCAGGTGACCGGCAGGCTGGCGGTCTGCGCCGGAAGCTGCGGCCCCGGCAACACCCACCTGATCCAGGGCCTGTACGACGCCCACCGCAGCGGCGCGCCGGTGCTCGCGCTGGCCTCGCACATCGAGAGCGAGCAGATCGGCACCGAGTTCTTCCAGGAGACCCACCCCGAGCGGCTGTTCGTCGAGTGCAGCCACTTCTGCGAGATGATCAGCACGCCCGCGCAGCTCCCGCGGGTGCTGCGCGGCGCGGTGCAGCAGGCCGTCGGTTACGGCGGTGTCTCGGTGGTCGTGCTGCCCGGCGACGTGGCCCAGGAGGAGGCGGCGGCGCCGACCGGCTCCAGCGACCTGCTGGTCCGGCGCGGCACCCTGCACCCGCCGGACGCCCAGGTCGCCGAGCTGGCCGCCGCGATCAACGCGGCGAAGAAGGTGATGCTGTACTGCGGGGCCGGCACGCGCGACGCCCACGACGAGGTGATGACGCTGGCCGGGCGCGCGCTCTCGCCCGTGGGGCACACGCTGCGCGGCAAGGAGTGGATCCAGTGGGACAACCGCTACGACGTGGGCATGAGCGGCCTGCTCGGCTACGGCGCCTGCCACACGGCGATGCACGAGGCCGACCTGGTGGTGCTCCTCGGCACCGACTTCCCCTACGACAGCTTCCTGCCCGGCCGCCGCACGGTCCAGGTGGACCACGACGCCGGACGGCTCGGCCGGCGCACCCCGCTGGACCTGGCCGTGCACGGCGACGTCGGCCAGACGCTGCGCACTCTGCTGCCGCAGGTGGAGCGCAAACACGACCGGTCCTTCCTCGACCGGATGCTGCGCGAGCACGCCAAGGCGCTCGAACAGGTGGTCGGCGCCTACGCGGGCGGCCTGAAGGACCGCAGCCCGATCCACCCGGAGTACGTCGCCGACGTGCTGGACGAACTGGCCGCCGACGACGCCGTGTTCACCGTGGACACCGGCATGTGCAACGTCTGGGCGGCCCGCTACCTCACGCCGAACGGCCGGCGCCGGGTGATGGGCTCGTTCCTGCACGGCTCGATGGCCAACGCGCTGCCGCACGCGATCGGGGCGCAGTTCGCCGACCGGCGCCGGCAGGTCGTGTCGATGTCCGGCGACGGCGGGCTCGGCATGCTGCTCGGCGAACTGCTCACGGTCAAGCTGCACGACCTGCCGGTGAAGATCGTGGTGTTCAACAACTCCTCGCTCGGCATGGTCAAGCTGGAGATGCTGGTGGACGGCCTGCCGGACTTCGGCACCGACCACGCCCCGGTCGACTACGCGGCGATCGCCAGGGCCGTCGGCCTCGAAGCGGTCCGGGTGGAGCGGCCGAGCGACGTCCGGGACGTGCTGGCCACCGCGCTGGCCTTGCCGGAGGCGTGCCTGGTCGACGTGGTGACCGATCCCGACGCGCTGTCCATGCCGCCGAACATCTCCGCCGCCCAGGTGAAGGGGTTCGCGCTGGCGGCGGGCAAGATCGTGCTCGGCGGCGGGGTGGGCCGGATGCTCGACCTGGCGCGGTCGAACCTGCGCAACATTCCGAGGCCCTGACTCACGAGTAGAGGCGCAGCAGGTCCTCTTCGGTCTCCCGCCTGACCACCGCGCGGGCTCCGCCGTCGCGCACCGCGACCACGGCCGGGCGCGGCACGTGGTTGTAGTTGCTGGCCATGGAGCGCTGGTAAGCGCCCGACACCGGCACCGCCAGCAGGTCGCCCGGGGTCAGGTCGGCGGGCAGCGGCAGGTCGCGGACCAGCACGTCGCCGCTCTCGCAGTGCTTACCCACCACGGTGACCGGCCGCGGCCCGGCCGTCGAGGCGCGCGAGGCCAGGGCGGCGATGTAGTTCGCGTCGTACATCGCGGGCCTGGGGTTGTCGCTCAGGCCGCCGTCGACGCTGACGAAGTCGCCCTTGATGGTGCCGACCTCGTAGATCGCCACCGTGGAGGGCCCGGCGATGGACCTGCCCGGCTCGACGGCCAGGTGCAGCCCGCCGGTCTCCTTCTGCAGCGCGGCGACCAGCTCGGCGGGGGTGGGCGGGAGGGGGTCGCCGGGGACGTAGCCGATGCCGAGGCCGCCGCCGAGGTCCAGGCGGGTGACCTGGTAGCCGTGCTCGGCCTCCACGGCGGCGACGAAGTCGGTCATGCGGGCGGCGGCCAGGCGGAAGGAGTCGGTTTCGAGGATCTGGGAGCCGATGTGGGAGTGCAGGCCGTACAGCTCCAGGGAGGGCTCGGACAGGACGTGCGCGACGGCGCGCATGGCGAGGCCGGCGCTGAGGGAGAAGCCGAACTTGGAGCCGTCGCCGCCGGTGGCGATGAAGGCGTGGGTGTGCGGGTCGACGCCGGGGGTCACCCGGATCATGACGCGCTGGCGGACGCCCAGCTCGCGGGCGATCGCGGCGAGGCGGTCGATCTCGGTGAAGGAGTCGACGACGACGCAGCCGATGCCCCACTCGACGGCCTTGCGCAGCTCGGCGGGCGACTTGTTGTTGCCGTGGAAGACCACCCGCTCGGGCGGCATCCCGCCGGCTCGCGCGACGGCCAGTTCGCCGCCGGTGCAGACGTCGAGGGACAGGCCGAGCTCGGCCAGCCAGCGGACCACCTCGGGGCAGAGGAAGGCCTTGCCGCCGTAGTGGACGTCGCCGTCGGGCAGCGCGTCCAGCCAGCTCAGGCAGCGCTCCTTGAAGTCGGCCTCGTCGATGACGTACAGCGGTGTGCCGTACTCCGCGGCCAGCGCCCGCACGCCGACGCCACCCAGGGTCAGCTCACCGCCGGACCACGACGCGGTACGCGGCCACACGTTCTCGATCACCAGACTCATGGGACGGAAGCCTAGGGAAGCTCGCGCGGGCTCCCGGTGGAGCATCCAGGGATTCGATGCTCAGGCTCGTAAGCCTTCACGACTGTTGGGCTGGTAGCGGAACGTCGCGACTATGTCCCTCACTGTTGTGAATGTGGAGGAACCATGCGGAAACACCTGGTCATCGCCCTGGTGGCCGTCTGCGCGCTGGGCGTGGGATGCGGTCGCTCGACGTCCGGTACGGCCGCGCCGACCGCCTCGGCCGCCAGCGGGAAGAGTGCCAAGGAACTGGTTCCCGCCAAGGTCCGCGAGTCGGGCGAGCTGCGGGTCGCCACGTCGGAGGGCTACCCCCCGATGGAGATGTACAAGCCCGGCACCCGCGAGCTCACCGGCGTCGACCCCGACCTGGCCACCGCCATCGGCAAGCAGCTCGGCCTCACCACCAAGATCACCAACGCCGCCTTCGACGGCCTGATCCCCGGCCTGCAGGGCGGACGCTGGGACCTGGTCATGTCCTCGATGAGCGACCTGGAGCAGCGGCGCAAGGCCGTCGACTTCGTCGACTACTTCAACGCCGGCGGCTCGCTCATGGTCAAGAAGGGCAACCCCGAGGGCATCAAGACCCTGGAGGACCTCTGCGGCAAGAAGGTCGTGCTGGCCAAGGGCAGCTCCAACCTGGAGATCGGCCAGAAGCAGAACGAGAAGTGCGCGCAGAAGATGGAGATCCTGCAGAGCGAGGACGCCCCGACCGGCCTGCTCACCATCGACTCGGGCCGTACCGTCGCCACCATCGTCGACTCGCCGGTCGCCTACATGTACGCCAACGACACCGGCAAGTACGAGGTCCTGGCCGAGCAGTACGAGGCCGGACCGTGGGGCATCGCCATCGACAAGCGGCAGACCGAACTGCGTGACGCCGTCGCCAAGGCGCTGCAGGAGCTGATCGACAGCGGCGAGTACAAGGCGATCCTCGACAAGTACAAGGTGACGCCCAACGCCGTCACCAAGGTCACGATCAACGCCGGCGCGTCGTGACGCCCGAACTTCCGATCGACGCGGTGAAGCCGCCCCGGCCGGGGCGGATCGTCGCCGCGGTGGTGGCGGCGTTCGCCCTCGCCTGGCTGCTCTACACGATCATCGTCAACGAGAACCTGCACTGGGACATCGTCGCGGAGTATCTGTTCGACGGCCGGGTCATCGGCGGCCTGTGGATCACGATCGCGCTGACCATCCTGTCCATGCTGATCGGCGTCTCGCTCGGCATGCTCGCCGCGGTCATGCAGCTGTCCGACAGCTCCGTGCTGCGCGGCGCGTCCGGCCTGTACACGTGGTTCTTCCGCGGCACCCCGCTGCTGGTCCAGCTCATCTTCTGGTTCAACATCGGGCTGCTCTTCCCGGAGATCGGCCTCGGCATCCCGTTCGGCGGGCCGATGTTCCTGCAGTGGGGGGCCAACGAGCTGATCACGCCGTTCACCGCGGCGCTGCTCGGCCTGGCCATCAACGAGGGCGCCTACATGGCCGAGATCGTCAGGGCGGGCATCCGCTCGGTCGACCCCGGTCAGCGCGAGGCCGCCGAGTCGCTCGGCATGTCGCACGCGAAGATCCTGCGCCGTATCGTGCTGCCCCAGGCCATGCGAGTGATCATCCCGCCGACCGGCAACCAGTTCATCTCGATGCTCAAGACCACCTCCATGGTCTCGGTCATCGCCGGCGCGGAACTGCTCACCGTGTCGCAGCGGATCTACCTCGAGAACTTCGAGGTGATCGCGCTGCTCGTGGTCGCCTCGGTCTGGTACCTGCTGCTGACCAGCGTGGCCAGCGTCGGCCAGCACTTCCTGGAGAAGCGCTTCAGCAGGGGGGAGAGAACATGACGATGGTGAGCATCAGGTCCGTCCGCAAGTCGTACGGCAAGCTCGAGGTGCTCAAGGGCGTCAGCCTCGACGTGCCCGAAGGCGGCGTGGCCTGCGTGGTCGGCCCTTCGGGCTCGGGCAAGTCGACGCTGCTGCGCTGCGTGAACCGCCTGGAGACCATCGACTCCGGCCGGGTCTGGGTGGATGGCGAGCTCATGGGCTTCCGCGAGAAGGGCGACAAGCTGCACCTGCTCAGGCCCGAGGAGCTGTGCCGCCAGCGGGAGAAGATCGGCATGGTCTTCCAGCGCTTCCACCTGTTCCCGCACCGCACGGCGCTGGAGAACGTGATGGAGGGCCCGTGCGGGGTCAAGGGCGTGTCCCAGGACAAGGCGCGGGTTCAGGCCAGGGAGTTGCTCGCCAGGGTCGGGCTGGCCGACCGCGCGGGCCACTACCCGGCGCAGCTGTCCGGCGGTCAGCAGCAGCGGGTGGCGATCGCCCGCAGCCTGGCCATGAACCCCAAGGTCATGCTCTTCGACGAGCCGACCAGCGCGCTCGACCCCGAACTCGTGCAGGAGGTGCTCACCGTGATGCGCGATCTCGCCACGAGCGGGATCACCATGATCGTGGTGACGCACGAGATGGGGTTCGCCAGGGAGGCGGGCGACCACCTCGTGTTCATGGACGATGGGATGATCGTGGAGGAGGGGAAGCCGCGCGAGGTGCTGGCCAACCCCGTGCACGAGCGCACCCGTGCGTTCCTCGGGCAGGTGTTGTGAACCTCGACCTGCTCCTTGCCGGTGGCCTGGTGGCCGACGGCACGGGCGCGCCTTCGCGGCGCGCGGACGTCGGCGTCGTCGGCGACCGGATCGTCCTGCTTCCCCCTGAGCCCGACGGCCAGGGCCCGGACGCGGCCGAGGTGATCGACTGTGCCGGGCTGGTCGTGACGCCCGGCTTCATCGACGTGCACACCCACTCCGACGCGGCCACGCTGCTCGGCGAGCACGCCGCCGCCCTCGCCGCGGCGCCCGTGCTGATGGGCGTCACCACCGAGATCGCCGGGAACTGCGGCTCCAGCCTCTTCCCGGCGCTGCCCGAGCGGCTGGACGCGATGCGTGAGTCCAGCCGCGCCACCTTCGGCGGCGAAGTACCGATATTTCGGGACTACGGGGGGTTCGCTGCGGCGCACCGGGCCACCCCCAGGCCCAACCACCTGACCTCGCTCGTCGGCCACGGCACGCTCCGGGCGGGCGTCGTCGGGTACGCGGACCGGCCGGCCACCCCGGACGAGCTCGACACCATGTGCGCGCTGCTCGACGAGGCGCTGGCGGCGGGCGCGGCCGGACTGTCGACCGGCCTCATCTACACCCCGGGCACCTACGGCGACACCGCCGAGGTCGTCGCCCTGGCGAAGGTCGCGGCCCGGTACGGCCGGCCGTACGTCACCCACCTGCGCGACGAGATGTCCCGCGTCGAGGAAGCCCTCGAAGAGGCCGTCGAGATCGCCCGGAAGAGCGGCGCCGCCCTGCAGATCTCGCACCACAAGACCGCGGGCAAGCACGCCTGGGGCAGGACCGAGCGCACCCTGCCGAGGATCGCCGAACTGCGCGCGAGCGGCCTGGACGTCACCTGCGACGTCTACCCCTACACCGAGGGCAGCACGACCCTGTCGGCCATGCTGCCGCCGTGGGCCAACGACGGCGGCACCGAGGCACTGCTGGCGCGCCTCAGGGACGGCGGCGAGCGGGCCAGGATGCGCGCCGCCATCGCCGACGGGGTGCCCGGCTGGGAGAACACCGTCGGCAACGGCGGCTGGGACCGCATCTCGATCGCGGGCGCGCCCCGCCATCCCGAGCTGGAGGGCCGCACGATCGCCGAGCTCGGCGGCGACCCGCTGGACACGGTCGCGGACCTGCTCATCGCCGAGCGCGGCCAGGTGACGATCATCAGCCACTCGATGCGCGAGGACGACGTGGTCCGGGTGCTCGGCAGCGAGTTCTCCATGATCGGCTCGGACGGCGTGCCCAAGCCGGGGCATCCGCACCCGCGCCTGGCCGGCACCTTCCCCCGGGTGCTCGGCCGTTACGCGCGCGAGCAGGGATTGTTCCCGCTGGAGAAGGCCGTGCACAAGATGACCGGCATGGCCGCCGAACGCTTCGGGCTGACCGGCCGGGGCGTCGTGCGCGACGGCGCGCACGCGGATCTGGTCGTCCTAAACCCCGTGACGGTGGCCGACGGCGCCACCTATGCTGAGCCGTTGCTCCCGCCCGTGGGTCTGCACGCCGTCATCGCCGCCGGACAGGTGGTGGCGCGCGACGGCGTCCTCACCGGCGCACTCCCCGGAAGGATCGTCAGCCTGTGAGACAGCTCGAAGAGATCGCCTGCCCCGGCACGCTGGCGGTCAGCGTCCGCGAGATCGGCGGCAGGCGCGCGCTCTCCCGGGACCAGGACGTGGAGCTGCCACTGGCCAGCGTCGGCAAGCTGCTGCTGCTGGCCGAGGTGGCGATGAGCATCGAGGGCGGCATCCTGCGGCCCGAGGAGCAGGTCGAGCTGTGCGACGAGGACTACTGCGAGGGCTCGGGCCTGCTGCTCGGCATGTCCGGGCGCACCTGGACGGTCGGCGACCTGGCCCTGCTCACCGCGGCGGTCAGCGACAACACCGCGACCAACGCGCTGCTGCGCCGGGTCGGCGTCGACCGGGTCAACGCCGCCGCCTCGGCCCTGGGCCTGTCCAGGACCAGGCTGCTGGACCGGATCAGGGAGCCGCGCGGGCCCGAGCACCCGCCGACGTTCGCCCTCGGCACCGCGGCCGAGCTGGCCCACCTGGCCTGCCTGGTGGCCGGCGATCTCGGCTGGCAGGCGCTGATGCGCGAGTGGATGACGGCCAACACCGACCACGGGCTGGTGCCCGCGTTGCTCGGGCACGACCCCGAGAGCGACTGGCTGGCCAACAAGACCGGCACCGACGTCGGTGTCCGGGCCGATGTCGGCATCGTCCGCGGCCGGGTCGCCTACGCCGTGCTCGCCCACGGCGAGCCCGGCTCCGACCAGGAACTGGCGGCCGCCGTACGGCAGGCGGGGCTGGTCATCGCGGCCTCAGCGGAGTCCTGGATCGAGTGAGTTGCGCAACTGCGCCGAGGCGGTGCGCAGGTAGGCGATGAAGGACCGGGCGGCCGGGTTGGGATTGGTCGGCCGCCTGGCCACGCCGATCCTGCGGAACAGCTGCGGGGTCAGCAGGCGGCAGGTCTGTACGCCGGTGGCCCCGTGCAGGCCGAGGCTCGGCACCAGGGCGACGCCGAGCCCGGCCCGCACCAGGCCGAGCGTCACCTCGTAGTGGTCGCTGCGGCAGCGGATCTGCGGGGTGAAGCCCTCCAGCATCGCGGCCCGCTCCAGGATGGAGACCGGGTGCTCGGCGCCGAAGGTGGTGATCCACGGCTGGTCGGCCAGGTCGGCCAGCCGTACCTTGGGGCGCATGCCGGCGCTGTGCCCGGTGGGCACGACCAGCAGTTGCGGCTCGTCGAACAGGTGCAGCACCTCCACCCCGTCGGGGCAGCTCCACGGGTCGAGCGCGTGCTCGAAGACGACCAGCACGTCCAGCGCGCCGCGCTCCAGGTCGGACATGAGCTCGAACGGCTGGCCCTCCGCCAGGTCGAGCGCGACGCTCGGGTAGCGGGAGGCGAAGCGGGCCAGCGCCAGCGGCAGCAGCCGGTAGCCCGCCGAGGCGAAGAAGCCGATGCGCAGTTCGCCCGAGTCGACCCTGGCCTGGGCCAGCAGGTCCTTCTCGGCCGATTCGATGATGTCGACGACCTCCTGGGCGCGCACGGCGAGGCGACGCCCGGCCTCGGTCAGCCGCAGGCTCTGCGCGTTGCGTTCGACGAGGCCGACGCCGGCCTCGTCCTCCAGTCGGGCCAGTTGGTGGGACACGGCCGAGGGCGACAGCTTCAGCACCCTGGCCGCTCCGGCGATGCTGCCCGTCCTGAAGACCTCCAGCAGCACCCTCAGGCGATTACTACTCAGCACGTGCCCCAGGGTAGGTCACCTGGTGGAACCGAGTTTCGCCGAGATGCGTGCGGCGGCCTCCGCGACCAGCGGCCCGAGGGTGCGCACCCGGGCGGCGGTGATCCGCGAGGTGAGCCCAGAGACCGAGATGGCTGAGCGGGCGGCGTCGTGGTGGTCGAAGACGGGGGCGGCCACGCAGCGGACCTCGGGCTCGTTCTCGCGGTCGTCGACGGCGTAGCCGTACCGTCTGATCCTGGTCAGTTCGGCGCGCAGGCGGGCCGGGTCGGTGATGGTGTGCTCGGTGCGCGGCGGCAGGCCCGCGCCGATGACCTCGTCGATGGCGGGCTCCGGCTGCCAGGCCAGGATCGCCTTGCCGACCGCGGTGCTGTGCGCCGGGCCCCTGCTGCCGATGCGCGAGCCCATCCGGACCGTGGCCTCGTGCTCCACCTTGTCGACGTAGACGACGTGCGGTGGGTCGTAGACGACCAGGTGCACGGTCTCGTGCGCCTCGCTCATCAGCCGGTGTGACTCTTCGGCGGCCACCGTGCGCAGGTCGAGCGCGGCCAGGTAGGTCTGGCCGAGGTGCAGGGCGCCGTGGCCGAGGCGGTAGGCGCCGGTCCGCCGGTCGCGTTCGAGCAGCCCGGACTCCAGCAGCGGCGTGGTCAGCCTGAGCACGCTGCTCTTGGCCAGGCCGAGCGCCTCGGCGAGCCGGGTGAGGGACAGGCCCTGCTCGCCGGTCGCGTGGTCGCGGACGTGCTCCAGTACGGCCAGCCCCCGGCGCAGGGAGGCCGAGCGATTCCGTTCCCCTGACACGCAGGCCATTGTGCACTGCACAACAACTCCCGCGGAGGTCTTCACGCACCTCTCCCGCCTTCCTAGGGTCAGCGTCGAGGAGGTATTAGTGAAGTTTCTTTACTGTGCCGCGGCTGGAGTCGCCCTCCTGGCGCTGGCCGCCTGCGCCCCTTCCACCGCTCCCACCACGGGCGGCGGCGACGAGAAGACCGGAACGCTCCGGGTGTGGCTGTTCGACGAGCCCAACCGCGCCCCCAAAGAAAAGGTGATCAACGAGGCGATCCAGGAGTTCACGGCCGCGAACGCGGGGGTGAAGGTCGAGGTGACCTACATCCCGACGACGCCCGCCAGGCACGAGAAGTTCAAGGGCGCCTTCAACGACCCGGCGAGCGCGCCGGACGTGGCCGAGTACGGCAACACCGACCTGGCTGAGTACGCCACCGCGGGCGGCTTCGCCGACCTGAGCGCCGACCTCACGAGCCAGGACCTGACCGCCGACCTGGTCAAGTCCGCCACGGTCGACGGCAAGCTGTACGGCCTGCCCTGGTTCATCGGCATCCGCGCCCTGTACTACCGCACCGACGTCTTCACCGACCTCGGCCTCAAACCCCCGACCACCCTGACCCAGCTCACCGAGTCCGCCCGCACCATCCGCGCCAAGAAACCCGACCTGTACGGCATAGCGGTAGGCGGCGAGTACACCTTCGGCGCGCTGCCCTTCGTCTGGGACGCCGGCGGCGACATCCAGAGCCTCGACAGCGCCGAGTCCCGCAAGGGCGTCAAGGCCTACACCGACCTGCTGGCCGACGACGTCTGCCCGCCCCAGGCCTGCGCGGGCCTGACCGGCGGCAAAACCGTGGAGCTGTTCGCCAGTGGCAAGGCGGCCATGGGCATCCTGGGCAACTTCAGCCGCTCGGCCGTGGACGCGGGCGCGGCGGCGGGCAAGTACGCCGTGGTGCCGCTGCCGGGCTCGGCCGAGGGCTCGATCGCGCCCGCCTTCGCCGGGGGCAACAACCTCGGCGTCATGAAGAACGCCGCGCACAGGTCCCTGGCGGTCAAGTTCGTGCAGCTTCTCGGCGGCAAGGCGTACCAGGCCAAGATGTACGACGCCATGGGCAACCTGCCGACGCTGACCTCGGCCCGGGAGGAGGTCGCGGCCAGGGAGCCGTTCCTCAAGCCGTTCCTGGAGACCGTGGCCAAGGGCACCCGGTTCGTGCCGATCGACCCGGCCTGGGTGAAGATCGACAACGGTAAGGTCATCCCGACCATGCTGCAGAAGGTCGCGACCGGTCGGGCGACGGTCGACCAGGCGACCACGGAGGCGGCCGCGGCCGTCAAGTCGGCCTTCGGCGGGTCGTGAGGCACGCTCGGCCGCGGGCATGGCTCTACCTGCTGCCCGCGGCCGCCGTCCTGGTCCCGCTGTTCGGCTACCCGATCTACATGCTGGGCCTGCTGTCGGTCTTCGACTACCGGCAGGCCCAGGTCAGCGGCGGTGAGCCGACCAGCTTCGTCGGGTTCGCCAACTACGCCAGGCTGCTCGGCGACGAGCGCTTCTGGTCGGTGCTCGGCCAGACCGTGGTGTTCGCCGCCGCCCTCGTCGCCGCCACCCTGGCCGTCGGCGCGTTCCTGGCCGTGGTCCTCACCCGGGCCGGTCGCGTCCCGGGGCTGCTGCTGTCGCTGGCCGCGCTGGCGGCCTGGGCGGCCCCGGCGATGACCGGCTCCACGGTCTGGATGTTCCTCTTCGACGCCGACCTCGGCCTGGTCAACCAGGTGCTCGGCATCGAGGGGTACAGCTGGTTCTACGACAAATGGGTCACCTTCGGGGTGGTCGGCGCGACCGTGGTGTGGCACTCCTTCCCCCTGGTCATGCTCACCCTCTACGCGGGCATCCAGGCCATCCCCGCCTCGGTGCTGGAGGCCGCCTCGCTCGACGGCGCCTCGGCCTGGCAGTCGTTCTGGAAGGTCGTCGTCCCGGTGCTGCGGCCGCTGATCACCATCGTGGTGATCCAGTCGATCATCTGGGACTTCAAGATCTTCACCCAGATCTACGTGATGACCAGCGGCGGCGGCATCGCCGGGCAGAACACGGTGCTCAACGTCTACGCCTACCAGACCGCCTTCGGCTCCTCGGAGTACGGCCTCGGCTCGGCGATCGGCGTGATCATGACGCTCATCCTGCTCGTCGTCACCCTCGTCTACATCCGCATGCTCTACCGCTCGGGGGAGAGGCTGTGAGCAGGTCCCGTCTGGCGGCCGACACGGTGGCCGTCGTCGTCGCGTTCCTCACCGCGTTCCCGATCTACTGGATGGTCCTGTCGGCGCTCAAGCCCGCCGGCGAGATCCAGTCGCTGGACGTCCGCCCGTGGACGCTGTCGCCCACCCTCGACCACTTCGAGCGGGTGCTCACCGGCGAGAACTTCGGCCGCTACCTGCTCAACAGCGCCGCCGTGGCGCTGACCGTCGTCGTGCTGTCCGCCCTGGTGGCCTTCCTCGCCGCCGTCGCGGTGACCAGGTTCCACTTCAAGTTCCGCACCACCGTGCTGATCATGTTCCTGATCGCCCAGATGGTGCCGGTCGAGGCGCTGACCATCCCGCTGTTCTTCCTCATGCGCGACCTGGGCGTGCTCAACACGCTGGCCTCGCTGGTGCTGGTGCAGCTCGCCTTCTCACTGCCGTTCGCGATCTGGATGATGCGCGGCTTCGTCGCGGCGGTCCCCGAGTCGCTGGAGGAGGCCGCGATGATCGACGGCGCCAGCCGCCCGGTGGTGCTCTGGCGGATCCTGTTCCCGCTGGTCGCGCCCGGCCTGGTAGCGACCAGCGTGTTCTCCTTCATCACCGCGTGGAACGACTTCCTCTTCGCCAGGACCTTCATCATCTCGGCCAAGGACAGCCAGACCCTGCCCGCCGCCCTGCTGGTGTTCTTCAAACCGGACGAGAACGACTGGGGAGGGATCATGGCGGCCTCGACGCTGATGACGATCCCGGTGCTGATCTTCTTCGTCGCGGTCCAGCGCAAGCTGGTGTCAGGTCTTGGAGGCGCCGTGAAGGACTGACACCTCGTGCCGGTCGCCGGGGGCCAGGAACTCCAGCAGGCGGGCCGCCTCCTCGGTGACCGCCGCCAGGTCCGCGGCGGAGAACGGGTCCCACTGGTGGATCGAGAGCGTGGTGGTGCCCTTGGCCCTGCTGGTCGTCCAGTCGCCCGCGGTGAAGCCGTCCAGCAGGATCATCCGGGGCTGCACGTTCGCCTTGACGAACGCGGGGAACACCGCCCTGGCCCGCTCGGTGATCACCCGCGACCGGTCGGCGTGCGACAGGAACAGGTTGTCGTAGTCGTACATCAGCCGCGCCGGGGCGGGCGTGTCCGCGGGAGGTTGGGGAGCGTCGGGCAGGTCGTAGAGGGCCGTGCCGTCGTCGGCGCGGAAGCGGGCCAGCTCCAGAGACTCCACCACCTCAGCCAGCCGGGTCAGCCCCGACCAGGTCTGCACGTCCTTGACCGAGGCCGGGCCGAACGCGGCGAGGTAGCGCAGCACCATCTCCGCCGGGGGCATCGGCGGCTCCTGCGCGCCCAGCCAGTGCTCGGCGCTGGTGTGCGCGACCGGCCCGCTGCGCCCCCACAGCCCGCGCGGCGGCACCTGCACCAGCGGCACCCGCCACCGCAGGCCCTGGCCGAGCGCGTGCGGATCGTGGTCCGGCCAGCGCCCGTTCAGCGCCTTGCCCAGCTCGGCGAAGGTCATCGGCCGCTCCTCCACCAGCGAGCGCCCGAGCGCGGCCAGCTCGTCCAGGTCGACGCCGTCCAGTTGCTTGCCGAACGTCGACCTGGTCATCCGCCCGGTGACCGGTTCGAGCAGCGGCCGCATCGCCAGGCAGTCGCGCGCGCCGACCAGGTGGATGGTCGAGCGCATCAGCGCGACGCGGACCAGCTCGCGCCCGGCCAGCAGATCCGAGGCGTCCTCCGCCCGGAAGTTCTCGATGCGGTTCCACAGCCCCGTGTACCAGGTGTGCGGGGTCTGCGCCTGCAGGCCCGCCAGGTGGTCGACCATCTCGGCGGTGGACAGCCCCGACCTGCTCAGCAGGTGCTGGCGGTGCAGGGTGGCACGGTTCAGGTCGAGGCGGGTGAGAACGGGTTCCATGGGATACACGCTAGATCGCTGATGTGAAATTCGGGTTAGTGATCGTAGGCGGTCAGGGACCGTTTCACGGGTGCGCCGGTGTTCCAGTTGTGCCAGATGACGGCG
>NZ_JBEYZF010000036.1:0-67893 GCF_040645915.1 Nonomuraea sp. NPDC046570 | reverse complement strand
GTCGAATCGTTCTTGTAAACAGCAGGTAAGGGGTTCGGTTCCCCTCGTCGGCTCCGGTCGGAGGCCCCTCGCGGTGATCGCGGAGGCCTTTTCCTGCCGGGACCGGACCGGCCGTTGCGCCACTCACGACCGGTCCGCTCGTTCACACCGACCAGCCGTGACCCTTCCTTGTTGCCGTAGCCCTGAGCCGAAAGTATTCCTCCCGCTCAGCCCGGAGCTTCCTCACGCCCTGTGCCTTGCGTTCTCTACGGATCTCGAAGTCCATCGCATCCCCTGAACTGGGGTGTTGCAACGAACCCTAGAACCCAAGAAGGCCGCAGCGGGGCTTCACGGTCAGACCAGTGGGCGGATCTGCAGGGTCTGGGTACGGCCCGGCCCCACGCCGATGGCGGAGATGGGAGCCTCGCTCATCTCCTCCAGCGCCTTGACATAGGCCCGCGCGTTCGGCGGCAGGTCGTCGAGGGTCTTGGCCTCGGTGATGTCCTCCTGCCAGCCCGGGAACTCCTCGTAGATCGGCTTCGCGTGGTGGAAGTCCGTCTGCGTCATCGGGATCTCGTCATGGCGCACGCCGTCCACCTCGTAGGCCACGCACACCGGGATGCGCTCCAGCCCGGACAGCACGTCGAGCTTGGTGAGGAAGAAGTCGGTGACGCCATTGATCCGGGTGGCGTACCGCGCGATGACCGCGTCGAACCAGCCGCAGCGGCGGTTACGGCCGGTGGTGACGCCGTACTCGCCGCCGGTGGTGCGCAGCCAGTCGCCCATCTCGTCGGTGAGCTCGGTCGGGAACGGGCCGGAGCCGACGCGCGTGGTGTACGCCTTGAGGATGCCGATCACCCGGGTCAGCCGGTTCGGCGGGATGCCCGCGCCCGCGCACGCGCCGCCGCTGGTCGGCGAGGACGACGTGACGAACGGGTAGGTGCCGTGGTCGATGTCGAGCAGCGTGCCCTGGCCGCCCTCCAGCAGGACGAACCTGTCCTCGTCGAGCGCCTTCTTCAGCACCAGCGAGGTGTCGGCGATGTGCGGCTTGAGCCGCTCGGCGTAGCCGAGGTACTCCTCGAGGACCTTCTCCGCCTCGATGCCGCGCCGGTTGTAGACCTTGGTGAGCACCTGGTTCTTCTCACCCAGCACCACCTCGATCTTCTGCGCGAGGATGCCGGGGTCGAGCAGGTCCTGGACCCTGATGCCCATACGGTAGATCTTGTCGCCGTACGCGGGGCCGATGCCGCGCCCGGTCGTGCCGATCTTGGCCTTGCCCAGGTACCGCTCGGTCACCTTGTCCAGGGCCTTGTGGTGGGGCATGATCAAATGGGCGTTGGCGGAGATCAGCAGGCGGTCGGCGGAGATGCCGCGCGCGGCCAGCCCATCGAGCTCGCCGAGCAGCACCCCGGGGTCGATGACCACGCCGTTGCCGATCACCGGCACCACGTCCGGCGAGAGGATGCCGGTCGGTACCAGGTGCAGGGCGTACTTCTGGTCGCCGATGACGATCGTGTGCCCCGCGTTGTTGCCACCCTGGTAGCGGACGACGTAGTCAACGGCCCCGCCGAGCAGGTCGGTGGCCTTCCCCTTGCCTTCATCGCCCCACTGGGCGCCCAAGACAACGACAGCCGGCATGGTTATCTCTCCCGCGGAAAAACGAAAACCCCTGGCGCAAGTGCGACAGGGGCTCTTGCGTGCAGAGACTACCTGAGTCTTCCCATTCGTCCCAAGGCCGAGGCTAACTACCGCTCAGTGCGCTGTACGCCTCGGCGCTGCTGTCCTTGAGAAACTGCAGGCAGCGCTCGGCCTCGTCCTTCTCACCGATGGCCTGCGCCGCCCGGGAAAGAGCGAACAGGCAGCGCAGGAAACCCCGGTTCGGCTCGTGCTCCCACGGAACCGGCCCATGGCCCTTCCAACCGGCGCGCCGCAGCTGGTCCAGGCCCCGGTGGTAGCCGGTGCGGGCGAACGCGTAGGAGGTGACGGCGTGCCCCTTGGCGAAGTACTCGTCGGCGAGGGCGCCCCAGGCGGCCGGGTAGGCGGGGAAACGCGCGGCGACGTCAGCGGCCTTGGCGCCCGATTCGAGCGCCTGCCTGGCCTCGGGCAGGTCCGGCAGGTGAGTCGGGGGCGGCCCGGCGAGAAGGTTGTTCATAGGACAAGTCATACCCGCCGGGCCGGGACAGTGGCTAGGAGATCTTCGTCCCACTGGACTTGAGCATCTGGCAGGCCTCGACGACGCGGGCGGCCATCGAGGTCTCGGCGGCCTTGCCGTACGAGCGGGGGTCGTAGACCTTCTTGTTGCCGACGTCGCCGTCGACCTTGAGCACGCCGTCGTAGTTGCGGAACATGTGGTCGGCGATCGGCCTGGTGAAGGCGTACTGCGTGTCGGTGTCGATGTTCATCTTGACCACGCCGTAGGAGATCGCCTCGTGGATCTCCTCCAGGAGCGACCCGGAACCGCCGTGGAAGACCAGGTCGAACGGCTTGTCCTTGCCGTACTTCTGGCCGACGGCGTCCTGGATCTCCTTCAGCACGCTCGGGCGCAGCTTCACGTGCCCAGGCTTGTAGACGCCGTGCACGTTGCCGAAGGTCGCGGCCAGCATGTACCGGCCCTGCTCGCCGATGCCGACGGCCTCGGCGGTGGCCAGCGCGTCGCCCGGGGTCGTGTACAGCTTCTCGTTGATCTCCCCGACGACGCCGTCCTCCTCACCGCCGACGACGCCGATCTCCATCTCCATGATGATGTTCGCCCGGTGGCACTTCTCCAGCAGCTCCTTGGCGATCTCCAGATTCTCCTCCAGCGGTACGGCGGAGCCGTCCCACATGTGCGACTGGAACAGCGGGTCGCCGCCGCGCTTGAGCGAGAGCTCGACCAGCGGGCGCATGAAGCCGTCGAGCTTGTCCTTGGGGCAGTGGTCGGTGTGCAGCGCCACCGTCACCGGATAGTTGGCCGCCACCACCCTGGCGTACTCGGCCAGCGCCACCGAGCCGGTGACCATGTCCTTCACCGTGGTGCCGGACAGGAAGTCGGCGCCGCCGGTGGACACCTGGACGATGCCGTCGCTCTCGGCCTCGGCGAATCCGCGCAGCGCGGCGTTGAGCGTCTGCGAGGAGGTCACGTTGATCGCCGGGTAGGCGAACCCGCCTGCCTTGGCCCGGTCGAGCATCTCGGCATAGACCTCTGGGGTTGCGATAGGCATGATTCATCTCCCTGAGAAGTACGGCTGACGCGCGAACCAGTATCCAGGACCCCTACCCCGGGTGGTAGGGAGCACGCCCACAACGGCCATACCGCGCTCCGCACCGGTAGGCTCACAGGGTGGAATCGCTCCTTGACCTCGTGGACCCGCAGTGGTGGCTGACCATGCTCGGCGCCTTCGCGACGGTCGGCGTTCTCGCCATCATCTTCGCGGAGACGGGCCTGCTCGTCGGATTCTTCCTCCCGGGAGACTCACTGCTGGTCGCGGCCGGCATCTTCAGCTCGGCCGCCGCGGCTCAGGGGCTCGGCATCGCGCCGCTGTCCTTCCCGGCCCTGGTGATCGGCACACCGATCTGCGCGGTGGCGGGAGCGCAACTGGGCCACCTCATCGGGGCCAGAGTCGGAGGGAAGCTCTTCGACCGGCCCAACTCACGGCTGTTCAAGCGGGAGCACGTCGAGAAGGCCGAGCACTACTTCGAGAAGTTCGGCCCGGCCAAGGCCGTGGTGATCGCTAGGTTCATGCCGATCGTGCGTACCTTCATGAACCCGGTGGCCGGCGTGCTGGAGATGCCGCCGAGGCGGTTCTTCGTGTGGAACGTGATCGGCGGCGTGCTGTGGGTGGAGAGCATGCTGCTGATCGGCTACTTCCTCGGCGGCACCGTCGACCCCGCCAAGATCGACAAGTACATCCTGCCCGGCGTGCTCCTCATCGTGCTCATCTCGCTGATCCCGATCATCGTCGAGGTCGTCAAGAACCGCAGGGGCAAGGGCGGCACCCCGCCGCCGCCCATGGGCAAGCACCACAAGGATTCCGTCAAGCGCCCGTAGCCGGCGGTGATCCTGCCAGGGCAGGGCAGGGCCACGGGCTAGTCTCCGGGTTGTGGGACGCCACCGAACAGACCCGATCGGCTTCGGCCGCCTGGCCCTCGCCGGGCTGGCGATCGTGCTGGTCATCGCGCTGCTCGTGATCGGCGGACGGGCGCTGTTCAGCTCGCTCGACACCCCCGCCCCGCCCTCGCCCAGCCCGCCGGCGGCCACCACGCCGACGGCCGCGCCGCCGACACTGCGCATCGAGTGCGTCGCCGACACCTGCCCGCTGGTCGTGGTCCGGGTGCCGGGCGGCGACGTGCTGCAGAATCGCGAGATGACCAAGGGCGAAGTGGTCAGCTACACCGAGCCGGAACTCGACGTGGTCATCGAGGACGCCGCCACGGTCCGCGTGACCGAGAACGGCGTGCCCCGCCCGCAGGGCAAACCCGGTCAACAGGAGGAGTTCACCGTGACCTCCGGAGGAAGCCCGGTCCCTTAGGGCTGGGAGGAATCCGGGCCCCACAAGGGGTGGCCCGGCGGAGCCGGGACAACCCAAGATGTGAAGCGCGCATTACCTTCTTTTCCGCTTACGGATCTTTCTGTGATCGGTAAAATACGAACATGCGTACGGCGTACAAGGTGCGGGTCTACCCCACCCCCGAACAAGCTGCGGTGCTCAACCGTACGTTCGGCTGCGTACGCCTCGTGTGGAACAAGACGCTGGCGTGGCGACCCCACCGATACCACTCGCCGACGGGACCAAGACGTCCTACGCGCAGACCGACCGGTACCTCACCGAACTGAAGCGCGACGCCGAGTTCGGGTTGCTGTTCGATGTCTCCTCCGTGCCGTTGCAGCAGACGTTGCGGCACCAGTACACGGCGTTCGTGAACTTTTTCGCCGGACGCGCCCGCTATCCCCGGTTCAAGTCCCGGCACGGCAAGCAGTCGGCGACCTACACCCGCTCGGCGTTCCGCTGGAAGGACGGGCGACTGTTCCTGGCCAAGATAGATCCCCCTCCTTTAGGACTTTGTTGCCCGATTCGATTCAGGCAACAAAGTCCTTTAGGAGGGGGAGGAAGTCAAAGTCCGAGGTCCCGCAGGGTGAACGCGGTGCGGTACTCCACGCCCTCCTCCGCCATCCGGACCGCCGCGCCCCGGTCCACGATGGTGGCCACCGCGACCACCTCGGCGCCCGCCTCACGCAGCGCCTCCACCGCGGTCAGCGGCGAGGCACCGGTCGTGGAGGTGTCCTCCACCGCCAGCACCCGCCGGCCCTTCACCTCGGGGCCCTCGATCCTGCGCTGCATGCCGTGCGCCTTCTGCGTCTTGCGCACCACGAACGCGTCCAGCGTGCGCCCGCGCGCGGCGGCGGCGTGCATCATCGCGGTGGCGACCGGGTCGGCGCCGAGCGTGAGCCCGCCGACCGCGTCGTAATCGAGGTCCGCGGTCAGGTCCAGCATCACGCTGCCGACCAGCGGGGCCGCCACCCCGTCCAGGGTGATGCGGCGCAGGTCGAGGTAGAAGTCGGCCTCCCTGCCCGAGGACAGCACGACCTTGCCGTGCACGACGCCCTTGTCCTTGATCTCGGCCAGCAGCTTCTCGCGGTCACTCATGCCCACAGCTTAGGGTCGCCCGCACCCATTCGCCCTATCTGAGGGCGCGGCGGAGGGCCCCGCTCATCGCCGTAGAAGGCAAAGACGCGACTTTGGGTTAGTCATGACGCGGAATGCGGAATGATTCGGCGGGCAACCCCGCGTAATCACGAGGTCACTATGAGTTCTGAACCACCTCAAAGCGATGCCGATCTCCTTGAATCGGTTAGAGGCGGCAACGCCGCCGCATATGGCGAGCTCTACAAGCGTCACGTAGCGGCCGCCCGCGCGCTCGCCCGTCGGCTCGTCAGGAGCGAGGCCGAGGTCGAGGACGTCGTCGCCGAGTCCTTCACCAAGATCCTCGACCTGGTCGGCAGGGGAGGCGGCCCCGAGGAGGGCTTCCGCCCCTACCTGCTCACCGTGGTGCGGCGCACGGTCTACGACCGCACCAGGGTGGAGAGCCGCCAGGTCACCACCGACGAGATCGAAGCCTTCGACCCGGGGGTGCCGTTCGTCGACCCGGCGCTGACCGGGCTGGAGAGGTCCATCATCGCCAAGGCGTTCCTGTCGCTGCCCGACCGATGGCGCATGGTCCTCTGGCATACCGAGGTGGAGAACGCCAAACCCGCCGAGGTCGCCCCGCTGCTCGGCCTGTCCGCCAACGGGGTGGCCGCGCTCGCCTACCGCGCCAGGGAGGGCCTGTGCCAGGCCTACCTGCAGATGCACCTGGCGGGGGCGCCCCCGCAGCAGTGCGAGCCCGTGCTCGGCAAGATGGGCGCCTACGTCAGGGGCGGTCTGGCCAGGCGCGACAGCAAGACGGTCGACGACCACGTGAACGACTGCGTCGAGTGCAGATCGGTCTTCCTGGAGCTGGCGGATGTCAATCAGGGCCTGCGTGTCATCGTCGGTCCGCTTTTCGTCGGCCCTGCCTTCCCCGCCTATCTCGCGAGCCTGACCAAGACGGCTGCCGTGAGGGGCGGCGGCGGCAGCGGCATCCTGCACGCGCTGGGCTGGATCCGCAGGGCGCCCAAACAGCAGCAGGCCGCGCTGGCGGCCGCGACGGCGGTCGCGGCGGCCGCGGTGATCGCGGTGATGATGGTCTCGGGTGAGGAGCCGCTGGTGGTCCAGCCCGATCCCTCGCCGGCACTGCGGCCACCCCAGGTCGCCCTGCCCAGCGAGCAGGCGCGGCCGCCGTCCTCGCCGGTCGCGACGCCGGAGCGGCGGACGCCCAGACCGGTCGCCAAGCCGGTTCCGCCCGAGCGGCCGGGCAGGGCCCGGCTGAGGGCCAGCATCGACCCGCTCGGCTCGCTCGTCCGCGCCCAGCCCGGCATCGTCGGGATCAGGCTGCGCAACGACGGCGGGGGGGCCAGCGAGGAACTCGTCGCGGCGGTCGCGCTGCCGCCCGGGGTCATGCTGGTGCCGGGCGCCAGGAGCGGCAGCGGCTCGGCTCCGGGCCGGACCGTCGACGGCTGGTCGTGCCGGCCCGGCGGGGACGGCGCCACCTGCGCCAGGGGGCCGCTGGCGCCGGGGCGGGCGACCGCGGTGTTCCTGCGGGTGGTGGTGGCCGCCCACGCGCCGGAGGGGGCCGGGCCGGTCGTGCGGGTCTCCTCGGGGGGCGTGAGCGTGAAGGCGCGGGCGCAGGCGGGCGTGCGGGCCTCGGGAGCGCCCGCCAGGTTCGCCACCGACGGAAAGGTATCCGTCATAGCGGCCGGCAACACGCTGCTGACCTGCCCGGACACGCGTACCGGCTGCGGGGAGACGCGCCTGCGCGAAGGAACCAGGCGGGACAACGACCTGTGGCCGATGCAACGACTGGACAGGGACGAGACGTCCACGACCGACTCCTCCAGCGCCACCGTGCTGACCCTGCCGAAGGGCGGGCAGGTCGTGTGGGCGGGGCTGTACTGGTCGGCCAGCATGAACACGGCGGGGCCGATCAAGTTCAGGACGCCGGGGCGCAAGCGCTACGTGATGGTCAAGCCCGACCAGGTCATGCGGCGCGAGTTGCCGACCGGGCCCGGGTACCAGGCGTTCGCAGACGTCACCGGGCTGGTGAGCGCGGGCAGCCGGCAGGAGGGGCTGTGGTGGGCGGCGGACGCGCCACTGGGGGAGGGGATCTCGCAGTACGCCGGGTGGAGCCTGGTGGTGATCGCCACCGATCCGCGGCAGCCGTACAGTCAGGCGGTGGTGATCGACACCGCCAGTGTCGTCGGTGGTGAGCGGCCGCGGCTGACGTTGCCGCTCGACGGGCTGAGCCCGGCGGCGACGCCTGCCCGGGTCGAGCTGGTGACCTGGGAGGGGGACGCGGACCTGAAGGGGGAGAGGGTGTCGCTCGGCGAGGGCACGCTCGCCCCTTCCTCGGGAGACCTGGACGCCGCCAACGTCTTCGACAGCTCGTCCAACGGCGCTTCGGGGCTCACCTTCGGGATGGACGTCGACACCTTCCACGCCGAACTGGGCGAGGAACCCGCGCTGGAGCTCACGTCGATCAGGGATGTCGTGCTGTTCGGGGTGGCGGCCGTGAGCGTGCCCGCACGCTCGTGACCACTAAAGGGACAAACTGGTACGGTCTGCGTGAATACTCTGGCGTAACGTCGGGCGAGGGTCGAATCGTCGGGATTCACCCTCGCACGATCAGCTGCTTCATTACCCTGATAGAGGGCCGCCGAGTCCGGCTCTGACGGTGCAGGGCCAGAAGGTCGGGCCACCAAGAAAGGGCGGTGTCGCGTGGATCGCTGCGCGCTGTTCGTGGACGCTGGCTACCTGCTGGCCGACGGCGCGATGGCCGTACACGGCACCAGACATCGCGAGTCCGTCTCCTGGGACTACCCCGGCCTGTTGCAGCTGATGAGCAACCTGTCGCGCGAGCGCACCGGCCTGCCGCTGCTGCGCTGCTACTGGTACGAGGCGACCGTCGAAGGCCGCCGCACGCCCGAGCACGACGCGCTGGCCGACATCCCCGGCCTCAAGCTGCGCCTGTCGCGCATCCGCCCAGGCCGCCGCGAGGGCGTGGACGCCCAGGTGCACCGCGACCTGATGACGCTGGCCCGCAACAGCGCGATCTGCGACGCCGTCGTGGTCAGCGGCGACGAGGATCTCGCCCAGGTCGTCTGCGACGCGCAGGACCTCGGCATCAGGGTGACGGTCGTGCACATCACCGCCGACGGCGGCTGGGCCGTCTCCCGGACGCTGCGCCAGGAGAGCGACGACCTGATCGAGATCGGCGGCGGCCACCTGCGGCCGTACGTCAACCTGGTCACCGGGTCGGCCGAGGCGGCCAACGGCCACCAGCCGGTCAGCAACGGGCAGGCCGCGCACGCGCTGCCCAGCCCCCCGCCGTCCACTCCTCCGCCGCCCGCGCCCAGTCCGCTGCCGCCCGCTCAGTCGTCCCAGTCCACCCAGTCGTCCCAGCCTTCCGGCAGCCACGTCGCCAACGCCCCGACCCAGAACCAGCAACTGCCCCACCAGCCGCCCGCCCCCTCCACGAACGGTCCGGCCCCCTCCCGCGCCCAGAGCACCCCGCCCGCGCTCCCCGCCTACCCGGGCTACCAGCCGGACCCCCCGTCGGCCCCGCAGCCGCCCCCCAGCCCGACAGGCCCGACGCAGGTCACGACGGGCCAGTTCAACACCCCGTCCAGCGCCTACCAGCAACCCCAGCTCGGCCAATACACCGGCCCGCAGGCCGCCCCCGTCCCGACGCCCCCATCGGCGGCCACGGCGGGTGCCACGACGCTGGCCGACGCGGTGAAGGCCGCGCACAAGGAGGGCCACGACTTCGGCGAGTCGGTGGCCAGGGACGCGCCCGCGCTGTGGCTGGAGGCGGTGCTCGCCCGCAAGCCGCGCATGCCCTCCGACCTGGAGGCCCGCCTACTGCAGGGCTCCTCCCTGCCGATCGACTTCCTCCTCCACGACGAGGTACGGCACGCCCTGCGCCGCGGCTTCTGGGACGCCCTCGAACGCGCCCGCCGCTAGGCCAGGGCGTCGAACCCGGCGCGGAGCTGGGCGACCCGCTCGGTGAGATCGGCCATCGGCGACGACAGGCCCGGATCGCTGGACTTGCGAGCCAGTTCACGCACCCGGTTCAGCTCGTCCTCCACCGCCGTCAGCCGCCGCGACAGCTCCGGCAGCACCCCCGCCTGGCTGGCGGTGCTCCCCGGCGGCAGCTCCGCAACGACCCGCTCGCGCAGCAGCGCCGCCTGCTCGGCCAGCCGCTTGTTCATGTTGTACACCTCGATGAACACCGACACCTTCGCCCGCAGCACCCACGGGTCGAACGGCTTGGTCAGATAGTCCACCGCGCCGGCCGCGTAGCTGCGGAAGGCGTAGTCGGGCGCGCTGTCCACCACGGTCAGGAAGATGATCGGGATGTTGCGGGTCCGCTCGCGGCGCTTGATGTGCGCCGCCGTCTCGAAGCCATCCATCCCCGGCATGCGCACGTCGAGCAGGATCAACGCGAACTCGGTGCTCAGCAACGCCTTCAGGGCCTCCTCGCCCGACCGGGCCCGCACGGGCACCAGATCGAGCGAGCTCAGGATGGCCTCGAGGGCGATCAGGTTCTCCTCGCGGTCGTCGACGAGAAGAATTTTCGCGCGCTCAGACATCGATCACGGTCCTTCGGCTGGGTCGGTCGTGGACGCCCGCCCCCGACTGAGCCAGCCCCGCAGGCGTTCGAGCAGACGATCGACGTCCACAGGCTTGGGCACGTAGTCGGACGCGCCCGAGGCGATGCTCTTCTCACGATCACCCCGCATGACCTTAGCCGTCAACGCGATGATCGGCAGGTCGGCGAACTGCGGCATGCGGCGGATCGCGGACGTGGTGGCCCAGCCGTCCATCTCCGGCATCATGATGTCCATCAGGACGAGCGCGACGTCCTCGTTGCGTTCGAGCTGCTCGATGCCCTCGCGGCCGTTCTCCGCGTAGACGACGGTCGAGCCGTGCCGCTCCAGCACGCTGGTCAGCGCGAACACGTTGCGGATGTCGTCGTCGACGATCAGGATCTTGGCACCGGACAGCGGGTCGTCGCCCTGCCACTGCCGGGTCTCCGCGGGCTCGACCAGCTCCGGCAGCTCCAGGTCCATCGGCAGCGGCGGCTCCGGCAGCGTGACGGCCGGCTCGATCATCGGCATCGTCATGACCTGCCTGCGGGCGGCGCCGCCGTCGCGCGCGGCGAGCGGGCCGGAGTAGGACGGCGGCAGGTAGAGGGTGAACGTGCTGCCCTTGCCGAGCTCGCTGTCCACGTGGATCTCGCCGCCGAGCAGCCTGGCGATCTCCCGGCAGATGGACAGGCCCAGGCCGGTGCCGCCGTACTTGCGGCTGGTGGTGCCGTCGGCCTGGCGGAACGCCTCGAAGATGACCTCCAGCTTGTCGGGCGCGATGCCGATGCCGGAGTCGATCACCTGGAAGGCGATGAGGCCGTCGGCGCCGCGCAGCGTGTCGTCGTCGTAGTCCACCTCGATGGGGGCGGGTACGACGCGCAGCCGTACCTCGCCCTTGGGGGTGAACTTGACGGCGTTGGACAGCAGGTTGCGCAGCACCTGCTGCAGGCGCTGTTCGTCGGTGCGCAGTTCCTGCGGCACCGCCGCGTCCACCTCCACGATGAACGCCAGGCCCTTGTCCTGGGCGAGCGGCGAGAAGGCGGCCTCGACGTAGTCGACCAGCTTGGGCAGCGAGAGCTGCGTCGGGTGCACGTCCATCCGGCCCGCCTCGACCTTGGACAGGTCCAGGATGTCGTTGATGAGCTGGAGCAGCGCCGACCCGGCGCCGTGGATCGTGCGGGCGAACTCGACCTGCTGCGAGGTCAGGTTGCCTTCGGCGTTCTCGGTCAGCAGCTTGGCCAGCACGAGCAGGCTGTTGAGCGGCGTGCGCAGCTCGTGCGACATGTTGGCCAGGAACTCGGACTTGTAACGGCTGGACACCGCGAGCTGCTCGGCCCGCTCCTCGAGGGTACGGCGGGCCTGCTCGATCTGGAAGTTCTGGATCTCGATGGCCCGGTTCTGCTTGGCCAGCAGCCCGGCCTTGTCCTCCAGCTCGGAGTTGGACCTGCGCAGCTCCTCCTGCTGGCGCTGCAGCTCGTCGGACCTCTCCTGCAGCTCGGTGGTCAGCCGCTGCGACTCGGTCAGCAGGTCCTCGGTGCGCGAGTTGGCGATGATGGTGTTCATCGTGACGCCGATGGTCTCGACGAGCTGGGTCAGGAAGTCGAGGTGCACCTCGCCGAACGGGGTGAAGGAGGCCAGTTCGAGCACGCCGAGCACGCGGCTCTCGAACAGGATCGGCAGCACCACGATCTGGGCGGGCGTGGACTGGCTGAGGCCGCTGTCGATGGTGATGAACTTGGGCGGCACGTCGTCCAGGAGTATCGGCCGGCCCTCGGCGGCGGCCTGGCCGACGATGCCCTCGCCGATCGCGAAGACCGGGCGCGGGGTGCGGTCGGCGCGCACGCCGTACCCGCCGATGAGGATGAGGTCGTGCTGGCCGCCTGGGTCGGTGCCGTAGAAGGCGCCGTAGCGGGCCGAGACCAGCGGGGTCAGCTCGCTCATGATCAGCTTGGCGACCTCGATGAGGTCGCGGTGGCCCTGCATGAGCCGGGAGATCCTGGCCAGGTTGGACTTCAGCCAGTCCTGTTCCTGGTTGGCCTGGGTGGTCTCGCGCAGCGTGGCCACCATCAGGTTGACGTTGTCCTTGAGCTCGTTCAGCTCGCCCTGCGCCTCGACGGCGATGGAGCGGGTCAGGTCGCCCTTGGCCACGGCGCTGGTGACGACCGCGATGGCGCGCACCTGCGTGGTGAGGTTTCCGGCCAGCTCGTTCACGCTCTCGGTCAGGCGCTTCCAGGTGCCCTCGACGCCCTCGACCCGCGCCTGGCCGCCGAGCTGCCCCTCCGAGCCCACCTCGCGGGCGACTCGGGTGACCTCGGAGGCGAACGAGGAGAGCTGGTCCACCATCTTGTTGATGGTGGTCTTGAGCGCCAGGATCTCGCCCTGGGCGTCCACGTCGATCTTGCGGGTCAGGTCGCCGTTGGCGACCGCGGTGGTCACCTCGGCGATGTTGCGCACCTGCGAGGTCAGGTTGTTGGCCATGAAGTTGACGTTGTCGGTGAGGTCCTTCCACACGCCCGACACGCCCTGCACCCTGGCCTGACCGCCGAGCTGCCCCTGCGTGCCCACCTCGCGGGCGACGCGGGTCACCTCGTCGGCGAACGAGGAGAGCTGGTCGACCATCGTGTTCAGGGTGTCCTTGAGCTGCAGGATCTCGCCCTGCGCGTCAACGGTGATCTTCTTGGACAGGTTGCCCTGCGCGACGGCGGTGGAGACGGCGGCGATCTGGCGCACCTGCGAGGTCAGGTTGTTGGCCATGAAGTTCACGTTGTCGGTGAGGTCCTTCCAGACCCCGGACACGCCGCGCACCTGCGCCTGGCCGCCGAGCTGGCCCTCGGTGCCGACCTCGCGGGCGACGCGGGTGACCTCGGAGGCGAACGAGGAGAGCTGGTCGACCATCGTGTTCATGGTCGACTTCAGCTCCAGGATCTCGCCCTGGGCGTCGACGTCGATCTTGCGGGTGAGGTCGCCGTTGGCGACCGCGGTGGTCACCTGGGCGATGTTGCGCACCTGGTAGGTCAGGTTGTTGGCCATCGAGTTGACGTTGTCGGTGAGGTCCTTCCAGACCCCCGACACACCCTTGACCTCGGCGCGCCCGCCGAGCTGGCCCTCGGTGCCGACCTCACGGGCGACGCGGGTCACCTCGTCGGCGAAGGCCGAGAGCTGGTCGACCATCGTGTTGAGAGTGTCCTTGAGCTGCAGGATCTCGCCCTGCGCGTCAACGGTGATCTTCTTCGTCAGGTTGCCCTGCGCCACCGCCGTCGCCACGGTCGCGATGCTGCGCACCTGGGAGGTCAGGTTGTTGGCCATGAAGTTCACGTTGTCGGTGAGGTCCTTCCAGACCCCGGACACGCCGCTGACCTGGGCCTGGCCGCCGAGCTGGCCCTCGGTGCCGACCTCGCGGGCGACTCGGGTCACCTCCTCGGCGAAGGCCGAGAGCTGGTCGACCATCGTGTTGACGGTGTTCTTCAGCTCGAACATCTCGCCGACCGCGTCGACCGTCACCTTGCGGCTCAGGTCGCCCTTGGCCACCGCGGTCGTCACCACCGCGATGTCGCGCACCTGGGCGGAGACGCGGGAGGACATCGTGTTGACGGCCTCGGTGAGGTCGCGCCAGCTGCCCGACATGCCGCGCAGGTTGGCGCTGCCGCCGAGCTTGCCCTCCGTGCCCGCCTCGCGCGCCACCCGGGTGACCTCGGAGTTGAACAGGGAGAGCTGGTCCACCATGCCGTTGATGGCCTTGCCGAGCCTGCGGACCTCGCCCCTGGCCGAACGGTCGAGGTCGATGCGCCGCGACAGGTCGCCCTTGGCCACGGCGTCGATGACGTCAGCGGCACCACTGACGGGGCTGACCAGGGCGTCGATCAGCGTGTTGACCGAATCCACGCTCTCCGCCCAGGCCCCCACCCCGGGCCCGGACGTCAGCCGCTCACCGAAGCGGCCTTCCTTGACCACTTCTTTACGAACCCGGTTCAGCTCGTTCGCCAGATGCTCACGCCGATCGGCCACCTCGTTCAGCAGCAGCCGTACCTCGCTCAGTATGCCCGGAGGCGCATGTGAGACCCGGCGGCGGAAGTCGCCGTCGCGCCACGCGAAGAGGGTCTCCAGAATGGGAACGAGATCCGCCTCTGTGTAGGTCCTTTCCTCCGCCGTGGGCGCCGTCCTGGCCGTAGTCATGGGGCCTCCTTCACTCCCGGGGTGCCTCCGCGAGTGCTGTAAGTCTGTCACGATGAGTAGCTCGGAGTCCTGTCCTCTGATTTACCCCAAGTCAATGGCAAGTGTGGTAGGCACGACACGATGACTGCTTCTTCCCGCGGAGTTCTGGCGGCCACCTTCGCGCCGGGCGAGACCGCTGTGCCCTCTGCGAAGAGGTTCACCCGTGAGGTGATGACCGCCTGGGCGGCCACCTCGGTGCTGCCTGCCGGCGAGCAGGTCGCGGGTGAGCTGGCCATGCAGGTCGCCGACGAGCCCTTCGAGATCGTGTGGAAGCACTTCGGGGACGCGGTTCAGGTCGAGCTGAAGCAGCGGGCGGCGCCGCAGGGTGATCCGAAGGGGCCCTCCGTCGAAGTCGAAGAGTGGGGAATCACCTTCGCGGGGGATTCCCGTGTCCATTGGGCTAGGCTCACGCTACCCGGCTCGACGAACCAGTTGTCTTCGGAGTGGCTGGAGGAGAGCTCGCGCGGGCCGCACTGGCTCGGCTTCCTCGCCGACGCCAGCGATCTGCTGGCCGGCACCCTCGACCCCGACATGGTCCCGGCGATCATCGCCCAGATCGTCGTGCCCCGCCTGGCGAGCTGGTGCGCCGTGTACACCTCCGACACCGGTATGGGCCCGCTGCGCCTGTCCTATCTCTGGCACGCCGACGAGGCGCGCATCGACGGGCTCAGGGAGGAACTCGCCGGGATCGTCGTGCCGAGTCCGGTGCGCGGCGCCTCCACGATCCAGCTCGCCGACTCGCAGGTCCTCGCCGTACCGCTGACCGCGCGCGGTCGCGGGCTCGGTGTCATGTGCCTGGGCCGCTCCGACCGCTTTCGCGACGAGGTCGTGCAGTTCGCCGAGGACATCTCCCGGCGCGCCGCCCTCGCCATGGACAACGCCCGCCTCTACGCCCAGCAGGCGGCCGCCAACCGGGCCCTGCAGCGCAGCCTGCTGCCCCCGAACGAACCCGAGGTGCCCGGCCTCGACTACGGCGTCGTCTACGAGCCCGCCGGCGAGCTCAACGAGGTCGGCGGCGACTTCTACGACCTGTTCAAGGCGAGCGACGAGTCCTGGCGCTTCGCGATCGGCGACGTCTGCGGCACCGGCCCCGAGGCCGCCGCGGTGACCGGCCTCGCCCGCCACACCCTCCGCCTCCTCGCCAGGGAGGGGTACGGCGTGGCCGCCGTCCTCGGCCGCCTCAACCAGGCCATCCTGGAGGAGGGCGAGCGGGCCAGGTTCCTCACCCTGCTGCACGGCGACATCACCCCGGTCGCGTCGGGCCTGGAGGTGCGCCTGGTCTCCGCGGGGCACCCCGAGGCGCTGCGGCTCAAGCCGAGTGGCGTCGTCGAGTCGGTGAGCACCCCGCAGTCGCTGCTCGGCGTCTTCCACGAGGTGGTCTTCGAGGCCGACACCCTGCACCTCGACCCCGGCGACGTGCTGCTGGCGGTCACCGACGGGGTGACCGAGCGGCGCAGCCAGGGCCGGCTGCTCGACGACGACGGCGGGCTGGCCAAGCTGCTGGCCGAGTGCGCGGGCCTGTCGGCGCGGGCCGTGGCCGAGCGCATCCGCCGGGGCGCGGCCGACTTCGCGCCCGAGCCGAGCGCCGACGACCTGGCGATCCTGGTCCTGCGCGCCCGCTGACGCTCAGTGGCCGTCGGTGTGCTTCTTGGCGAAGGCGATCTGGGTGGCCATCTGCGAGATGCGCTCGGAGACCACCAGCGTGCCGTGGCCCGCCTCGTAGGTGTAGGCCTCGTGCTCGTGGCCGTGCTCGGCCAGCCTGGCCACGTACTTCTCGATCTGCCGTGACGGGCAGCGCACGTCGTTGACGCCGACCATGATCAGGACCGGCCGCTCGATCTGCTCGACGTAGGTGATCGGCGAGCTGGCGCGGTAGCGCTCCGGCTGCTCGGACGGGGAGCCGCCGAGCAGTGCCCGGTGGTAGGCGCGCAGGCCCTCGGGTTCGTCCTCGTAGGTGGTCTCGTGGCAGGCGATGGGGACGGCCGCGATGCCCGCCGCCCACATCTTCGGCTGGGTGCCGAGGCCCAGCAGCGTGAGGTAGCCGCCCCACGAGGTGCCGCACAGCACGATGCGGTCGGGGTCGGCGACGCCCCTGGCCACCACCCACTCGCGGACGGCGGCCACGTCTGACAGCTCGATGTGGCCGACTTCGCCGTGCAGCGCGTCCCGCCAGGCGGAGCCGTACCCCGTGGAGCCGCGGTAGTTGACGCGGACCACGGCGAAGCCCGACTCGACCCAGGCGGCGGCCTCGGGGGAGAAGGAGTCGTCGTCGTGGCCGGTGGGGCCGCCGTGCAGCAGGAAGACCGTGGGGTAGGGGGCGTTGCCCGTCTCGGGGCGGGAGATCAGCGCGTGGATGCGCCCGCCGGGGCCTTCCACGTCGACGTCCTCGACCGGGACGCTCGGGGGCGCGGTCGGGCCGACGGCGCTCATCACCACCTGGCCGCTGCTGGAGCGGATCACATGCGGGCGCGACGCGCTCGACCAGGAGTACTCGACGTGGCCGCCGGGCCTGGGCGCGGCCGCCTCGATCACGCCGTGCGGGGTGTCGATCAGCGTCAGGCCGCCGCCGGCGAGGTCGTAGCGGTGCAGGTACGTGCGGGCGCGGTTGCCGCGGATGATCAGCAGGGCGCGGCCGTCGTCATACCACTCCGCGGACAGCTCGCCCGCGTCCTTCAGCCAGATCTCCCGCTGCTCGCCGGTCATCGGGTCCCAGACCAGCGGTTCGCGCCTGGCCCGCCGCTCGTGCAGGGTCAGCAGTCGCCGGTCGCCGGGCACGGGCGCGAACTTGAGGCCGATCACGCCCTTCTCCCGGCCGTCGTGCAGCTCGCCGACCTCCCGGCCGGACGGGTCGACGACGCGCAGCGCGGGGTGGCGGAAGTCGCCGTGCTCGGCATGGTTGATCGCGATCAGCGAGCCGTCCAGTGACATGTCCGTCACCCAGGCGGCCTCGGAGTGCTCGTAGATCACCCGGGTGGCCTCGCCCCGGTTGGCCAGGCTGATCGTGAACGAGCCCTCGCGGGCCATGCTGATGGCCGCGGTGCCCGTCATGGACAGCTCGATGCCGCCCGGCTGGCCGGGCTCGATGTCGGGCGCCACCACCTCGTCGGGGCCGCCGCCGAACGGCTGGCGCATCCAGACGCCGAGCTCGTCGCCGCCGTTGTCGGCGAACCAGTAGACCCACTGGCCGGTGGGGTCGATCGCGCCGTGCGCGGTGCCCTCGGGCCGGTTGGTGACCTGCCGGGTGACTCCGGTCCGGTCCCAGGCGTAGATCTCCCAGGTGCCGGAGGCGTTACACCGGTAGATGGATCGGTGCGGGGCCAGGCGCGCCCAGACGGGCAGCGTCATGCGCGGCGCCCGGAACCTGGCCTGCCAGCGTTCCTCCGCCTTCATCCGACGCGTCCCCTCCCTCTGAACCCCGCCCCAGCCCGCCCCGGCGGGGTTGGCGTCCAGTATTGCGCCTGAGTCCAAGAAATACTTGAGGAATGTGGGGGAATTTCGGACTAAATGCCCCATCAGTAACATGGGCCTCAGATGTCCGTCAAGGAAGTGGTCTTGATCGGGGGTCCACTTTAAAGATAGACAGGTGAAACGAGGCCTTTGCAAGGGTCTGTCGTGGAAATTTCGCGATTCGCGTGGCTTGTTGTTGCGCGTCCGAATGCCATGCGCTCGGTCCCATCCCCACCACCTCGGTGATCTGGTCGTGCGTCAGCATCATCTCGAACTCGACCGCTCGCCGCTCGATCTCTGCGAAGTCTCGCAAACTCTCCGCGACCCGCCGCTCCTTGTCCTCGTCCACCGACAGCAGCCCGAGTTCCGCCACCAGGGGGCTGAGGTGGTCCTTTGCCGGAGTGACGACCACCAGAGCACCACCTGGGCGCAGAATCCTGGCGAACTCGGGGCCGTTGCGTGGTGCGAACACGTTCAGCACGACATCGGCCACTTCGTCCGCGATCGGCAACGGCCGCCACACATCGGCCACGAACGCCCCGATGCGCCCATGTGCCCGCGCGGCTCGCCGCACCGCATGCTTGGACACATCAAACGCCACCCCGGCCGCCCCGTCCACCTCATCGAGCACAGCCGCCAGGTAGTACCCCGTCCCCACCCCGGCATCCACCACCACCGCCCGCCCGCGCTGCTGGGCGAGGGCGGCGACGGTTTCGGCGATGGCGTGGGCGAGAGGGGCGTAGAGGCCCGTGGCGAGGAAGGAGGCACGGGCGGCGACCATGGCGGGACTGTCGGCGGTGCCCGGCGCCTGCGACCCGAGCAGCAGGCTCACATAACCCTGCTTGGCGACATCGAACCCATGCCCCCGAACACACCGCACCACCCCCGGCCGCAACTCCAGCCTGGCCCGACAAACAGGACACACAAGGTATTCGACGACGTCACCCAACACCCCCCCATCATCCCGCCCCCACCCCTCGCCTCCCGCCCGCTTGCTCCTGTACGGCAAGCCAGCCCTGGCTCTCCCGCAGGCCGCCACCTCCGCCCACCCGGTCGACGCCACTCGTGCGCACGGGCGGGCCGCCGTTACGTGGCGAGGAAGGTGGTGTGCTCGCGGGCGGGCCATAGAAGGCCGGCGCGTCATTACAGTGGCCTACCGTGTCGCGACGATCTTCATTAAGGCTGTGGGCCGGGGCGCTGGGGCTGGCCTTGGCGCGGTGGGTGTGGCAGATGGTCGGGGAGAGTCGATCCGGCTATGTCGTCCTCGGTCCAGGAGGGTGCCTGCGTAGCGGCGGCTGGATCGACCTGCCGCTCTATGTGAAGACCTTCGTGCCCCTGTACTGGTACGGGATGCTCCCCGCCGTACTCGTTGGGTTCCTGCTCTGGTGGAAGGCGGGCAGGGCGGGCAGGGTGCTCGTGAGGGTGATCGCGGTGCCGGTGGTGCTCGCGTCGGGGTGGCGGCTGGGGGTGTTCGCGCTCGACGCACTGATCGAGCCCGACTGCCTGCCCTTCTGGGGTGGGCCGTACGCGTGGCCGAACCAGGGGCATCGCGTGGTGGAGGTCGTCGTCGCGTCGCTGATGCTGCTCGCGGTGCGCCTCCGGTCGCGCCGGTTGCCCAGGCCCGTGGTCGCGGCCGGTGTCCTGCTGGTGGTCGTGCTGGTGACGGAGGCGGACGCGGCCTCGGGCAGGGTCACCGTGCCGGACGCCGACGCCTGTCCCGGAGCGCCCGCTGCGGGCTTCTCGGCGGCGGAGTGGCGGTTCCTGTGCGACGCCCGCGTCAGCGACTGGCATCACGCGGGGGTCGAGACGATGCCCGACGCCCGGCTCCTCGCCTACGGCCGGGGCCTGTGCGAGCTGGCCACCAGGCACGGCGGTGACGCCACGGCCAAGGCGGTCAAGGGCGCGGCCAAGGGGGAGGAGGGCAGGAAGATCCTGGGGGCGACCCGGCAGATCTGCCCGGTCATGGTGCGCGGCGACGAGGCCAACATCGAGAAGCACCGGCTCGAACAGGAGAACTGGCTGGCCGGGAGGCGCGCCGCGTGCGCCTCGCTGCCGCAGCACAAGCCCCGGGCCCGCCCGGTCAGGCAGGCCAAGGAGTACTTCTCGACAGAGTGGGGCATCGACACCTACGAGGACGAGCCGTCCGGCGAGCTGGCGGCCGATCTGCTGAAAACCGGCATGGTGATCGCCGCGACGCCCGGCAATGTCGCGATCTCGCCCGTCACCGAAATGAGCGTCATCTGCGTCACCGGCGAGTCCTACCGCCAACGCCCCCCGGTGGAGAAGAAGGGCTGGGACGTGGTGGTCGAGATCGGCTACACGAGTACGTTGGGCGATCTGCGCTTCACCGACACGAACAGGGAACTGCCCGATCTCACGGTGGGCGGGCCGGGCAACTACCGCATCAGGCTGCACATGCGGGCCTTGCCGGAGGAGGAGTACTACGACGAGACCAAGGATCCCGCGCCCTCGGAGCAATGGTTGATCATGGTGTATCCGGGCGACTCCAAGAAGACGGTCAGGTACTGATCGACGCCTCGCGCAGGAAGGCGGCGTTGGTGGGCGTCTCGCGGAGCTTGTCCCTGAGCAGTTCGAGGCCCTGCTGCTTGTCGAGCGCGCCCAGCATGCGGCGCAGCCGCCACACGATCGCCTGCTCGTCGGCGGGCAGCAGGATCTCCTCCCGCCTGGTGCCGGAGGCCTCCAGGTCGATGGCGGGGTACAGGCGGCGTTCGGCGAGGGCGCGGCTGAGCCGCAGCTCCATGTTGCCGGTGCCCTTGAACTCCTCGAACAGGCTGTCGTCCATCCGCGAGCCGGTCTCGACGAGGGTGGTGGCGAGGATGGTCAGCGAGCCGCCCTCGCGCAGGTTGCGGGCGGCGCCGAAGA
Source organism: Nonomuraea sp. NPDC046570 (assembly GCF_040645915.1). NCBI lineage: Bacteria > Bacillati > Actinomycetota > Actinomycetes > Streptosporangiales > Streptosporangiaceae > Nonomuraea > Nonomuraea sp. NPDC046570. The sequence goes on along the minus strand of NZ_JBEYZF010000036.1, from coordinate 47,171 downwards.
AGCGCTTGGGCGGGTAGAGGGCTCCGGCGTCGATGCCGCCGGTGAGCACCCGGCCGCCGCCGGGGGCGAGGTTGTTGTAGGCGCGGCCGAGCCTGGTGAGCGAGTCGAGCAGCAGGACCACGTCCTGGCCGTTCTCGACGAGGCGTTTGGCGCGTTCGACGGCGAGTTCGGCGACGGCCGCGTGGTCGCGGTCGGGCCGGTCGAAGGTGGAGGCGGCGACCTCGCCGCGGATGGACTCGCGCATCTCGGTGACCTCTTCGGGCCGCTCGCCGACGAGGACGACCATGAGATGGATCTCGGGGTGGTTGCGGGTGATGCCGTCGGCGAGCGCCTGCAGGACCATGGTCTTCCCGGCCTTGGGCGGGGCGCTGATCAGGCCGCGCTGGCCTTTGCCGATGGGGGCGAACAGGCCGACGAGGCGGGTGGTCAGCGAATCGGTCTCGATGCGCAGCCGTTCGCGGGGGTGGACGGGGGTGAGCTCGGCGAAGTGGGGGCGGTGCCGCCAGTCGGCCGAGCCGTTCACGGATTCGACGCCGAGCAGCTTGCCGCCGGCGACGGTGGCGACGACGAGGTCGCCGTTGCGCAGGCCGAGTTGCCTGGCGCGGTCGGACGGGATCCGCAGGTCGTCGCCGGCCGGCTGGAAGCCGGAACGCAGGAACGCGACCTTGTCCCGCAGGTCGAGCAGGCCGCTGACCTGCTTGGCGGACGTGGTGGTACGGGGGCGGGGGATGGTTTGAACAGACATGGGGGACCCTCCTCGAGGGCACGCCGCAGAGGGCGAGAAAGAAGACAGATCGCCGGCCCTCAACACGGGCGAGCGAGTGGGAGATGGGACGGAGCTCGCGCTCTACGTCTCATTTCGGAACATATCACAGGAAATCCTGGACGCTACGGACAACATCCCGGCACGAACGGTCTATTCCCGACCCCCCGACCAGGCGGCCTAGTCTGAGCGAATGCCGCATAGATCACGTACGATCGCCGGTGTCGAGGTGACGCCGCTCTGTGACGCCGTCGGGCCCATGGGCCAGGCCATCAGCAAGCCTTTCGACCGGCTCTTCCCCGGCTCGCCCGAGGGCTTCGACGAGCCGTGGGTGCTGCACTTCCACTGCTACCTGCTCCGGGCGGACAGCGGCTGGACCGCCCTCGTCGACACCGGCATCGGCGGCGAGAACTCCCCGGCCGCGAGCTGGGCCCCCGTGCCCGGCGTGCTGGAGAGCGAGCTGGCCGCCGCGGGCGTGACCCCGGCCGAGGTGGACACCGTGATCCTCACCCACCTGCACAGCGACCACGCGAGCGGCGCGGTGGTGAACGGCGAGCCGCTGTTCCCCAACGCCTGGTATGTGGTGCAGCGGGCGGAGCTGGACGAGGTGGCTCCGGCCATACAGGAAGAGGTGGTCGGGCCGCTCGCGGACCGGCTCAGGGTGGTGGCGGGAGATCACCGGGACGTCGCGCCGGGGTTGCACGTGCAGCTCACGCCCGGGCACACGCCAGGCCACCAGATCGCCCGGCTCGGCGAGCTGGCGATGACCGGCGACCTGGTGCTGCATCCCGTGCAGCTCGCCGACCCCCAGGTCCGCTACGCCTACGACCACGACCAGGAGCTGGCCGCGCGCTCCCGCGCCGAGGTGCTGGCGGGGCTGCGCGCGGAAGGGGCGATCCTCGGCACAGGACACTTTCCCGAACCCTTCGTGGATTTGGGCTCCCGATCCTGAACAATCATGGCGGCAACCGATCCACGGGAGAATTCATGAAGCATCGCGTGCTGGCAGGCGTCCTCCTGGGCGCGGCCCTCGTCCTGCCGACCACGGCCGCGTCCGCCGAGGCCGTACCGAAGCCGCTGACCGGCACCGCCGTCTACGGCGGGTACGTCAACGGCTACCAGATCAGTCAGCACGACCCGGCGAAGGGCTGGAAGACGCTCGGCGCCTCGAAGTCCGCCGCCCAGTTCGCCGCCTCGCCCGACGGCAGGAAGGTCGCCTGGGTCACCATCGGCGGCAAGCTGCAGGTGCGCGAGAACGGCAGGCTCAGGACCGTCGCCACGGGCCTGCAGGGCGGCACGCCATGCCTGACCCCGGTCTGGTCGGCCGACTCCACGCGGCTGGCGTACGCCAAGGACGAGACGGTCACGATCGTCAAGGCCGACGGCGGCGGCGCCACCAGGGCGGGCGCCACCAAGGGCGTCTGCCACCTGGCCTGGTCCGCCGACGGCCGGTACATCGCGGGCTACACGGGCGAGGCGAACGGCGTCTACCGGCTCGACGTGAAGACCGGCAAGGCGGTCAAGGCCAAGGGGATCAAGCTGGCCACCCACGTGCAGAGCCTGTCGCCGGACGGGCGCAACGCGGTGGTGGAGTTCCCGGCCAACCCCGACACGCTGGGCGACGGCAGCTGGCCGACCGCGTTCAAGCCTGTTGTGGTCGACCTGGTCACCGGCAGGAAGCTGCCCGTCGCGGTCAAGGGCACGCTCATCGGCGCCCTGTACCTGCCCGACGGCCGCCTGGTGGTCCGCGTCCAGGGCCCCGCCCACCACACGCTCGTCGTCCTCGACCGCGCGGGCAAGGAAGTGCAGCGCGTCGAGGAGGACGCCAAGGCCAAGACGCTGGGTCTGCTGCAGGTGGTCGGCTGACCCCGAGCGAGGGGGTACGGCTCGCGTGAGCCGTACCCCCTCGCTTAAGTTGAGCGAGTGGACCATGACTTCTGGGCGTCGTTGAACAAGGTGGTCGCCGGCGCGGGCGCCTACATCACCGATCCGCAGGGCAGGCCGCTGCTGGTCAAACCCAACTACCGCGATCACTGGTCGTTCGCGGGCGGGCACATCGACGAGGGCGAGCACCCGGCGCAGGCGTGCGCCAGGGAGGTGGCCGAGGAGCTCGGACTGTCGCTGCCCGTCGGCAGGCTGCTGACCGTGCAGTGGGGGCAGCTCCCGGAGCAGCCGTTCCCACTGATCCACTTCCTGTTCGACTGCGGGATCGTGGAGGTCGACGCCCCGGTACGGCTGCAGGCCGAGGAGCTCGACGACTACGGCTTCTTCACCGAGGAGGAGTCCAAGGGCCTGCTCCCGCCGCACCTGTACGACCGCCTGCGCGCGGCGGGCACCGCCCGCAGAGACGGCGCCAGCCTCTACCTGCCCCCGGCGGGCTAGCTCAGGCCAGCGCGGGCTGCGCGGCCAGCAGCTTGGCGGGCAGGATGACCGTCGCGCACACCCCACCGTACGGCGAGGACCGCAGGGACACCCGGATGCCGTGCCTGGCCGCCAGCCTGGCCACCACGAACAGCCCGAGCCGGTCGCTCTCGGCCAGGTCGAACTCCGGCATGTCGCCCAGCCGCTCGTTGAGCTGGTCGAGCTCGGCCCGCTGCAGGCCGAGGCCGCGGTCCTCGATCTCGATGACCAGCCCGCCGGGCGCCACGACGCAGCGGACGTCCACCCTGGTCTGCGGCGGCGAGTACATGGTCGCGTTCTCCACCAGCTCGGCGATCAGGTGGACGACATCGGTGACGGCGGGACCGGCCAGCGACACCTTGGGCGGCTGCGGCACCTCGATCCTGGAGTAGTCCTCGACCTCGGCCACCGCCGCCCTGAGCACGTCGACGATCGCGACGGGGTTGCGCCATCCCCGGCCGGGCGTCTGCTCGGACAGGATGATCAGGCTCTCCGCGTGCCTGCGCATGCGGGTGGTGAGGTGGTCGAGCTTGAACAGGTCCTCGAGCGTGTCGGGGTTCTCGGTGTTCCGCTGCATGTCGTCGAGCTGCAGCAACTGGCGGTGCAGCAGCGACTGGTTGCGCCTGGCCAGGTTGACGAAGACCTTGCTGACGCCCTCGCGCAGCCGGGCCTGGCCGATGGCCGCGTCGACCGCGGTGGACTGGACGCCGTTGAACGCCTGGACGATGTCGAGCACCTCGCTGGTCGTGGCCTGCACGTCCAGGGGGGCGGCCCGGCCCTCCACGGGGCCGGAGCCCTTGCGGAGGCGTTCGATCAGGCCGGCCAGCCGTACGTCGGCCAGTTCGGTGGCGGCGTCGCGCAGGCCCGCCAGCTCCTGCACCAGGCGCTGCCGGAAGCGCAGGGAGAGCAGGACCGAGGCGACGACCGCGATCAGGCCCAGGCCGCCGGCCACGCCGATCTTGATGAGGATGTTCGCCGCCGCGGGGGTGACCCGCTTGGTCATGCTCTGGACGGCCTCGAACTGGTGGCGCTCGACCACGGCCCACAGGTTGTCGCCGTCGTCGGTCCAGGTGACCGCGGCGGCGGGCAGGCCGGTGCTGCTCGCGGGGCCGCGCACGGCGTCCTCGGCCCTGATGAACTCCAGGTAGACGGGGGTGTTGGCGAGCTGCGCGTAGGAGTCGCGGAGGCTCAGGTCGAGGTGGTTGAGCGCCTGGGCGTACAGCAGCCGCCGGGTGGCGACCAGCTCCGCGAACATCGCCCGCTCGGCGTCGCCGACCTTGCCGGCCGCGATCACGGCGACGAGCACCGCGCGTTCCCTGGACAGCATCTCCTTGGCCTCGCCCATCATGTTGACGGCTCTGGCCTGGCGGTAGAGCGAGACGTCGGAGACCAGGACCATCTGGTCGTACATGCGGAAGGTGGCGTCGACGGTCCTGCTGTAGGTGCTGACCACCTGCAGCATGCCCGCGTCCCGCTCGTCGATCTTCGCGCGGATCTCCGGGATCCGGTCGAGCTCGCTGGTCAGCTCGCTGAGCTGCGCGGCCATCTCCGGGGAGACGTCCCGCTGCCGGCTGGCCAGGCCGCGGAACATCGCGACGCTCTGGTCCGTCACGGCCCGCTGGCCGGTCATCACGGCCTCCTTCTGGCGTCCGGCCAGGTACTCGACGGAGACCAGCCGCTCGCGCTGGAGCTGGATGTTGATCTGCTCGGCGGGGTTGGCGAGGTTGGTGACCAGGTTGTCGATCTCCAGCAGGCGCAGGCCGGCGCCGCCCGTCAGTCCCGCGGCGAACGCCCACAGGCCGACGAGCGACATCAGGGGCACCAAAAGCAGGACGAGGAGCTTGACGGCGATCGGCCGGCCACGCCTGTTCATGCGACCTCGCTGGGGGTTCACGATGAGATCGCCTCGCAGATTACACCCCATTTGCGTGGTTTCACTGGTCTCCTGCGATTCTCCGCCCCGCCGGCGGGGCGGAGGGCAGGTCAGACGCGCGGTTCCCCGGGGCGGCGGTGCGTGGCGGGGCCGGCCACCAGCCGGTCGTCGGAGGGCGGCGGAGGGGGCGGCGTGCCGCCGTCGTGCTGGCGCGGCACCTGCGGGGTCGTCTCGCTCTCGGTCAGCTTCCGCTCCAGCCGGCGCTTCTCGTCCTCAAGCCGCGCCACCCGGTCGTGCGCCTCCACCCGGGCCTCGCGCATCTGCCGGCGGCGGTGCGAGGAGCGCCGGTAGCCGGACCCGATCATGGCCAGGCCGAGCAGCAGCACCCCGGCGGTCGCCGCGCCGGCCAGGTACATCTCCAGGTGGTTGGGCTGGAAGGTGTAGTCGAAAACGGTAAGGGACGCGGTCGACGCGGTCGTGCTCTCTTCCAGGGAGATCAGCACGATCGCTCCGGTCGCGAGCAGGATCAGGATCAGACCCAACACGATCATTGAAATCACCTCTCTTCGGGCCAACCCCCACTGCCCGTAGAGGAGAGGGATATTCCGTAAAGATCGAGAGAGTTTGAATGCCGTGGCGGGGTGTGCCGGTCCGGGTGGGGCGAGGATGAGGCCATGAGACCTGATGCGGGCCAGGTGCTGCACTTCTCGGAGGATCCGACCATCACGCGGTTCGTCCCGCACGTCGCTCGGACCAGCGTCATCGGCACGCCGTACGTGTGGGCGGTCGACGGCGACCGCTGCCCCGACTACTGGTTTCCGCGCCAGTGCCCGCGCGCGATGGCCTGGAGGGGGCCGCGCACGACGCCGGGGGACGTCGAGCGGATCATCGGCGCGGGCTGCGGCGAACGGGTGCACGCGGTCGAGTACGCCTGGCTGAAGGCGATCATGGACGTCCGGCTGTACGCCTACCGGCTGCCCGCCGCCGACTTCGAGCCCATCGGCGACCCGCCGCACGCGGTCGTCGCCCAGGTGCCCGTCGAGCCACTCGGCCCGCCCGAACCCGTCTCCGACCTGATCGAACTGCACGAGGAGGCCGGGATCCAGCTCCGCGTGCTCGACAACCTCTGGCCCTTCTGGAACCAGGTGACGGCGAGCACGCTGGAGTTCAGCGGGATACGCCTGCGCAACGCCAGGCGTTGAGGCCGGTCACTTGGCCAGAGCGATCTCGGCCCTGGGGCGCGCCGTGCCCCGCACCCGCTCCCGCATGATCGTCTTCAGCACTCTCCACCCGTCCCGTACGGCATGCAGATTGCTGGCTCCGTGGATGCGGCAGCGCTCGTGGCTGGGCACCTCGGCGATGGTGAGACCCGCCTTGGCGGCCCTGACGTTCATCAGCGTCTCGATCTCGAAGCCGTCGCAGTCGAGGTCCAGCGCGTCCAGGTGGCGGGACCAGAACGCGTTGTAGCCGTAGCACAGGTCGGTGTAGCGGGTGCCGTACAGCAGGTTGGTGGCGAAGGTCAGGGCCTTGTTGCCGAGGGAGCGCAGGACGCTGATGTCGTCGGAGCCGCCGCCGGGGGCGTACCGTGAGCCCTTGGCGAAGTCGGCGCCCTCGACCAGCGCGGTCACGAAGGTGAAGATCTCCCGGCCGTCGGTGGACCCGTCAGCGTCGATCATGACGATGATGTCGCCCTTCGCGGCCGCGAACCCCTCGGTCAGGGCATTGCCCTTGCCGCGCCTGGTCTGCGTGACGACGTGCAGGTCCGGGCGGAGCCGGCGGGCGACGGCGACCGTGTCGTCGGTGGAGTTGCCGTCGACCAGGATGACCTCGTCGATCCAGTCGGGCAGGGTCGCGAAGACGTGAGGAAGGTTCTGGGCTTCGTTCAGTGCGGGTACCACCACGGTGACCGTGGGGGCGAACGGGCCATTGTTCATGTGACCAAGGTCTGCGACAGCGCCTGCAATCCGCTTGACATCCCCTTGCAAAACGATCAGATCTCTAACCCGGGGCATGGCCGAATAAGCCATGCTTAGAGGTGATTTGTGCTTGTAACCCATGGTTCATCTGGGTGGTTAAGTGTCGAGACAATCTGACCTTGACTTGTGTCCGAATATATGCGTTGCTGTCAGGAAATCTGGGCCTTATCCGGGCACGCACACGGTGACACCGCCCGGCACCACCTCGGCCCGCAGTACCCGCGCGGTGTCCCTGGCCCCGCCGTCCAGCTCGTACGTCCTGGGCGCGGCCAGCTTGACGCGCACCTTCCTGGCCCTGGTGATCCGGACGAAGGGTGAGCGGTCGGAGCGCCCGGTGCTCATCGTCGTGAGCAGGCGCATCCACTCCAGCCCGCTGGCCGCCGTCGCCACCCCGACCTCCAGCCAGCCGTCGTCGGGACGGGCGTCGTCGAACGCCCGCACGCCGCCGGTGATCGTCCCCACATTGCCCAGCAGTACGCAGCTCGCCTCGCCGTCGAACCACTTCACGCCGTCGATCTTGATCTTCATCCGGATGGCGCTGCCGCCGACATGCCTGAGACCCGTCCACAGGTAGGCCAGCTTCCCCAGCCGTTCCTTCAGTCCCCCGTCGGCGTCGGCGATCATCTGGGCGTCCAGCCCGGCGCCCGCCATCACCGCGAAGTGCTCGCCGTTCAGGCGGCCGAGGTCGAGCCGCCGGTGCCGGCCGTGGAAGCCGATGCGGACCGCCTCGGGCAGGTCGTGCGGGATGTCGAGGTTCTGGGCGAGCAGGTTCGCGGTGCCCGCGGGCACGACCGCGATGGGCACGTCCGATCCGGCCAGCGCGTCGACGCAGCGTTGCACCGTACCGTCGCCGCCCCAGACGAAGATCAGCTCGGCGCCCTCGTCGACCGCCTCGCGCGCCTTCTTCGGCGCCTTCCTGCTCTTCGGCACCTCGTACCAGAGCAGTTCGCCGACGTCTTCCTCGCTGATCAGGCGGCGCAGTTCGTCGAGCCCTCCGCCGAGGGACTTCTTCCTGTGGGCGATGACCGCGACCGTTTTCACAGCCGTCCGGCTACCCGGTCAGCGCCTCTTCATGCTCACAGGCGGCGAAGCAGGGACTGCTTGGCCTGAGCGAACTCCTCCTCGGTCAGCACCCCGTCGCGGTGCAGCTCGCCCAGCTCGCGCAGGCGGCGCAGCAGCACGTCGGACTCGCCGGGCTCCGGCTCACCGGGCGGGGGTGGGGGCGCCTCCTCGACCACCTGCGGCTCGGCGGGGTGCGGCAGCCGGGCGACGATGGCGGCCAGCAGGATCGAGACGGTCCTGACCTCCTTGTCGAAGCCCCACAGCTGCAGGCAGTTCGGGTCGTGCTTGGGCTCGACCTTGCTGACGGCGCCGCGGACCCGGAAGCGCACGTTCCCGTTCTCCAGGCTCGCCGACGGCGTCCACTCCACGCCGAGCAGGTCCCGCAGCGCGATCTGCCGCGCCCCCAGGGAACGCTTCTCCTCGTCCGCCATCCAGTTCCACTCCAGGCGGATCGTCTCCCCGTCGAACGTAGCCGTCCCGTCACCCCCTGAGGCGGTCAGCGGAACGCCGGGCCCCTGCATCAGATAACGATCCGACGGCCCGCCCGGCACCTGCTCGATGACCAGGGCGTTGCGCACCTCGTCCGTGAAATACTGCGCGGCCCCGGTACGGCTCGCGTCGATGCTGAGCCGATAGGGGTCGGCCGCGTCCGGGATCCGGCCGCCCGCCGCCTGCGTGAACGGATCCGCCCCCTCGCGCAGCCGCAACCGCAACCGGCCGCCCTTGCGGGCCGGTTCGTAGGAGATGCCCGCGATGGCCTCCAGCGGCACCGCCAGCTCGCCGAGCGCCTGACGCAGCTTGTGCACACTGCGCTCGCGGGCGGGCACGATGCGCAAGGTACGGCCGTCGAACGTCCAGGAGCCGTCTTTAACCAGAACCTCGGCCATATCCGGAATCCTAGCCGTCGGGGGCTGTTCTCCTCAGCGTACGAAAGTCGTAGAGTGCGAGCATGACATGGCGACATTGATCTTCACTTGACTCCAGGCTCTACGCCTACTCGTTCCTCGAAGACCTCGTCCTGCTCTACCCGGTGTACGCGCTGCTGTTCGCCGACACCGGGCTGTCGCCCGCGCAGATCTCCTCACTGTTCGTGCTCTGGTCGGTGACCGGGGTCGTCCTCGAGGTGCCCTCCGGCGTGCTGGCCGACCGGGTCTCCCGCAGGCTCCTGCTGGTGCTCGCGCCGCTCGTGATCGGCGCCGGATTCGCGCTGTGGACCTTCGTCCCGTCCTATCCCGCCTTCGCCGCGGGCTTCGTCCTGTGGGGCGCCGGCAGCGCCATGCGCTCCGGCACGCTGCAGGCGCTGGTCTACGAGGAACTGGCCAGGACGGGCAGGCAGGACGCGTACACCCGGCTGCTGGGCCGGTCGGTCGCGCTCGGCACCATCGCGACCATGGTGGCCGGCGCGCTGGCCGCTCCCGCGCACGCGCTCGGCGGATACCAGGCGCTCGGCGTGGCCAGCGTCGCCGTGTGCGTCCTGGGCGCGGCCGTCGCCCGCACCCTCCCGGAGTCACGGGCGGGCGAGCCCTCCTCCACGCAGGTCCTGCGCCACGGTCTGGCCCAGGTACGGCGCTCGCCTCACGTGCTGCGTGCCCTGGTGATCGTCTCGGTGGTCTCCGGGGTGACCGCGCTGGACGAGTACCTGCCGCTGCTGGTCAAGGGGACGGGCGTGGCGACCTCCGTGGTGCCGCTGTTCGAGGTGATGGTCACGGCCGCGATGACGGTGGGCGGCTGGTACGCGGGCCGTGGCTCGCGGGCGGCCGGTCCCGTGCTCGCGCTCGGCGCCCTGGGCATGGCGGCGGGCGCGGCGACCGGGAGTCCGGCCGGGTTCGTGCCGGTCGCGGTGGCGTTCGGGGTGTTCCAGTGGGCCATGATCGCGGCTGAGGCGCGGCTGCAGGACGGCATCGACGACGGCGCGCGGGCCACCGTGACCTCGATGGCCGGGCTCGGCGGGGAGGCGGTGGCGGTGCTGACGTTCGCGGGCTACGCGCTGGGCTCGGTGTGGGCGGCGCCGCGGCTGATCTTCGTGGTGGCGGCGGTGCCGTACCTGGTCATCGCGGTGGGGTTGCGGAGGGGGTGAGGCTGGCCACGACCATCGCGATCAGTTGCTCGAACGTCTCGTCGAGGTCCTCCGGCAGGCGGAAGCCGCCGGAGGACTCCAGCGTGGCGAAGCCGTGCGCCGCCGCGCGCAGGCACCGGGTGGCGTGGATGGCGGCCGGGCCGTCGAGGTCGTACCCGCGCAGCACGGCCAGGATGACGCCGATCATCCGCCTTCCGGCGGCCTCCAGCTCGGAGTTATGCAGGGGGGACGGCGGGATGGCCGCGTAGCGGTGCGGATGCTCCACCGCGTACCGCCGCCAGGCGCGCATGAGCTCCGCCACCGCCTCGTCGCGGCTGCGGCCCATCACCGCCTCGCCGAGCACGACGGCCATCTCGTCCATCGCCCTGAGCGCGACCCGTTCGCGCAGCTCGGCGAGGTTTCGCACGTGCTTGTACAGGGAGGGGGTGGCGACGCCCGTGCGCGCGGCCACGGCCGCCAGCGTGAGCGCTTCGCCGCCCTGCTCGTCCACCACCCGCAGCGCCGCCTCGACCACGGACGCGGGGGTCAGCCCGGCCCTAGGCATGCTTGACCAGGAACGCGTCGATCGCGGCGAAGGTCGCCTCGGGCAGCTCGGCGTGCGGCAGGTGGCCCCCGCCCTCGATCATCGTGATCCGCGCGTCCGCCAGCAGGTCCTCGGCCAGCCGGGCCTCCGCGGCGGGGTCCGGGAAGTCCGGGTCCTTCGTGCCCATCATGATCAGGACGGGGCAGCGCACCTCGCCCGCGCGGTCGGTCCAGTGGACGGGCGCGGGCGCGACCACTCCGCTGACCGCCGCCATGCGCCCCGGCTCGCGCAGCGTCCGCTTCATCGCCCGCATGTACTCCTTGCCGGGCTTGGCCGTCGGGAACAGGGTCTTGTAGTACATCGTCCACAGGGTAGGGGAGGCCATCACGGCGCCCTGGATCAGCCTGAGGAACAGGCTCAGCTGCGGCTTGCCGACGAACGGGCCGATCAGCACCACCCGCTCGACCTCCTCGGGCGCCTCGGCGGCGGTGATCGGCACGGCTCCGGCGCTCGACGAGCTTCCGACCAGGATGGCGGGCCCGCCCAGGTGCCGGACCAGCGCCAGGATGTCCCCGGCCACCGCGCTCTGCGAGTAGTCCGACCAGCCGGTGCTCGACTCGCCGTGGCCGCGCACGTCCAGCGACGCCACCCGGTAGCCCGCCTCGACCAGCAGCGGCGTCAGCGATCCGAACGCGGCCCGGCTGTCACCCATCCCGTGCGCGCACACCACCAGCGGGCCCTGCCCGGTCACCTCGTACGCCAGCCGCCCACCCGGAACTTCGAGAATGCTCATAGCTGCTAAGCTAATGCCATTAGCCAGAAATGCCAACCCCGTCTTCGATCTCTCGCCGCCCGTCACTCCCGTACAAGACAGAAGGGATGCCCGACCGGATCCGCGAACACCCGCCACCCGCCCTCGTCCCGCAGCAGAGCGGCCCCCGCCTCCAGCGCCAGCTTCTGAGCCTCGTCCAGATCCTCGACGCCGATGTCCAGATGGAACTGCTTGGGGTGGACGGGATCGGGCCATCGCGGCGGGCGGTAGTCGTCCACGCGCTGGAAGGCGAGCACCCAGCCCGCGCCGGTGTGCAGCGTGGACCAGTCGTCGGTCAACGTCCAGCGGGGATCGGGGCGATCGACATCGCCCCCGAGAAGCGCCTGATAGAACTGGGCCAACTCCCCAGGAACGGGACAGTCCAGCACGACACATTGGAGACCGATGACCACGGCCACTCCCTTCTGCGCATAGCGATCACGCCTCGCTCTCGCGATGTCCGCGACCGTCCTGAAGATCTGTTTACACTGACGCCCTATGGACTGGACCGAGCGAATCGCCGGCATCAAGCGATGGTCGCGGAACGGGGAACGGGCACCGCACAAGCCACTCCTGCTGCTCTACGCCCTCGGACGGTTCCAGTGCGACGGCGGCACACCGATCCCGTTCAGTACGGCGGAAGCCGACCTGAAGCGCCTACTCAAGGAGTTCGGCCCGCCCCGCGACACCAGCCCCGGCTATCCGTTCCACCATCTCACCTCCGACGGCGTCTGGCTGGTCGACACCGTGAACGGCCCGGGAAGCCCCGGCTCGGAGCTGGGCCGACTGCGTCAGAGCCAGGCGTCCGGTCGCCTGCACCCCGACCTGGTCCGGGCGCTGACCGCCGATTCGCGGCTGGTCGCCCACCTGGCCAGGCTCCTCCTCGACGCGAACTTCGAGCCGTCCCTGCACCCCGACATCTGCCGGCGCACCGGCCTCTCGCTGGAACTCGGCCCCGCCCCCGCCGTGATCGCGGTGGCCCGCCGGGACCGCGCGTTCCGGGAGCAGGTCCTCATGGCGTACGAGTACTGCTGCGCGTTCTGCGAGTACGACGGCTGGCTGGACGGCACCGCGGTCGGGCTCGACGCCGCGCACGTACGCTGGTGGGCCTTCCAGGGGCCTGACGAACTGGCGAACGCGCTGTGCCTGTGCGTGCTGCACCACAAGCTGTTCGACAAGGGCGTTCTCGGCCTTACCCCCGGGCGTACCATCAGCGTCTCCGCCAGGTTCGTCGGCCGTACGGCCGTCGCCGAGTCCATGGTCAGGTCCCTCAGCGGACGCCCGGTCCGCGACCCCCAGCCGGGTCTCGACCGCGTCGACCTCCCACACATCGACTGGCACGCCCGCCAGGTCTTCCGTCAGCCTTCCCGTGCGGCCTAGGGAGACCGCTGCTGTGGCACCCTGGTGCGGCCGCGTGCCGGGGGTTACGCGCTCGGCTCGCCGATCTTGATCCAGTAGCGCCGCATGGTGTCGTGTTCTCGGGCGTCCTCGCGGATGCCGCCGTGGCGTTCGATCGTCTTCGCTGAGGCGGCGTTGTCGACCTCGCAGACAATCAGCACTCGGTCCAGGCCGAGAACCGACGCCTCGTCGAGCATCCGGCCCAGCGCCCAGGTGGCCAGCCCGCGCCGGCGCGCGGACGGCCGGATGCCATAGCCGATGTGGCCGGCCCGCAGCACGAAGTCGTTGAGCTCGTGCCGCAGCGCGATCCCGCCGAGCACCTGGTCGCCCTCGACGATCCATCGGTACGTACAACGCACCCGGCCGGTCTCGTCGGCCAGTCGCGCCACCCAGGACGCGAACCCGTCCGGCGAGTCGACCTCGTCGGACGGCCGCAGACCGAAACCATCCTCGTGAACACCGGGACCCCAATCGTCGCGGGCCTCGAGCCAGGCGGCGTGCAGACGGGCGGTGGGCGCGATCAATTCGGGCATACCGCGACCCTACCGATCCGAGGCGCGCACGGCACCGCTGACCTCGGCATTCCCGCCCTTCCGCAAGCCGTTCGCCGAGGAATGGAGGCGTGGGGAATTGTCCTTGTTTGGGTCGAACGTCGGCTAAGTCTTGTGTCGGGGGAACAGGGGGATTGACGGGCGGGGTATGAAGCGCAGCAAATCCGTTCCGGTCTGCCGATATACGTTCGTCGGCTCCTCCGAGGAGGAAGAGCAGTGACCAGTACCATCAGCAAGAAGGTCGTGTTGGAGAAGGCCGCACAGGACTTCGCCTACGCCAACTCCAAGCCACCCTTCATCTATGAGCTCCCGCCCGAGCAGGGCAGGGAAGTGCTGGAGAAGCTGCAGTCGGACCCGAGCGTGCCCAAGCCGGACGTCGACGAGGAGTGGATCCAGGTGCGGGGCGGACCGACCGGGGTGATCCCGATACGGATCATCAAGCCGAAGGGCGCCACAGGGACACTGCCGGTCATCTTCTACATTCACGGCGCGGGCTGGGTGTTCGGCTCGGCCCTCACCCACGATCGGCTGGTCCGGGAGCTGGCCGTCGGCACCCACGCGGCCGTGGTCTTCCCCGAGTACGACCGCGCTCCGGAGGCCAAGTACCCGACCCAGATCGAGCAGAACTACGCCGCCGCCCAATGGGTGATGAACCACGGCCCGGAGAAGAACCTGGACCCCGCCCGGATGGCGGTGGCCGGTGACTCGGTCGGCGGCAACATGTCGGCCGTGCTGGCGTTGATGGCCAAGGACCGCGGGGACGTGAACGTGGTCGCCCAGGTGCTGTTCTACCCGGTCACCGACGCCGACTTCGACACCGAGTCCTACCGCCAGTTCGCCACCGGCTACTACCTCAACCGCGACGGCATGAAGTGGTTCTGGGACCAGTACACCACCGACCCGGCCCAGCGCGCCGAGGTCTACGCCTCCCCGCTGCGCGCGAGCAAGGACCAGTTGCGCGGCCTGCCGCCCGCGCTGGTCCTCAACGGCGAGGCGGACGTGCTCCGCGACGAGGGCGAGGCGTACGCGGCCAAGCTGCGCGAGGCGGGCGTGGAGGTGACGGCGGTACGGCTGGCGGGCATGGTGCACGACTTCGCCATGGTCGACCTGCTGCGTGACACCCACGCCAACCAGACCGCGATGGAACTGGCCATCACCTCCCTGCGCAAGGCACTTCACGACTGAGCACTGTCGATCAGCTATGCCCTGGCAATCGGGCGGCCTCGCTCAGCCGCGTCCTCGACAGGCGGCTGAGTGCGGCCAGCCCTGACACCGCCAGGGCCGTCACGCTCGTCACCAGTAGTACGTCCGAGACCACCGTGAGGTCGCCGGGGGCCAGCCCCTGCGCCGCCTGCAGCACGCTGACCAGCACCATCCCGCCGTAACCCGCGGTCGCGGTGGCGACCAGCCGTACCCTCGCGACCTCGCTCCAGGCGGACAGTGCGAGCACCCCGGCCAGCAGCGGCAGCACCTGCATCGCGTGCAGGGTCACCGCGTGCGGCACCTTGAGCTGCCCGGCCGCACCGAAGATCGACAGGTCGGTCGCCTGGGGCGGCAGCCCGATGCGGCTCGTGATCCAGCGTCTCTACCGGCACGGCTACCTCGACATGGCGCGCATGGAACGGATGGTGGCCCACGTCGTTCCACAATGATCAAGGGTCCGACCGCTGTCTCCAGCGATCAGGTCCTTGACCTTCATCCATCGGCAGGATTTGAGCCTGCGGCCTCTTCGTCCCGGAAGCCCCGCGCCGCCCTGGCCAGCCTGCCGGATCGCCCTCTAGTGAGGAGGGCAGGAGATGGCGCTGTACCCGTATCCCATGTACCCGATGCCGCGAGAGCGGTCGGTGAACCCGACCTGGCCCCAGGCTTGGATGCAGCGGTCGCCGGCGAGGATGGAGACGGCCTTGGTCCGGATGCTCGCGTTGTACACGGTGTCTTCGGCACGCGGGGACGGGCTGTTGTTGCCCCACGGGTGAAGCCTGCGGCACTCGTCGGCAGTGCGGCCACACGCCCACAGGGATACTTCCATGTCCTTGGAAAAGCGTTCGGCTACCGCGCTGGTGTTGGTGAAGGCGCAGACCCGGCTGCCATTGCGGTAGACGTGCAGGAAGGCCCCCTTCATGGACTGGCCACTGCCCGTAACGGTGATCTGAATCCGGCCGATGGGCTTGCCGGCGCAGGGGGCTTGCTGGGCCGAGGCATGGGCCGGGGCCTCGATGAGGGAGCCGCTCAGGAACAGCCCCAAGGCCAGGCTCGCTGCGGAAGCCGTACGCAGAACAAAGGAAATCGTGGACACAAAGGTCCTTTCGGTGGGGGGAGTGGGTGAGCAGCCTCAGCTTCAGCGCCATCCGCTTCGTTTCGTGCGTGCGTCTTGCGGACCTGCCGTGCCCGCGGCCATGCTCGATTTCCCAGCACGAGTCGATCTCGGGAGGCGCGGTGCACACCAACGATCCCGGTGTCTCCCGCCGGAGCAGGCCATGACGGTGACGGTGACGCCTCCGGTCCGGCGCAAGGAGTCGGTCTCCGGGCGGGTGCGCACGCTGGCCGTACTGTCCCTGCTGACGCTGGCGCTGCTGCTGGCCGCGATCCTGGCCGGAGCGGCGAGTACCGGCTCCAGCCTGCGCACCATCGGGCATGAAGCCGGGCCGCAGGTGCTCGCCACCACGGGCCTGCACCGGCAGATGTCGGAGATGGACGCGCTGGTGGCCGAGACCCTGCTGCTGGGCAGGGAGTACGGCCCGCAGCAGCAGACCGACCTGACCAGCTATGACCAGCGGCGGCTGGAGATCTCCGAGAGCCTGCTCAAGGCCTACCGGCTGGCCCTGGACAACCCCGTCGAACAACGCACGGTCGAGTCGCTGATCGAGGGGCTGGGCCGCTACGAACGGCTGGCGGCCCAGGCCCGGCTGCTGGACACGCAATCCAGGCACACCGCGGGACAGCCGCCCGACACCGTGGTCGAGGCCTATCAGAAGGCCACTGACCTCATGCACCGCGAACTGCTCCCCCAGGCGTACAACCTGACCCTGGAAACCGGGACGATCGTCAGGCGCGCGCACGACGCCGAGCGCTCGACCACCTCGCTGGCCCGCTCCGCCGTCATCGTCACCGGACTGCTCGCGCTGGCCTGCCTGCTGGGCCTGCAGGCCTACCTGACCAGCAGGTTCCGCCGGGTCTTCGCGCCGGCCCTGGTGGTCGCCACCGTGCTCACCGCGGCCGGTCTGGTGACCGGCACGGCCCTGCTCAACCGGCAGGGCCAGGCACTGGAGGAGGCCAAGCGCCGCGGGTTCGACTCGGTGCTCACCCTGACCAGAGCACGGGCGATCAGCAAGAGCATGCACGGAGACCAGAGCCGCTACCTGCTCGACCGCTTCCGCAAGGACACCTACGAACACACCTTCCTGGACAAGTCCCGGACGATCGCGGCCGTCGAGTCCACCAGCCTGCCCGACTACCAGAGCAAGCTGCATGCGAACTTCCAGGGACTCCTCGGCAGCCTGACGGGCCAGGACCGGGGACGACTCTTCGCCGTCTACCAGAGGTTTCAGCAGGCCGACGCGCGGATGCGGACCATGTCGGGCGAAGCGGCGATCAAGTTCTGGGACGGCGAGCTCACCCAGGCCTACGAAAGCTACGACAAGGCGCTGGAGGAGCTGGTCCGGCGGCACGAGTCCGACTTCGAGCGCGCCATCGACAGCGGCGACGGAGCCCTGGAGACACTGTGGCGGTGGATCCCCGCCGGGCTGGCCGCCGGCGCCCTGCTCATCCTGGTCGGCGTCTGGCCACGACTCAGGGAGTACCGGTGAGGAAACTGCTGATCTGCCTGATCCTGCTGCTCACCGCCTGCAGCGCCGCTCGGCCGGAATCCTTCATGGACAACGACGAGCTGGTCGTCGCCATCCGCTCCGACGTCCCGCTGATCAGTTTCAAAGGGCAGGACGGCGCCTACGACGGCTTCAACATCGACGTGGCCGAGGATCTCATCTCCCGGCTGGGCAAGCAGATCCGCTGGCTGGAGATCAAGGCCGGCGACCAGCTCACCGTGCTCACGGATGGGCGTGCCGACCTGGTCTTCGCCCACATGTCGGTCACCCCGGAGCGGAAGAAAGTGATCGACTTCGCCGGGCCGTACCACGTCGACTTCCAGGACATCGCGGTACAGCCGGCCGACAAGGGCGTCATCCGCGACGTCCGCGATCTGGAGGGCCGCAAGATCTGCTGGGTGCGTGGCACGAACATCGCCCAGCGGATCGTCGACGAGCGCCGGGTCAAGGCGATCGCCGTCCCGGCACCCGACTACAACGTCTGCCTCGAGATGATCAAGGACGGCAGGATCGACGCCATCTCCACCAACAGCCAGATCCTGGCAGGGCTGCTCACCAAGCCGGGCGTCGACCTGCACCTGGTCGGCGCGACCTTCAACGAGCAACGCACGTCGATCGGCGTTCGCAAGGGCGACGTCGACGGCTGTGAGGAGCTCAACCGGGCCATCACCCAGATGTACCAGGACGGCACGGCGCACATGTTGCTGGACAAGTGGTTCGGCAGGTCAGGCATTGACCTGTCGGTGGTCTCGGTTCCGCAGTTCGAGGGCTGCTCCTAGGCGGGCGGCGCGGCGATCTCCGCGCTGAACCTGTCGACCAGCGCCTGCTTGGCGCCCCCGGCGACCTCCACATCGTAGGAGACCAGCTTGACCGTCGCCGGGTCGGCCGCCTTGGAGTGCGCCGGCACCTTGGTGTTGGTGGGCAGGGCGTAGAACTTCACCAGCGGCCCCAGCCGCTGGGACGCTCCGCTCAGCGCCCAGTCGACGTACTTGCGTGCGCTGTCGGGGTTGTGGGCCCCGGCCAGCACGGCCAGGCCGCCGAGCTCGTAACCGGTGCCCTCCTGCGGGAAGGTCACCTGCAGGTTCGGATAGCCCTGCTCCTGGGCGGCGACGCAGTCATGGGAGAAGACGACGCCGACCGCCGCCTCCTCCTTGGCCGCCTGCACGGCGGCAGCACTGCCGGAAGAGTTGTATCTCAGCACGTTCGCGTGAAGGCTGCGCATGAAGCCGAGCGCCGCGTCTTGATCTCCGCCGCTGAGCTCCACATGCGTCCACAGGGCGGTGTAGGCGGTTCCGGACGTGGCCGGATGGGCAATCGCGACGCCGCCGCGCAACCGCTCATCCAGCAGCTCCCGCCACGAGCGGATCGGCTGCATACCCCGCTTGGCCAGCTCCTTGGTGTTGTTGCAGAAGGCCAGCACACCGGCATAGATCCCACTCCAGGCGTACTCCCGATCTGCCCACTCCTGCCGGATCTCACCGGACTTCTCGGACTTGTACGGCTCCAGCAGCCCCTGACTCTTGGCGGCCACATAGGAGTCGGCCGGACCGCCATGCCAGACGTCGAACTCCTGCCGTGCCCTGGCCGCCTTGATCCGCTCCAGTGCCTCTCCACTCGACAGCCGGACGAAGTCGGCCTCCACGCCGGTGGAATCGGAGAACCTCTTGACCATCATCGCGCACCATCGCTCGCTCGCCCCGCACGCGACCGTGATCTTGTCCCGCCTCGGCGTCGAACAGCCCGCGACCATCAGGACCGCTACCAACGCGATGGCTAACGGCCTCATTGCCCCTCCAAGGGGTTCGCCGACGTCTCGCCCGTGTGCCGCTCCCATTCGACACTCCGCCACGAGAGTCACGCAACTGATCTCAGCTTGGCTGACCTACCGGGCCGAGGTCATGGCGCGAGGGGCTGCTCGTTCGTTCCGCGCCGATCAAGACAACCGGTCGGTGACCCTGGCGGCGGTCAAACGATCAAGGGCCCGACCGCTGTCTCCAGCGATCAGGCCCTTGACCTGCATCTATCGGGTCGGGGTGACAGGATTTGAACCTGCGGCCTCTTCGTCCCGAACGAAGCGCGCTGCCAAGCTGCGCTACACCCCGGTTGCACTACCGTCTTGCACGTGCTTGGGAAAGTCTAGCGGACTTCGAGGGTGGTTGTGACGCGTCAGCGGCGGGGAACCAGGGTGAGGAGGGACGCCTCGGGGAAGCACGCGAACCGCACCGGTGAGTAAGGGCTGGTCCCGAGCCCGGCGGACACGTGCAGCCAGGCGCTGTCGTGGCGGCTCACGCCCTTCACCCGGGCCCTGTCGATGCCGCAGTTGGTCACCAGAGCCCCGTAGAACGGGATGCACAGCTGGCCGCCGTGCGTGTGACCGGCGAGCAGGAGCTGGTAGCCGTCGGCGGCGAAGCGGGTCATGTTGCGCGGCTCGGGGGAGTGCATGACGCCCAGGCGCAGGTCGGCATCGGCGGGGGCGGGGCCGGCGACGAGGTCGTAGCGGTCGCGGTCGATGTGCGAGTCGTGGATGCCGGCCACGGCCACGTCAAGGTCGCCGATCTTGACGCGGGCGGTGGAGTTGTTCATGTCCAGCCAGCCCTCGGCCGCCATGCCCTCGCCGAGTTCCCGCCAGGGCAGCGTGGGCACGTGCTGGCGGCGGTCGGTCTTGGAGGTGCGCCACAGGTAGCGGGCGGGGTTCTTGGGCTTGGGGGCGTACAGGTCGTTCGAGCCGTACACGAACAGCCCGGGGCGGGGCAGTAGCGGCTCCAGGGCGTGCAGGAGCGCGGGGACGGCCTCGGGGTGGGCGATGGAGTCGCCGGTGTTGACGACGAGGTCGGGCTCCAGCTCGCCGAGCGAGCGCACCCAGTTGATCAGCATCCGCCGGCCGGGCGTGAGGTGCAGGTCGGACAGGTGCAGGATGCGGACAGGCCGCTGTCCGCGGGCGAGCACAGGGAGGTCGAAGCGGCGCAGCCGGAAGGAGTTGCGCTCGATGACCGAGGCGTAGCCGAGACCGGCCAGGCCGAGGCCGAGCAGGGACAAGGGGACTGCGGCAGCTTTCCTCACGTGTCCATCATGCCCGAGAAGCGAGGGTGGATGCCCGTCGAAGCGAACGCCGGACCTGCCGAGACGGCAAGATGGAGCGCATGAGCGCAATGAAGGACAAGCTGAAGGCCGACCTGACGGCCTCGATGAAGGCCAAGGACGAGATCCGGCTGCGGACGATCCGGATGGCGTTGGCGGCGGTCAACGTCGAGGAGGTCGCGGGCAAATCGGCCAGGGAGCTCTCCGACGACGAGATCGTCAAGGTCCTCACGAAGGAGGCCAAGAAGCGACGGGAGGCCGCGGAGGCGTTCGGCAACGCGGGCCGTACCGAGCAGGCGCAGGCGGAGTTGGACGAGCAGGCGGTGCTGGAGGAGTACCTTCCGGCGCAGCTCTCGGACGAGGAGCTGGCGAGGCTGGTCGACGAGGCGATCGCGGAGACGGGCGCCTCGGGCCCGCAGGCGATGGGCCAGGTCATGAAGGTCGTCAACCCGAAGGTCGCGGGCCGCGCCGAGGGCGGCCGCGTCGCCCAGGCGGTCCGCTCGCGCCTGGCCGGCTGACCAGCGGGTACGGCTGCCGCCGGGGTCACCCTCCCCGCGCCGCCGCCGGCGGGCGCCCGCCCGGTCGACGCCACTCGGGCGCGGGGGTACCGCGCCGTTACGTGAGAAGGGGCCTCCTGTCGAGGAGGCCCCTTCTCACGTTCGGGTCAGTTGTTCGGGACGATCGCCCCGCCGTTGTCGAAGATGTCCATCGGCCCGTCGGTGTCCCGGGTGCTGTCGTCGTGGCCCGGCGGCTCGTCGCCCCACGGGCCGAACCGGTCGCCGCGGTCCTTGTTCTTCTTCGGTGGCTTCGGCGCGCAGTTCTCGGAGCAGCCGCCGAACCGCTCGTTGTTCGGCGCGAAGAACGAGGTCTTCTCGACGCCCTCCAGGGACTTCATCATGGATTCCTTCCAGATGGGTCCGGAGATGGACGCGCCGTACACGTAGGGGTAGTAGGTCCCGCCGATGGTGACGCCGGTCAGGTCGTACTTGAAGGCGCCGCGCGGGTCGCCGATGCTGACCGCGGAGGCCAGGTTGGGGGTGTACCCGGCGAACCAGGCGGCGGTGTAGCCGTCGGTGGTGCCGGTCTTGCCCGCCGCGTCCCGGCCGATGCCGCCGACCTCCCGCATGGTGCCCTTGGTGAACACGCCGGACAGGACGTGGTTCACCGCGTCGGCCACTTCCTCGTCCATGACCTGCTTGCACTTGGGCTTGATCGTCCTGGTCTTGTTGGCGCGGTTGCTGATCTCAGTGATCGCCATCGGCTTGCAGTACTGGCCGCGCGAGGCGAAGACGGCGTAGGAGTTGGCCACGGTGACCGGGTCCATCTCGTTGACGCCGAGGGTGAAGGTGGGCACCTCGACGAGCCTGCGGCCGTCTGCGCGCTCGATGCCGAGCTTGTCGGCCATCTTGACGACCTTGCAGAGCCCGACCTTCTCCTCGAGCTTCATGAAGAAGGTGTTGACCGAGCCCCAGGTGCCGGTCTGCAGGGTCTTGAAGCCGCCGCCGCCTTCGCTGGAGTTGAAGACCTGGTGGGTCTCGCCGACCCGGTTGCCCTTGCAGTCGCGGAAGGGGGAGTTGGCGTTGGTGGGGATGTCGTAGGTCTTGCCGGTGTTGTTGCCGTCGCCGAACTTCATGCCCTCTTCGAGGGCGGTGGCCAGCGTGTACGACTTGGCGGTCGAGCCCTGCTGGAACCCGGTGCCGCCGCCGTGCTTCTTGTCGGCGACGAGGTTGTAGCTGATCTCGTTCTTCTTCTTGTTGTCGCCGAACTCGCGGCTGGCGGCCATCGCCCTGATCTCACCGGTGCCCGGAACGATCATGGCCTGCGCGGCGACCGGCTTGTCCTTGGTGGACACCCGCCGCTTGATGGCCCGCTCGGAGGCCGCCTGCATCTTCGGGCTGATGGTGGTCTTGATCTTCAGCCCGCCGCGCTGGAGCAGCTTCTCGCGCTCCTCGGGGGTCTTGCCGAACTCCTCGTTGGTGAGGATCTCGTTCTTGACGTACAGGCAGAAGTACGGGTACGGGCTCTCCTCGCAGCCGCCGGGGATCTTGGTCCCCTTGTAGCCGAGCTTGGCCTTCTTGCCCTCGACGGCCTCGGCCGGCGTGATCTTGCCGAGCTGGGCCATCCGGTCGAGGACCAGGTTGCGGCGGTGCAGCAGGGCCGCCCGCTCGGTCTTGCCCAGGTTCGGGTCAGTCGCGTTGGGGTTCTGCACGGCCCCGGCCAGCGTCGCCGCCTCGACGGTGCTGAGCTTGGCGGCGGGCTTGTTGAAGAAGCGCTTGGAGGCCGCCTGGATGCCGTACGCGCCGGCGCCGAAGTAGGAGATGTTGAGGTACTTCTCCAGGATCTGCTTCTTGGTGTACTTCGCCTCGATCGCCATCGCGTAGCGCAGCTCGTTCAGCTTGCGGGAGACCGTGGGCGCGATGGCCGCGAGCTTCTCCTTCTTGGTCTCCGCGCTGTTGAACAGCACCAGCTTGACGTACTGCTGGGTGATCGACGAGCCACCCTGGACGACGCCGCCGCCGGTGACGTTCTTCAGCAGCGCGCGGCCGGTGCCCTCCAGGTCGATGGCGCCGTGCTCGAAGAAGCGGAAGTCCTCGATCGAGACGATGGCCGTCTGCATGATCGGGGCGATCTGCTCCAGCTTCACCGACTCGCGGTTCTCGTAGTAGAACTGGCCGATCCGGTTGCCGTTGGCGTCGAACAGCTCGGTCTTCTCCGAGAGCGGGGGCTCGTCGAGGTTCTCGGGCTTGAGGGACAGCGACTCGGTCGTGGACTTGGCGGTCAGGCCCACGCCGCCGACGGCCGGCAAGGCGATCGCCGCCGTCAGGACGCCGGCCGCCGTGGCGGCGGCGAGCAGGCGCGCGAGGTTCACGATCGGGTTCGACTGATCTTTGCCCTGAGCTTGCACAGAGCCAAGACTACGACGAATGGGTGGGCTAATCGGTAACTGGACACCATTTCGCCTTGACTGGGAGGGGTGACTAGTCATTCCCGGTCAAGGTTCACGCGAGAAATTGGTCCTGCCGGGGTCTGTCGGCCCGAACGTCTTGTTGCGTACGTTCTCCTCTGCGGCAACTGAATACGGAGGCTCGGCGCCCGCGCCCGTCGGCCCCAAATGACGACTGACCACCTAAGGGGAGTGGGGTCGAAACATGTGGATCACGGATTGGACCTCCCGTGCCGCCTGTCGGGGTGCGGACCCGGACGCTCTGTTCGTCCAGGGGGCCGCTCAGAACAGGGCGAAGCTGATCTGCCGAGGATGCCCGGTCCGTACCGAATGCCTCGCCGATGCGCTCGACAACCGCATCGAGTTCGGGGTATGGGGCGGTATGACGGAGCGGGAACGGCGGGCACTGCTACGGCGGCGACCCGATGTGGACTCCTGGCGCGAGCTGCTGGAGTCGGCGAAGGAAGAGTACGAACGAACCAATGAGCTGATCGCGGGCTGATCGGCCCGCGGGAAGCACGGCCGACGTCACCCCCGTCGGCCGTGCTGTCATGCCCGAGCCAGGAGCTCCCCGATCTGGCGTAGACCCGCCAGGTCGTGGACGTCCTCCGACATCGCGGGGACCTGAACGAGTGGCACGGTGGGGTGGGCGGAGACGAAGTGCTCCTGCTCGCGCCGTTCCCGAGCGGCGAGCTGCATCCGTCCGGCGTGCAGCCGCAGCACGGCGGCGGTCAGCTCGTGCTCGCCCCGCGACTCCAGGTCCTCGGCCCCGGCGGTGCTGCGCGCCGCTGAGAGCCCTCCGGCGGGCGACAGGTGGACCCGATTGATCACCAGTCCGGCCAACGGCATGCGCTCCTCGGCGAGCCTCTCCACGAAGTAGGACGCCTCGCGCATAGCGTCGCGTTCGGGCGCGGCGACCACCAGGAAGGCGGTGCCGGGGGCCTGCAGCAGCTTGTAGGTCGTCTCGGCGCGCTGCCGGAACCCGCCGAAGACCGCGTCGAGCGCGGACACGAACGTCTGCAGGTCCTTGAGCACCTGCGCGCCCAGCAGCTTGGTCATCGCCCCGGCGACGATCCCGAACCCGGCGTTGAGCAGCTTGAAGGCGCTGCGCCCGCCGGCCTTGGCCGGGGCCATCAGCAGCCTGATGAAGCGCCCGTCGAGGAAGCGGCCGAGGCGCTCGGGCGCGTCGAGGAAGTCCAGCGCCGAGCGCGACGGCGGGGTGTCGACGATGATCAGGTCCCACTCGTCGGAGCGCCTGAGCTGTCCCAGCTTCTCCATCGCCATGTACTCCTGGGTGCCGGAGAAGCTGGAGGACAGCGACTGGTAGAAGGGGTTGGTCAGGATCTGCCGGGCCCGTTCGGGGTCGGCGTGCGCCTCGATGATCTCGTCGAAGGTGCGCTTCATGTCGAGCATCATCGCGAAGAGCTGGCCGCCGCCCTCGGGCTCGCTGATGAGCCGCGGGGTGTTGTCGAGCTCGCTGAGGCCCATTGACTGGGCGAGCCGACGCGCCGGGTCGACGGTGAGCACCACCGCACACCTGCCCCGCTCGGCCGCGCGCAGGCCGAGGGCCGCCGCCGTGGTGGTCTTGCCCACTCCGCCGGAGCCGCAGCACACGATGATGCGGGTGCCCGGGTCGTCGATGATGGCGTCCAGGTCGAGGCCGGGCGCGGTCCTGATCACGCTGCTCCCTTGGTGCTGAGGGTCTCGGCCAGTTCGTACAGTCCGGCCAGGTCGACGCCGTCGGCCAGCAGCGGCAGCTCGTAGCTCGGCACCGCCGCCCCGGCCAGGGAGTCCCGCTCCCTGGCTTCGAGTTCGGTACGGCGGGCATGCTCGGCCACCTCTTCGGCCAGCGCCTCGGCCACGGCGGAGGCGTCGGCCGGGCCGTCGGCCAGCCCCGCCGCCTTGAGCCCGAGCGCGAGCTCCCCGACGTCGAATCCGCCCTTGACAGCCGTGTCAAGATCCGCCGCCGGAAGCAGTGATTCACGAACCATGTTGATGAAGATCCCACCCACCGGAAGCCCGGCCGAACGCAATTCGGCAATGCCGTCCAGCGTTTCCTGAACGGGCATCTCCTCCAGCAGCGTCACGAAGTGAACGGCTGTCTCGGGGGATTTGACCACTCCGCTCACCAGATCGGCGTGGTTCTTGATCGGGCCGACCCTGGCCAGCCCGGCCACCTCGCCGGTGACGTTGAGAAAACGGGTGATCCGGCCGGTCGGTGGGGCGTCCAGGACGACCGCGTCGTACACCCGCCTGCCGTGCCGGTCGCGTCTGCGCACGGCCTCGGAGGTCTTGCCGGTGACCAGCACGTCGCGAAAGCCGGGGGCCACGGTGGTGGCGAAGTCCACGACGCCCATCTTGGTCAGCGCCCGCCCGGCCCTGCGCATGCCGTAGAACATCTCCAGGTACTCCAGCATGGCCTCCTCGGGATCGAGGGCCAGGGCGTGCACGTCGCCGCCGCCGGGCGCCACGGCGATCTTGCGCTCCTCGTACGGCAGCGGCGGCAGGTCGAAGATCTGCGCGATGCCCTGCCGTCCCTCGACCTCGACAAGGAGGACCTTGCGGCCACCCGAGGCCAGAGCGAGGGCGAGCGCGGCTGCCACCGTGGTCTTCCCGGTGCCGCCCTTGCCGGTGACCACATGCAGTCGCACGCCGTCCCAATCCCTATCCCTGGCTTCCACACCTGCAGGCTACCGAACGGTCACTTGACCTCGACCTTGAGATTGCTCACAGTGGCGCCGCACTACGCTGATGCGCATGAAGAAATGGGAGTACCTCACGGCCCCCGTGCTGGTGCACAACACCAAGATGATCCTCGACAACTTCGGCGCCGACGGCTGGGAGCTGGTGCAGATCCTGCAGGGCGCCACCCCGGAGCAGCTCGTCGCCTACTTCAAGCGGGAGAAGGCATGAGCACCCCCGAAGAGCGCCTGACCGAGCTGGGCCTGACCCTGCCCGAGGTCGTGCCGCCGCTGGCCGCCTACATCCCGGCGATCAGGAGCGGCGACTACGTCTACACCTCCGGTCAGCTGCCGATCGCGGACGGTGAGCTGAAGCGCACCGGCAAGGTCGGCGCCGAGGTCAGTGCCGAGGACGCCAAGGAGCTGGCCCGGCTGTGCGCGCTGAACGCCCTGGCGGCGGTCAAGTCGCAGGTCGGCGACCTGTCGAAGATCGTGCGTATCGTCAAGGTGGTCGGTTTCGTGGCCAGCTCGCCCGACTTCATCGGTCAGCCCGGTGTGATCAACGGCGCCAGCGAGCTGCTCGCCGAGGTCCTGGGCGAGGCGGGCAAGCACGCCCGCAGCGCGGTGGGCGTCGCGGTCCTGCCTCGGGACGCGCCCGTCGAGGTGGAGCTGATCGCCGAAGTCAGGTAGGAAGTCCGGTATGTCACCATGACCGAGTGATGTTCTGGTGGAGGTCATAGTGAACGGCATTCCGCTTCCTGCAGAGTTCGGCGAGAGAGCACGCGACATCCTGGCCGGGCGGATCCGGCCGGTCCCCGCGCGGGACGCCGCCACTGTGGTGGTCCTGCGCGAGGGGCCCGAGGTCTACCTCCTGCGGCGCAAGGCGACGATGGCCTTCGCCGCCGGGGCGTACGTCTTCCCCGGCGGGTCGGTGGATCCGCGGGACACCGACCATGCGGTCGCCTGGGCCGGGCCCTCTCCGAAGGAGTGGGGCGCGGTCTTCGGCGCCGACGACCAGACGGCGCGCGGGCTGGTCTGCGCCGCCGTACGGGAGACCTTCGAGGAGTCGGGGGTGCTGCTGGCGGGGCCCGGGGCCGATTCCGTGGTGGAGGACACCACGGGGGACGACTGGGAGGCCGACCGGCTCGCGCTGATCGACCGGAGCCTGGCCTTCGCCGACTTCCTGGACCGGCGCGGCCTGGTGCTCCGCTCGGACCTGCTCAAGCCGTGGGCGCACTGGATCACGCCCGAGATCGAGCACAAGCGGTTCGACACCCGCTTCTTCGTGGCCGCCCTGCCGTACGGCCAGCGCACCCGGGATGTGGGCGGCGAGGCGGACAAGGTGGTCTGGCAGACTCCCGCGGACGCGATCGGGCAGGCGGACCGGGGGGAGATCTTCCTCATGCCGCCCACCCGCCGCACGCTGAGTGAACTGGTCGCCTACGGCACGGTCGAGGAGGTCTTCGCAGCCACCCGTGAGATCATCACATTCCTGCCCGAGGCGGTCGAGATCGACGGGCGGTTCTGGCTGGTGACCCCCGAGTGAGCGGCCTGTACATCCCGCTGGCGGGCCCCGACGGCTCGCGTACCGATCACGCCGAGAACATCCTGGCCCCCAACCCGGGCGAGATGACGCTCGACGGCACCAACACCTGGGTCTTCGGCGCCGAGGACGTCATCGTGATCGACCCCGGCCCCGACGACGAGGCGCACCTGCAACGACTCGTGGAGCACCTGGGCGCCCGCCGGGTCCGGCACATCCTGCTGACCCACGGCCACCACGACCACAGCGGCGGCGCCCGCCGCCTCGCCGAACTGGTCAAGGCCCCGGTACGGGCGCTTGACCCACGCCACCGGCTGGGCGACGAGGGCCTCACCGACGGCGACGTGTTCACCGTGAACGACCTCGACCTGCGCGTGTACGGCACGCCGGGCCACTCGTTCGACTCGCTGTGCTTCTGGCTGCCCGACGACTCCGCCATGCTCACCGGGGACACCGTGCTCGGCCGGGGCACCACCGTGATCGCCCCCGACGGGAACCTGGCCGACTACCTGCGCAGCCTCGATCGGCTGCGCGCCCTGGCCGAGGAACTGGGCGCCGAGGCGCTGCTGCCGGGCCACGGGCCGGTGCTCGCCCACCCGATCGCCGCGCTGGACGGCTACCTGGCGCACCGGCGGATGCGCCTCGACCAGATCAGGGCGGCGAAGCAGGCCGGAGCGAAGACGCCGCGAGAGATCGTGGAGATCGTCTACGCGGACGTCGACGAGTCGCTCTGGTTCGCCGCCGAGATGTCGGTCCAGGCGCAGCTGGACTACCTGGAGCGGTTGTAGAGGCGGTCCATGTCGAGGATGACCACGGCCTTGGCCTCGATGCGCAGCCAGCCGCGCTGGGCGAAGTCGGCCAGCGCCTTGTTGACCGTCTCGCGTGAGGCGCCGACGAGCTGGGCCAGCTCCTCCTGAGTGAGGTCGTGGTGCACCCGCAGGCCGTCGTCGGCCCTGCTGCCGAAGCGCTCGGCCAGGTCGAGCAGAGCCTTGGCGACCCGGCCCGGCACGTCGGTGAAGACCAGGTCGGCCAGCACGTCGTTGGTCCTGCGCAGGCGCTGAGCCAGGGCGCGCAGCAGGTGCAGAGCGACCTCCGGGCGGCCGGTCAGCCACGGGCGCAGGTCGTCGTGGCCGAGCCCGGCCAGGCGCACGTCGGTGAGCGCGGCGGCCGTGGCCGTACGCGGGCGGGGGTCGAACAGGGACAGCTCGCCGAACATCTCGCTCGGGCCGAGCACGCTCAGCAGGTTCTCCCGGCCGTCGGGCGCGGTACGGGACAGTTTGATCTTGCCCTCGAGCACCACGTAGAGGCGGTCACCCGTCTCGTTCTCGCTGAACAGCGTCTGTCCCTTGGACAGCTGGATCTCGGTGATGCTCGTCCGCAGCGCGGCGGCGCTCTCGCGGTCGAGCGCGGCGAACAGGGGGGCCTTACCCAGCACGTCTTCGGTGTTCACTCTGCCTCCTTGTCTGCCATTGTGACGCACCCCACTTCAGAGGTCAGGAGTGGCCCATGCGCATAGGCTATGGGGATGTCCCCTGAGTCACGGCTCGCCCTGGTGCGTCGCGCCCGGCGGATGAACCGCATCCTGGCCGAAACGTATCCCGACGCCCACTGTGAGCTGGACTTCAGCAACCCGTTGGAGCTGCTGGTCGCCACGATCCTCTCGGCGCAGTGTACGGACAAACGGGTGAATATGGTTACTCCGGTCCTGTTCGCGAAGTACCCGACCGTCGAGGACTACGCGGCGGCCGACCCCGCCGAGATGGAAGAGATCATCCGGTCCACGGGCTTCTTCCGGGCCAAGACCAACAGCATCATCGGCATGGCCAGATCCGTCCGCGACCGCTACGGCGGCGCCGTGCCCGGCAAGCTCAAGGACCTGGTCACGCTGCCGGGCGTCGGCCGCAAGACGGCCAACGTGGTGCTCGGCAACGCCTTCGACGTCCCCGGCATCACCGTCGACACCCACTTCCAGCGGCTGACCAGGCGCTTCGGCTGGACCACCGAGACCGACCCGGTGAAGATCGAGCACGCCATCGGCGACCTGATCCCCAAGCGCGACTGGACCGTCATGTCGCACCGGCTGATCTGGCACGGCCGGCGCATCTGCCACGCCCGCCGACCGGCCTGCGGCGCCTGCTCACTGGCCGCCCTCTGCCCGTCGTACGGCACCGGCCCCACCGATGCCAAGCAGGCCGCCAAGCTGGTGCGGCCCGGCCCGTTCTCGTGAAGGGAAGCCGCAAGGCCCCGGCAGCGTTGGAGTCTTCGTGATCGAGGTGCCCGTCTGGCTCGACCGGCTCGCGGCCAAGGCCGAGCAGCATCCCGTGCCGGAGACGCTGCGCCCGCCCGCCCACGGCGGCGGGCGCCGTGCCGCCGTGCTCATGCTCTTCGGCGAGGGGCCGCACGGCCCCGACGTCCTGCTCATCCAGCGCAGCTCGCGCGGGCGCCGGCACGCCGGCCAGCCCGCCTTCCCCGGCGGCGGCGTCGACCCCGACGACGACGGCGCGATCGGCGCCGCGCTGCGCGAGGCCGCCGAGGAGACCGGCCTCGAACCGGCCGGGGTACGCGTCGTCCGCACACTGCCCGAGCTGTACGTCTGGCGCAGCGACAACCGGGTCACCCCCGTGATCGGCTGGTGGCACACGCCGAGCGCGGTGCACGCCGCCTCACCCGACGAGGTCGAGTCGGTCGAGCGGGTGCCGATCGCCGAGCTGGTCGACCCGGCCAACCGGGTCACGCTGCGGTACCCGACCGGCTACGCGGGCCCGGCGTTCAAGGTGCGCGGGCTGCTGGTGTGGGGGTTCACCGCGCTCGTCCTCGACGGGGCGCTGCGGGCCGGGGGGTTCGAGCGCGACTGGGATCCGGGGCGGGAGGAGGACCTACCGCCCGATGTCGTCAACCTGGCCGCCCGTGGTTAGCGCGATGCCCAGCGTCGCCCAGTCGGCCACGTCGTCGTCGCTGTCCTTCGCCAGCTCGCGCAGCGCGGCCAGGCCGGTGGGGTCGGGCGGGTTGCCGATCACGTTGGGCAGGGCGTAGGCGGCGCCGTACCGGACTCTGGGGTCCTCGCTGGCGGCCAGGTCGATCACCGACGGAAGCGAGCGGCGGTCGCCCAGGTGCCCGAAGGCGATCAGCACGGAGTAGAGGACCATCGGGTCCGTCTCGCTGGCCGCCAGGTAGCGCAGCACGGGCAGCGCGCGGTCCTTGAACCTGCCCAGCCTGCCCAGGATGTCGACGCCCAGCAGCCGCTCCGCCACGCTCTCGCCCGCGCACAGCCGCCTGGCCTCGGTGAACGTCTCCAGGTCGCCCCGCGCCTGCATGAGAGCGATCGCCTGCCAGCGCACCGGCCCGTCGGGATCGGCGTCCCGCAGAGCCGCCTCGATAAGATCGCGCACCGTTCCCCCGATCAGCGGCATACCGCACAAGCTAGCCGTTGGGCTGACGCGGTCCTAGCCGAAGACGTGCACGCTTGACCGTAACGCTGGATACCTTTGAACCGTGCGCGGTGATCTGCTTGACCTCATTCTGATCGGCCTTGTGATCGCCTTCGGCATCTCCGGGTACCGGCAGGGATTCATCATCGGCGTGCTCAGCTTCGTGGGGTTCGTGGGTGGGGCCGTGCTCGGCGTATTCATCGCGCCGCCGATCGCCAAAGCGGTGGTCGACGGCGATACCGAGCAGGCGCTGCTCGCCATCGTCATCGTCTTCCTGGCCGCCACGGTCGGCCAGTTCGCCTCCTCCACCCTCGGCGCCGTCGTGCGCAGCCATGTCACCTGGGAGCCGGCCAAGGTCGCCGACGCCGTGGGCGGCACGTTCGCCAGCGCGCTGTCAGTGCTGGTGATCGCCTGGCTGATCGGGTCGCTGATCGTCTCGACCTCGTTCACCGCGCTGAGCACCCAGGTCAAGGAGTCGCTGCTGCTGTCGACCGTCGACCAGGCGGTCCCGCAGGCGGCGCGGAACTGGCAGGGGCCGTTCAAGGAGTTCATCGACCGGTCGGAGTTCCCGCCGGTCTTCGACGCGATCGGCGCCGGGCAGTGGGTCGACGTGCCGCCGCCCGCCAAGAGCGTGCTGCAGGGCGCCAAGCTGACCAGGGCGCAGAAGGCGATCGTCAAGGTGCAGGGCAACGCGCCGAGCTGCGGCAAGCGCATCGAGGGCACCGGCTTCGTCTACGCCCCCGAGCGCATCATGACCAACGCGCACGTGGTCGCCGGCGTCACCCGGGACCTGAAGGTCACCGACTCCGCCAACGAGGTGCACGACGCCCAGGTGGTCCTGTACAACCCGCAGCGCGACATCGCCATCCTCCGGGTCCCCGGCCTCAACCTGCCCGTGCTCGCCTTCGACGGCACCGCGGAGAAGGGCGAGAGCGCCATCATCGCCGGATTCCCCAAGGGGCAGGGCTTCACCGCCGAGCCCGCCCGCATCCGGATCAGGCAGGAGGCCTCCGGCCCCGACATCTACCGGCGCTCGAACGTCACCCGCGAGGTGTACGCGATCCGCGGCAAGGTGCTGCCCGGCAACTCCGGCGGCCCGCTGCTCACCGTCGACGGCCGCGTCTTCGGCGTCATCTTCGCCGCCGCCACCAACCAGGAGGAGACCGGCTACGTGCTGACCGCCGGCGAGGTCCGCCCCGACGCGGTCAAGGGCGAACGGGACACCTCCCAGGCCGACACCCAGGACTGCGACTAGCCGAGCGCGGCCAGGATTTCGGTGATCGCCTTGGTGGGGTCGCTGTCGTGGTCCAGGGTGAGGGCCAGGCTCGCCACGGTGTCGTACGGGGGGCCGTAGGGCTGGATGCGGGCGGCGCCGCGGCTCAGCAGGGTCAGGGCGCCGCGGGGGTTGCCGCGCTGGAGGTGGGTGAGGCCGACGCAGACCTGGGCCAGGCCCTGCCACAGCTCGCGTTCCTCGGCGGGGGCGCACTTCCAGCGGCCCTCGAAGATCTCGTGGGCGTGGAAGGGGCGGCCCGCCTCCAGGTGCGACCTGGCGTCGGCGAGGGCCTGCGCGGTGGTGGGGGCGTAGTCGTCGGGCACGCGTTCGACGCCCTGCGTGCCGTACGGCAGGGGCCTGCCGTACTTGTCGCGGGGGCGGGCGTTGCGTGGCCGGCCGGCCGGGTCACGGTCCCTCATCGGCTCCTCATCGGTTCCTCATCGGTCGGGCTCGGCATCGGCCAGCCAGCCCAGCAGCTCGGCGTCGAACTCCTCCGGCGTCTCCTCGTGCGGGAAGTGCCCGGCGCCCTCGATGAGCCGCCAGCGGTACGGCGCGGCGACATGGCGGCCGGACCCCTGCGCGGTGCGCGGCAGGATGCACCGGTCCAGCGCGCCGTGCAACTGCAGTGTGGGCGCCTCGACCTCGGTGTGCATGGTCCTGGCGAAGCGCAGCCCGTCGGGGCGGAACTGGGAGCGGCCGAACCAGCGGTGGTACTCCAGCGCGCAGTGGGCGACGGCCGGGATGCGGAAGGCCTCCCGGTAGGTCCGCGAGGTGTCGGCGTCCGGCCAGCCGGGCCGCGACCAGGCGTCCAGCAGCCTGCCGACGAGCGCCCCCTCGTGCCGGGTCAGCCGGCGTTCGGGCAGCAGCGGAAGCTGGAAGCCGACGGCGTGCCGGCTGGCCTTGAGCTGGCCGAACGGGTCGGTGCGCAGCGCGCTGCGCAGCCGCAGTGGGTGCGCGGCGGCGACGGTGACCAGGCGGTGCACCGACTTGGGCGCGGTGACCGCCATCGTCCAGGCGAGCAGGCCGCCCCAGTCGTGGCCGACGACGATCGCGCCGGTCTCGCCGAGCGCCCTGATCAGGCCGGTGGCGTCGCCCGCCAGGGTGGGCAGGTCGTAGCCGCGCGGGGGCTTGTCGCTGCCGCCGTACCCGCGCAGGTCCACCGCGACCGCGCGGTAGCCGGCTGCGGGCAGGGTGGCGAGCTGGTGCCGCCAGGTCCACCAGAACTGCGGGAAGCCGTGCAGCAGGAGCACCAGCGGCCCCTCGCCGGCCTCCACGACGTGGAAGCGGGTGCCGCCGGCGTGTACGGCGCGGTGCGTCCAGGGGCCGTCGATCTGGGTGAAGGTCTCGTCAACGGCCATCTGGTTTCACCGGTTCCCTGTGCACGCCGAGCTGTCCGGCGGTGACCGGCAGCTCCTCCTCGGAAGAGGTGATCTCCTTGAGGCCCTTGATCGACCTGGTGGTGCGCTTCATGCCGGCCAGGCCCTTGAGCTTGCGGGTCCCGACGAAGACCAGCAGTGCCGCGACCAGCAGGTAGAAGATCGTGACGATGGTGAAGGCCAGCCACTGGGCGAGGCCGAGCTCGACCATGACGTACGCGATCGCGAACGAGGCCAGGATCAGGCACAGGTGTGCCATGAAGGCGGCGGCGGCGAACAGCCCCGCCGCGGTGCCGACCCGCTTGACGTCGAACCTGAGCTCGGCCTTGGCCAGCTCGATCTCCGAGCGCACCAGCGTCGAGATGTGGTCGCTCGCCTGGGCGACCAGCGCGCCCAGCGATTCTTCCTCGGGACTCTGCGACATGAACGTCTCCTATCCGGGCCCGGTGGCCATGTCAAACATCTTCCAGCGCATCTCGGCGGCTGCGCACCCGCACGTGCAGCAGAACCGCCGCCAGTATCGACGCCACCAGGCTGGCGGCGAGGATACCGGCGGTGACCGTCTGGGCGCGGACCGGGTCCTGACTGAAGGCCAGGTTGCCGATCAGCAGCGAGACCGTGAACCCGATGCCGCACAGCAGCGACACCGCGGCCATGTCCCGCCAGTGCAGCTCCTCGGACAGTCTGGCCAGGCCCAGCCGTACCGACAGCCAGGCGCCGCCGAACACGCCGAGGAACTTCCCGATCACCAGGCCGACCATCACCCCCAGGACTACCCGATCGGTGAAGATGGCGTTGAGGGTGCCGCCGCCGAGTGATACCCCGGCGGACAGGAACGCGAACACCGGCACCACGAAACCGGCGGAGATGGGCCTGATGTAGTGGTCGGCGAGTTCGGCGGGGGAGCTGTCCTCCTGGTCGGTGGTCGTCACGCGGGTGAGCAGGCCGAGCGCGACGCCCGCCACGGTGGCGTGCACGCCGCTGACCTCGACGAAGTACCAGGCGGCCACGGCCAGGGGGAGGTAGATCCACAGGCTGGTGACCTTGCGGTGCTGGAGCACGCCGTACACCGCGATCAGTGTGACGCCGGCCAGCAGCATGGGGACGTTCAGCCGGTCCGTGTAGAAGATCGCGATGATCGCGATGGCGCCGAGGTCGTCGACGACCGCGCAGGTCAGCAGGAACGCGCGGAGCGCGGCGGGCATCGCGCTCGCGGTCACGGCCAGGACGGCCAGCGCGAACGCGATGTCGGTCGCCGTCGGGATCGCCCAGCCCCGGCTCGCGCCCTCGGCTCCGGCGCTGATCGCCAGGTAGATGAGCGCCGGAACCACCATGCCGCACACCGCCGCGATGATCGGCAGGGCCGCCTTGCGCAGGTTGGCCAGCTCGCCGTGGACGAACTCCTCCTTGACCTCCAGGCCCGCCACGAAGAAGAAGATCGTCAGCAGGCCGTTCTGGGCCCACTGGACGAGTTCGAGGTTCAGGTGCAGGCTCTCGGGTCCGAACTTCGCCTGGCGCAGCGCTTCGTAGGACTCGGTCGACACGTTCGCCCAGATCAGCGCGGCGACGGTGGCGACCAGCATGATGATGCCGCCGATGGTCTCCGCGCGCAGTGCCTCGGCGAGCGTGCGAGCGTATCGGACGGTCGGTCGGAGCGGCCATACTTCGGCGGCTCGGCGCACGTGTACCCCCTCGGTGGGCTGGTGAGAGAGGTCGGTCCCCCCACACGCCGACCAGACTTCCCGGCACACCTGCTCGCCAGCCTATCCATACGTGCTTTTGACGCCTACCCGGGCATGACGAAGGGCCCGCGGGACGTCTCCCGCGGGCCCTGGTTCAGGTCGTCAGTCCTCGGACTTGGCCGAGGGCAGCTTCTCCGAGATCAGGTTCATCACCGTGCTGTCGGCCAGCGTGGTGACGTCCCCGACGCTGCGGTTCTCCGCCACGTCGCGCAGCAGACGCCGCATGATCTTGCCGGACCGCGTCTTGGGCAGCTCGGGCACGACCAGGATCTGGCGCGGCTTGGCGATCGGGCCGAGCGTCTTGGCCACATGGTCGCGCAGTTCCTTGGCGATGTCCGCGCCCTCCTCGGCGGAGCCGCGCAGGATGACGAAGGACACGATCGCCTGGCCGGTCACCGGGTCGGTGGCGCCCACGACCGCCGCCTCGGCCACCTTCGGGTGACTGACCAGCGCCGACTCCACCTCGGTGGTGGAGATGTTGTGGCCGGAGACGAGCATGACGTCGTCCACGCGGCCGAGCAGCCACAGGTCGCCGTCCTCGTCGCGCTTGGCGCCGTCGCCGGGGAAGTACATCCCCTCGAAGCGGGACCAGTAGGTGTCGATGTAGCGCTGGTCGTCGCCCCAGATCGTGCGCAGCATCGACGGCCACGGGTCGCGCACCACCAGGAAGCCGCCGCCGCCGTCGGGCACGCTGACGCCCTGGTCGTCGACCACGTCGGCGGTGATGCCCGGCAGCGGGCGCATCGCCGCGCCCGGCTTTGCGCTGGTCACGCCCGGCAGCGGGCTGATCATGATGGCGCCGGTCTCGGTCTGCCACCAGGTGTCGACCACCGGGCAGCGGTTGCCGCCGATGTGCTCGCGGTACCAGACGTAGGCCTCGGGGTTGATCGGCTCGCCGACGCTGCCCAGGATGCGCAGGGACGACATGTCGAACTTGGCGGGGATGTCGTCACCCCACTTCATGAACGTCCTGATCGCGGTGGGCGCGGTGTAGAGGATCGTCACCTTGTACTTCTGCACGACCTCCCAGAACCGGCCGCGGTGCGGGGTGTCGGGGGTGCCCTCGTAGATGACGCTGGTGGCGCCGTTGGCGAGCGGGCCGTACACGATGTAGGAGTGGCCGGTCACCCAGCCGATGTCGGCGGTGCACCAGTAGACGTCGGTCTCGGGCTTGAGGTCGAAGACCGCGTCGTGGGTCCAGGCCGTCTGGGTGAGGTAGCCGCCGGTGGTGTGCAGGATGCCCTTGGGGTTTCCCGTGGTGCCGCTGGTGTAGAGGATGTACAGCGGGTCCTCGGCGTCGTGCGGCTGCGGCTCGTGCTGGTCGCTCTGGCGCTCGACCAGGTCGTGCCACCAGATGTCCTTGTCCGTCAGCGCCACCTCCTGGCCGGTCCTGCGGACCACCAGGACGTTCTCGACCTGCGGCGTCTGCGCGACCGCCTCGTCCACCGTGGGCTTCAGCGCGCTCGGCGCGCCCCTGCGGTAGCCGCCGTCGGCGGTGATGACCAGCTTGGCGTCGGCGTCGTCGATGCGGCTCTTCAGCGCGGTGGCGGAGAAGCCGCCGAACACCACCGAGTGGATCGCGCCGATGCGGGCGCAGGCCAGCATCGCGATCGGCAGCTCGGGGATCATCGGCATGTAGATCGCCACCCGGTCGCCCTTGGCGACCCCGAGCTCCGCCAGCGCGTTGGCGGCCTTGTTGACCTCCCGCTGCAGGTCGGCATAGGTGAGGGTACGGCTGTCGCCTTCCGGCTCGCCTTCCCAGTGGTAGGCGACCTTGTCGCCGCGACCTGCCTCCACATGGCGGTCCACGCAGTTGTAGGCGACATTGAGCTGCCCGCCCACGAACCACTTGGCGAAGGGAGGGTTCCACTCCAGCGTGGTGTCCCACCGCTTGGTCCAGCTCAACCGGTCGGCCGCGCGCTCCCAGAAGGCCAGGCGGTCGGCCGCGGCCTCGTCGTAGGCGGCGGCGGTGACGTTCGCGGCCGCGGCGAGCTCGGCCGGCGGTGCGAACCGGCGGTTCTCATGAAGCAGGTTCGACAGCGCCTGAGTGTCGTTGCCAGGGGTCTCCGGGGCCACTTCGTTGCTCCTTCATATGGCCAGGTTGGATAGGTCGTGTCCCACTTCACCAGGCCGGAGGGCGTCACCACAAGAGGTCTAGACAGGTCTGTACCAACAGGTGATCCGGGCCGGTGAGATATCAGCGGGACATGACAAATGCTATTAAACCGTTGTCATCCTGAAATCTTAGAAATATCCGGCGTGGCGGCGGCGAGCGGTCGGAAGCTGTCGATAATCGGCTCTTCGGATTTGTGTTCGGGGCTGCCTGGAGTCTGTCTACTGGCGGGTAAGGTCGGGAGGCGTGAGCGATCCTTTGGCTGTCATCGCCGAGTTGCCGGGTGTGTCCGAGGCCGTGGAGGAGGCCCGCGAGGCCGTCGACCGGCTGTACCGGCACCGGGTCCTGCGCCGCCGCAGCCCCGCGGTCTCGGCTGAGTCGTCCCTGCGCGGAGCCCGCGCGTCCGCCGCTCTCGAAGGCGTCGACGTGCCGCTGGACGCGTTGCGGCGTGACGAGGTGTCCGATCCCGTGGTGCAGGGGGCGCTCCGGGCGTCCGCCGAGATGGGGCGGCTCGGCGGGACGTGGCGGACGGCACCCCGGCAGGTGCTGGCCCGCCTGCACACCGTGGCGGCGGCCGGCTTGGTTCCGGAGGCGGACCTGGGGCGTCCCCGAGGCGGCGGCCAGGTGGTCTCGGACCCGCTCGGGCTCGGCGCCGCGCCCGAGGGCGAGGAGCTGGCCGTTCGGATGGAGGGGCTGGTCAAGCTGCTCATGAGCCCGACCAAGGCGCCGGCGCTGGTGCTCGCCGCGATCGTGCACGCCGAGCTTGCCGTACTCCGGCCCTTCGGCACCGCCGACGGCGTCGTCGCGCGCACCGCCGAGCGGCTCACGCTGGTCGAACACGGCCTCGACCCCAAGTCCCTGGCCGCCGTCGAGGTCGGACACCTGGAACTCCCGTACGCCGACGGCCTGAGGTCCTACCTCTCGGGCACCGGCGAGGGCGTCGCCGCGTGGGTACGGCAGTGCGCCTCGGCGGTCGTGCTCGGGGTGCGCGAGACCACGGCCATCTGCGAGGCGCTGCAGCGGGGGTAGATCGTGCATAGCGGACGGCGTCCCAGAACTGAGACGCCGTCTGCCGGTGCGTCACACCGGGTTACCAAGCGTGCACCTTGATTCGTCGGAGCGGGTCAAGCCCGTCTCGACGCGCCTCCCGCGGCTGGTCGCGCGTGGGTACCCGGCTGACGCACCCGGACATGTCGTCCGTGAAACCTTTGTACGTCGGATTCCACCTGATGGGAACCCCTGCGACCAAGACCTTTACTCCCGCGTGGACAGGGGTCTCACGGCGAGCCTCACTCGCGTTCGGCGGTCTTGGCGGGAGTCGCCAGGGTGATGACACAGGGTGATCGTGGGATGGGTTGCACCATGTAGTCGTCCGGCTACGGGCAAAAAAACTAGCGAAAATACGAGATTACTCCTCGACGAAACTCGAGTTGATCGGGCAGCATACGGTGGTATCTCCTGAAACTGGGGCGACTGTGCATGGGATTGCGTTGCATGTCCCTTGCCATGCTCTGGTCAAGTGTTGAAAGCTTTCTTCTGAAACGGGCCCGGCTCTACCCCCCCGGAGCCGGACCGGTCAGGCGACCCCCGCTCTCCCCCCCGGCGGGGGTCGCCCCTTTTCTCCAGGAGCCTTGACCGCTCACCTTGGGAGATCGGCTGGTGTTGTCGATGAGGGCATGGGGCGCGGCGATCGTGCTGGGGGCGCTGGTCCTGGCCGACGGATCCGGGGCCGCCAGGCGGCGAACGACCGCCGGGAACTGGCGACCGGCCCGGTGGCGGCGCTCAAGCGGGCCCTGGTCAAGGGGTACGGCGTCAGGTTCTCGCAGGTAGAGGTCCGAGTGACCAGGGGCGACCGGGGACGCGGACTCGACCTGACAACCAAGAGCGGCGGGCGGGTGGAGTTCGGTGCCGGCGACATCGTGGCGGCAAGGGGTACCGTGCCACGCTGGGGCTCGGCCGCATCGGCGTACTGGACCCCGTGATCCTCAAGGCGGTGCTCGCCACCACCAGAACCAGGAGCCCGGCGGGCGGCGGCACCACCCGCTACGAGGGGACGATCACGCTGGGCCAGTTGGCCGAGGTCACCCCTTGGCTCAGGTCCGCGCTCCGTGGAGTGTTCGACCGCGAGGACAAGAAGAGCAAGATCCTTTGGCGGCTGTGGATAGGGAAGGACCAACTGGTCAGGCGGGGCTGGACCTCGTATACGCAGCCAGGGCCGAGGGGCACCGACGTCAACGTGCACAAAGTCATCGACATGCGGCTGACGGGCTGGGGCGGCAAGGTCAAGATCAAGACGCCGCCGACGGCCCAGGTGGTGCCCGGTCGCACCGGCTGACGGCGCTCTCGTGCGCTGTGTTCAGTGGCAGGCCGCGTAGAGCTGTCCACAGGCAGTCCGCGCACGCGTCGCACTTGTCCACAGAACGGCGTTCGGCCGCCGCGCCCCCTCACCCTCCTCGCCAAAGTGGGCCTCCGATCGACAGGAGGCCCCATGACCCGCCCGCTCGTCATCACCGAAGACCACGAGCTCCTCGACGACCTCGTCCGCATCGCCGCGGCGGCGGGCGCCCACCTCGACGTCGCCCACGCCCCCCTCCACGCCAGACCCTTCTGGAACCAGGCCCCGCTGGTGGTGGTCGGCGAAGACCTGGCCGACGCCCTGTCGGCGACCGGCCCCCCGGGGCGCGGGCGCGTGTTCCTGGCGACGCGCGAGAGCACCCCCGACACCTGGCGCCGCTGCGTCGCCGTGGGCGCCCAGCACGTGGTCGAACTCCCCTCCGGCGAACGGCACCTCGTCGAGGAGTTCGCCGACGTCATGGAGCCCGCGCCACGGGCCGGGGTGATCGTGTGCGTGGCGGGCGGGCGCGGCGGCGCGGGCGCCAGCGTCCTGTCGGCCTGCCTGGCCCTCACCGCCTCCCGCCGCGACCGGCGCACCCTCCTGCTCGACGCCGACCCGCTCGGCGGCGGCATCGACGCGCTGCTCGGCCAGGAGGAGGCCACCGGAGCCAGGTGGACGGACCTGGTGGCCCGCGAAGGACGAGTGAGCTCGGCCGCCCTGCGGGCCGCCCTCCCCGCGTACGGCGACCTGACCGTCCTGTCCTTCCACCGGGGCGAGGTCGAGGCGATCCCGCCCGAGGCGATGCGCTCGGTGCTGGAAGCCGGACGGCGCGGCTTCGACCTCGTGGTCGTCGACCTGCCGCGCCACCTCGACCCCGCCGCCACCGAGGCGCTCAGCCGCAGCGCCACGACCCTCCTGGTCGTCACAGCCGACGTACGCGGCGTCCTGGCCGCAGCCCAGGTGCTCAGCGAGATCTCCCGCAACACCACCGACGTGCGCGCGATCATCCGCCCCGGCGTGCTCGACGACGACGTGGTGGCCTCCTCCCTGGACGTGCCCTGCGCGGGCGCCCTCCCCGACCAGCCCCGCCTGTCAGCGGCCCTCAACAGAGGCGAGATGCCCGCCCTCACCGACCGAACCCCGCTCGGCCGCCTCTGCGTCTCCCTCCTGTCCGACCTCCTCACGCCATGACCACTCACGACGCCTCACCCGGCCCGGCTCCCAGAGCACTGGTCGAGGCCGTCCGGGTGCGGCTGGCGCGCACTGGCGTGGAGCCGAGCGCCGCCCAGGTCGCGCTGGCCCTGCGCGCCGAGAAGTCCGTGTACGGCGACGCCGAGATCCTCGCCGTCACCCGCGCTCTGTGCGCCGACCTCATCGGCGCGGGCCCGCTCGAACCCCTGCTCGCCGAGCCCGACGTGACCGACGTCCTGGTCAACGGCCCTCGCGAGGTCTGGGTCGACGACGGCGACGGTCTTCGCCGTACCAGCGTGACCTTCCCCGACGACAGTGCCGTCCGCCGCCTCGCGCAGCGACTGGCCGCAGCCGCCGGTCGCCGCCTCGACGACGCCTCCCCGCACGTCGACGCCCGCCTGACCGGCGGGGTGCGCCTCCACGCGGTCCTTCCCCCGATCGCCTCGGGCGGCACCAGCATCTCGCTGCGCCTGCCGCCCCGCCGTACCTTCGCTCTCCCCGACCTCGTCCGGGCGGGCACCGTCGCCCCCGAAGCCGTCCCACTCCTCACCGCCGTCGTCGAGACCCGCCTGGCGTTCCTCGTCACGGGCGGCACCGGCACCGGCAAGACCACCATGCTGTCGGCCCTGCTCTCCCTCGCCGACCCGGGCGAACGCCTCCTCCTGGTCGAAGACTCCGCCGAACTACGCCCCCTCCACCCGCACGTCGTCCGCCTGGAATCCCGCCCCGCCAACCTGGAGGGCGCAGGCGGCGTGGGCCTGCGCGACCTGGTACGGCAGGCACTGCGCATGCGTCCCGACCGGGTCGTCGTGGGAGAGGTGAGAGGAGCGGAGGTGGTCGACCTCCTCGCGGCGCTCAACACCGGCCACGAGGGCGGCTGCGGCACCCTGCACGCCAACACGGCTGCCGACGTGCCCCCGAGGCTGGAAGCGCTGGCCTGCGCCGCCGGGCTGAGCCGGGAAGCGGTCCACAGCCAGCTCGCCGCCGCCCTCGACGTCGTCATCCACCTCACCCGAGGCCGCGACGACGGCCGCCGCCGCATCGCGGAGATCTGCCTGCTCACCCGCGGCCCCTCGGGCTTCGTGGAATCACACCCCGCCATGACCTTCGCCGGAGACGGTCGGGCACGGGCGGGCCCGGCCTACGAGGCGCTGGCGGCACGGGCGCCCATCTCGCCCCCACGACCGTTCCTGCCAAGTGAAGGTCTCGCATGGCCGCGATAGCCGCCCTGGCCGCCGCCCTCGCGGTGTGGATGTGGACAGCGCCCACCCCCGCCCAACTCCGCGTCGACCGGCTGCTCATCGGCAAACGCCCACACAGCCGCCCGCTCTTCACCCGCCCACGCCCCGCCCGCCGAGCCGAAGCATGGCGCACGGCTTGCATCGAGCTGTGCCACGCCCTCTCGGCGGAACTGGCCGCCGGTCGTACCGCTGGAGAAGCTCTGGCCAGAGCCGTCGACGCCGTGGACTTTCCCGATGCCGAAGCGATGCGCCCGCTCCTGGCGGCGGCCAGAGACGGCGGCGACGTGGTGGCGGCGCTCGTGGCGGCGAGCTCGGTGCCCGGCGGGGAAGGGTTACGGAGGCTGGCGGCGTGCTGGGATGTGAGCGTGACCGTGGGGGCCGGGTTGGCGGCCCTCGTCGACCGGGTCGGCGCATCCCTGCGCACCGCCCAGGCGCACCGCCAGGACATCTCCGCCCAACTCGCCGGTCCTCGCGCGACCGCCAGAATGCTTGCCGGGCTTCCCGTGCTGGGGCTTGTACTCGGTGGTGCCATGGGGATGCGTCCGCTCGACTTCCTGTTCGGCAGCCTTCCCGGAGCCGCCTGCCTGGTTACAGGGGTGGGGCTGAACGCTTGCGGTCTCTGGTGGACGCATCGCATG
Source organism: Nonomuraea sp. NPDC046570 (assembly GCF_040645915.1). Classification (NCBI taxonomy): domain Bacteria; kingdom Bacillati; phylum Actinomycetota; class Actinomycetes; order Streptosporangiales; family Streptosporangiaceae; genus Nonomuraea; species Nonomuraea sp. NPDC046570. The sequence continues at coordinate 4,330 of NZ_JBEYZF010000036.1, read as the reverse complement.
GCCGGCCGGGCGGAGAACGTGTGACACCGTCCCGTCCGGTTGCGGACATATGCCAACGCGCTCGGCGGCAGCCGGATCCGGTGTGCCACCGCATGCCGTGTCCGCCTGAGGCCGCTCTCAACACTTCAACGGTGTTCATGTCAGGAGATATGTCAATGATCGAGGTGGTGTCGATCCTGTGTGCCTGTGTGGCGGTGTGGCTGTGGATCTCGCCGAGGACGCCGGCCGAACGCCTCAACGCCCTGCGCCCACCCGGCAGCGCGTCGAACCCGAACAGCCTGGCGAAGGACGTTCCCGCCGTTACGGAAGCCGCTCCAGACTGGCTCGAATCGGGCGCCGTAGGCGGGGCCGATCGCCGTACGCTGCTCTCTGGCGGTTGCGCGGGACTCTGCGTGGGTGCAGTCGTGGGGGGTGTCACCGGCATCGTGGCCGGGGTGGTCGTCGCGGTGGTCGTCGTCGCTCTCGTACATCGGCGCGTGCCTCCCGAAGTCCGTCGCGATCGGGAACGCATCACCGCCGACCTTCCTTTCGCCGCCGACCTCATGGTGTCCTGCCTGCAGGCCGGCCAGCCCGTGAGCGCGGCGACCGAGATAGCGGCCGAAGCGATCGGCGGGCCGCTCGGCAGGAGGCTCGCCTGGGTGAGCGGGCAGTTGCGTCTGGGAGCCGATCCGGAGCCCGCGTGGGCGACGCTGGGCGGGGAGTCGTCGATGGGGCAGTTGTCGAGAGCGATGAGCCGCGCGGCCCAGAGCGGGGCTCCCGTCGCGGACGTCCTCACCCGCCTCGCCGACGACGCCCGCCAATCCGCTCACGCCACCGCCGTCGCCGCGGCCCGCCGCGTCGGCGTACAAGCCGTGGCACCACTGGGATTGTGCTTTCTGCCTGCGTTCGTGCTCCTGGGCATCATTCCAGTGGTTGCAGGCCTCGCGAGCGCGGTCGTCTTCCCTTAGCGGGGGAGGGCGTGGGATGCGGGCGGGGGCGTGGGAGGTGGGCGGAGGGAGAGTGGGATGACGAAGGGCACCGCAGGGATAGCGGCTGCCCTGGGGACACGGCATTTCCAAGACGGAGCGGCGTAGCCAGTCACCGTTCGGACAAGCGCTCTTCGAGTTCCCTCCAAAGTGCCGCATCCTTGGCGGTCGGGCCGTGACGGAGCCTCCGCTACGGAACATCTGCCACGGAACCTTTGCCGCTGACCTACACCCTGCATCTCCTGACCTTTGGGTCTTGCCCGAGCGGCCTGCTCGCTGCGTCTTCCCTGGCTACGTCTTCCCTTTCATCGAGCGTCGGCGGCGCGCAGGCAGTCGGCGGTGGTGGCGGCGGTTTCGCCGGCGCGGCGTAGTCCGCCGCGTCTTCTCGGTCCGCCGTGCGCCACGTCATCTCATATTCCCGTGCGCGGCCGCGTCCTCTTGTTCCCTCGTGGGACCGCGTCCTCTTGTTCTCCCGTGCGGGACCGCTCGTTCTCCCGTGCGGGACCGCGTCTTCTCGTCCCCTTTGCGCGCAGCGTCTCCGTATGCAGCCGTGCGGTGCGTCTCCGCGTATCCGCCGTGCGCTGGGTCTTCGTGTTACCGTCCGCGGCCACCCGCTTGGCCCGCCCGCCCGCCCGCGCGCTGGCGGCTGGCAGGTGGCGTTCCACGGGTGGTGACCCGTCTTGTCCACAGGTAGTCCCCGGACGAAGCTCGTTATCCCCAGAACCCCGTTCGGCTCCCAGAAGACTCTCCCTCGTCAACGAACCTGATCCCACCGCCGGGCAACCTCCCGGCCCTCACCACAGGAGGAACGATGCGAGAGTCGACCGCCAATCCGCCCACCACCGGTCACCCTGCCGAATCCATGCGTCCGCCAGCACCCAGGCCAGCTGCGCGCACCGGGCGACTTCTTACCCGCCTCAACGCATGGTGGATTGCCTGCCTGGCGCAGCGCCCCCGACCAGGCCTCGACCGCGGCATGTCCACCGCCGAGTACGCCGTAGGCACGATCGCCGCCTGCGCATTCGCCGCACTGCTCTTCAAAGTCGTCACCAGCACGGAAGTGCAGGAAATGCTCACCACCCTCGTCAACCGCGCCCTGAACACGGCCGACTGAGGCTCCCATGCACCAGAACGCGCGGCGCAGAGCACGTTCAAGAGGCTCGGTAACGGCAGAAACCGCCGCCGTCCTGCCCGCGCTGATGGTGGTGCTCGCAGCAGCCCTCTGGGCGGTGGGCGCGGTGGAAGCCCACCTGAAATGCGTCGACGCGGCCCGCGCGGGAGCCCGGGCCGCAGCCAGAGGCGAGCCACTCGACCAGGTACGCAGCCGAGTCTCGAACGCGGCACCCCCCGGCGCCTCGGTGGAGATCAACAGAGAAGCCGGCACCACCCGAGTAGAAGTCTCAGCCCCAATCAAACCTCCGTGGGGCCCCACGCTTCCTGCAGTCGACGTATCCGCCACCGCCGTCTCCGCGACTGAACCCGGCGCAGAAGAAGCAGGCTCCTCACTGCCATAACCGCGCCCCCTCATCCGCCAAGAGAACACGGTTAAGAGGGGCCAAGGCTGAGCCGAGGCAGGGCAACACGGGGAGACCGGGAGGCTCGGCAAGGAGGACAGGCCGCGCCAGTGGCCGGAGCCGGAGCCGGAGCCGGAGCCGGAGCCGGAGCCGGAGCAGGGGCAGAAGCCGGAGCAGAAGCAGGGGCAGAAGCCGGAGCAGGATCAAGGCCGGAGCAGGAGCGGAGTGGTGGAGGTGAGAGGTGACAGAGAGGGCGAGTTGGGGCGATCGCGGGAGGGCGGTCCGGCTGCCCGATCACGCGACCCCTGGCCGGAGGGTGACACAGAGGGTGAGTTAGGCGATGCGGGAGGGCCGAAGGGCGTAGTGAACGTGAGGTTGAAGCGCGCGCTGAGTGCCGCAGTAGAGAGGTGATGGGGAGCACGAAGGCCAGGCCGGGAGCGCAGTCAGCATGCCGGAGCCGGAGGAGGACGTGGTCTCGGCTCCGGAGGCGAAGGACCCGGCACAGCGAGAGAGGGCCGGCGTGCAGGAAGGCGGCTGCGACTGAGCGTCCGAATGATCAGCGCACGGATGATCAGCAGGCGGATGATCAGGGTGCAAGTGATCAGGCCGTCCGCAGGGGGCTGACAAGGCATTGGAACCCTTGCAGCCCGGAACGGGGTGGGGGGCGGCTATTGGAGAAGGAGGTTGGCGGTGGTGAGCTTGGTTCCACTGGATGGGGCTGTGGCTGGTGGGCAGCCGGTCGATGTTGGGCGGATTGATCGAGCCGACGGGCTCATCGACGAGGCGGAAGGCACCTTCGGGGACGCACGGGAACAGGGCCGGTTTCGGCGCGGTGGTCGGTGTTCTTGTCGGAATCTGCTGGCAGCCAACACCCCGTCCCGCAAGCGATCTCGGGTGAAGGACAGGGGGTCGGCGACGATCTGGTGTGTGGCTGTCATGGGATTGGTGCTGATGGTGGGGATGACCTTCGCGATCGTGGGGGCCGCGAGGGTCGCGCATCATCGGGCACAGAGTGCCGCGGACTTGAGCGCCTTGGCAGCGGCACGGCGGGCCTTCGCCGACCCAGTCGAGGCTTGCGCACATGCGGCGACGCTGGCGCAGGCGAACGGCGCAGTGCTACTCGAGTGCGCGATCATCGAGCCTGTCGCCGAGGTGACGACCTCAGTCAGCTTCGCCCTCCCCGGCCTGGGAACCCGCGCCGTCACGGGACACGCCCGCGCCGGCCCTGCTGAGATCGACCCCGGCCGTTCCCACTGAATGCGGCATCCCACCAGGGACGCGGCTCCGCCCGCGATGCCGCATCCCACCAGGGACGCGGGCGGAGATCTGAGCGACTCCCGGGCGACTTCGAGACGATCACCGAACACGCCAGTTCACTGGACGAGACCGTCTGGCGTGCATGGCCGCAGACGGGCTGGTGATCTCAGCGGAGGGCCTTGCCTGAAATCCCGTTGAGAACATCGGGCGACCCACGTTCTCATGGGATCAACGAACAGGAAGGAAGATCGTGGTGAACTGTGCCGGAGCATAAGCAGCCCAGGCCATCCAACACCCGCGCGGTCGGCGACCGCCTCAAGCTTCATCGACACGATGTGCGGGCCGATGGCCGGGACTACCGAGTGATCACACTCCGGCCTGGCACAAGGGCCCGATTCTCCACAAACCACTACCACCAGACCTGGCGCATCCTTTCCGACCCACACGGTGCGCTCCTGCTCAGCCGCCTACTGTGGGGCCTGTCCTACCAACAGCAGGCCCCTCCCTGTCAAAATGGATAGAGGTAGCAAACAGGCATAAAACTCTGTGCTGAGGGTGGGGAAGGAGTCATCCCTTCGTGGGAGCAAGTGAACA